>NZ_QHJH01000040.1 GCF_003947455.1 Streptomyces sp. WAC 04229 | reverse complement strand
CAACGGGGCGATGAGGTCGACGGGGTCGTCGTGGGCGAGGGCCGCGTGGAGCTCGCCGAGCGGGCCGCGGGCGGCGGGGGAAAGATCGGTGAGTGCGGTGATCTGGCCGGCGAGACGGCGCAGGTCTGCCGCGTTGCTGCGGGCCCAGGTGGCGACGCTCCGTTCGGCGGCCCGGGCCTGGCGGGTGGCGGTCACACGCTCTTCGCCGGTGGTTCCGGCGGGGCCGGGGCGGCCGCGCAGGTAGCGGCGCTCGGCGGCCTGGCGGCTGGCGACGCCGAGGGGGTGGGCGAGGTCGGCCCAGCTGGCTCCCGCGTCGCGGGCCGTTTCGATCAGCCCGGTCTCCCATCCGGCGAGCCGCTCGCGTACCTGACCCAGCAGCATCAGGGAGGCCAGCGCCTGCTCCGGCCCGGGACCGGGGGTGTCTGGAACGTCCTCGGCCGCTCGCTGGGCGTCGCGCAGGACGGTGTCTATGGCATCAAGGGCCGCCGCGGCGGCAAGGAACGACGCCGGGCTGTGGGCGTCGGTGCGGGACGGGGACGGCTGGTCGGCCGAGGTCACGGGCACCTCCTCGGGTTTGTCATTGAGAAGATGACATCGCGTTTGTCATCCATTGGATGACATGCTACAACAGTGTCAGTGAAGCGCATTGGCAGCAACTGCCTGAACCTGCTGGAGGTGTACTCACGATGTTGATGCGCACTGACCCCTTCCGTGAGCTGGACCGGCTGACGCAGCAGCTGATGGGCCCGGGCACCTGGTCTAGGCCGTCGGCGATGCCGATGGACGCCTACCGCGAGGGCGACGAGTACGTGGTGGCCTTCGACCTGCCCGGCGTCAGCGCGGACGCGATCGACATCAACGTCGAGCGGAACATGCTGACGGTCAAGGCCGAGCGCCGACCGGTGGCGAAGGCCGACGACGTGCAGATGGAACTGTCCGAGCGGCCGCTGGGCGTCTTCTCCCGCCAGATCGTGCTCGCCGACACCCTCGACACCGAGCGCATCCAGGCCGACTACGACGCGGGCGTGCTCACCCTGCGCATCCCGATCGCCGAGCGCGCCAAGCCCCGCAAGATCTCCATCGGCGTCGGCTCCGGCCGCCGGGAGATCTCCGGCTGACACGGCCGGGCATGCGGAGGGCGGGCACCCGGTCTCCCCCCTTCATCCCGCCCTCCGCACCCCCTGCGCAGTCCGGCGTGCGCGAGCCGGGCGCGGACCTCGCCCCTGCGCTACCCGCTGCGGCGCGCCGAACCACCACCCGGACGGTCCGTCCGCCTCCCCGTCGGCCACGGCCTCCTCTTCGGCAGCCCCCAGCCCATCCGACCCTTACCTCGGTGCCACACACCCGCACCCCTCCACGAAAGGCATGCACCGCAGTGATCACCGACGTGCGCGTACCGTCCGAGCACCAGCAGCCGTACGGGGCGGCGTACGAGCAGATGCTGGAGAAGGTCCGCTACGAAGGGGCCTACCCCACCCTCGAGAGAGCCGACGAAGCCGTCCGCCTGGTCCTCTCGGGGCTGGGACGCCGACTGACCGGCGACGAACGCGTCGACCTGGCCGCCTGCCTGCCCCAGGAGGCCGCGCGTGTCCTGACCGCGCAGATCCCCGACACACGGCCGCTGACCGGATGGGCCTTCGTCAAGGACCTCGCCACCCGCGCCGGGGCCTCGCCGGCCACCACGCGCTGGGACACCGGCTCCGTCTTCGCCGCGGTCGCCGCCCATGCCGGCCCCGACCTCATCACCCGCATCCTGCACCAGCTCCCCACCGGCTACGCGCTGCTGTTCGGCCGAGCCGAGCTCAAGCGCGCCGCGTAGACCGGGAGGATTCTCCGAACCCCCGATCGCAACGCACACCGGCGGGTGTCGTCAGATTCCGGCGACCGCCTCCGCCGCCGCCCGGCCGCAGACGCGGGCCGCGCCGTAGGTGGCCAGGTGGAGGGAGCCGCGGGGTTCGGCTCGGGGGACGCCCATCTCGACGACGACCGTGTCGGGCCGGGCCGCCAGCAGGGTGTCGAGGGCCGCCGCCATCCAGGGGTGGCGGTGCTCGTCGCGGACGACGGCGACGACCCGGCGGGTGCCCGCCGCGGCCAGTGCCTCGTGCCCGGCGTCGGGTCCGGTGAAGCTGCCGGTCTCCGTGCCCGGGAGCAGACGGCGGAGTTCGGCGGCGACGCCCCAGGGGGTCTCGTCGCCGACCGCGATGTTCGCGACCGGGGTGAAGGCGGCCACGAACGGCGGCGCCGTGAGCGGACCGAAGCCCTCGGTCGCGGTGACGCGCAGGGCACGGCGGGCCGCGCGCAGGCCCACCTCCTCGTCCGGGGCACCGGCGGTGCGGGCATCCGGGCGGTTCGCCGCGGTCCAGCGGGACAGCGCGCGGACCCGGTCGGCCGCGTCGGCCAGCCGCTCCTCGGGCAGTTCGCCGGAGCGGACCGCCTCGACCAGGGCGTCGGACAGCCGCCGCACGGTGTCCTCGTCGCAGAGGCCCCCGCCCACGCAGATCGCGTCGGCGCCCGCCGCGATGGCCAGGGCGCTGCCGCGTTCGATGCCGTAGGTGCCGGAGATGGCCCGCATCTCGATGCCGTCGGTGACGATGAGGCCGTCGTAGCCCAGCTCTCCGCGGAGCAGGTCGGTCAGGATGCGGCGGGAGAGCGTGGCCGGGCGGTCCGGGTCCAGCGCCGGGGCCAGGATGTGGGCGCTCATCACCGCGCGGCTGCCTGCGGCGATGGCCGCGCGGAACGGGACCAGGTCGCGCTCGGCCAGCACCGACGCGTCCACGTCGATGCGCGGCACGGCGTGGTGGGAGTCGATACCCGTGTCCCCGTGGCCCGGGAAGTGCTTGGTGCAGGTGGCGACGCCCGCCGACTGCATGCCGGTGACGTAGGCGGCGGTGTGCCGGGCGACCAGGTCGGTGCCGGCGCCGAAGGAGCGGACGCCGATGACGGGGTTGTCCGGGTTGGAGTTCACGTCGGCGGACGGGGCCCAGTTGAAGTTGACGCCGCAGTCCGCGAGCCGGCGGCCCAGTTCGGCGGCGACCTCGCGCGTGAGGCCCACGTCGTCCACCGCACCGAGGGCGTGGTTGCCGGGGAAGGAGGAGCCGGTGCGCACCTCGAGGCGGGTGACGTCGCCGCCCTCCTCGTCGATGGCGACCAGCACGTCCTCGCGTTCGGCGCGGAGCTGCGCGGTCAGGGCGGCCACCTGGTCGGGCGTCCTGACGTTCCGCCCGAACAGGGCGACGGAGGCCAGCCCCTCCCCGAGGCGGCGCAGCAGCCAGTCGGGGGCGGTGGTGCCGGAGAAGCCGGGCTGGAGAACGGTGAGCGCGTTCTGCGTGAGTGTGTCGGTGCCGCTGGCGATGGTCGTCATCGGGTGGCGTTATCCCTTCACGGCGCCGGCGGTCAGGCCGCTGACGGCCTTGCGCTGGAGGAAGACGAAGAGGATCAGGATCGGGATGGCGAAGAGGGACGACGCGGCCATGGTCGCACCCCAGTCGTCGCCGAACTGGGTCTGGAAGCTGGACAGCCACAGCGGCAGCGTCTTGGCCTCGGTGTCCTTGTTGAGGACCAGGACGAGGGCGAACTCGTTCCAGGCGGTGATGAAGCCGAACAGCGAGGTGGACATCAGGCCCGGCGCGAGCAGCGGCAGGATGACCCGGCGGAAGGCCTGGGCGCGGGTGCAGCCGTCGACCATCGCGGACTCCTCCAGCTCCTTGGGCACCGCGGCGACGAAGCCGCGCAGCGTCAGGATGGTGAAGGGGAGGATCATCATCATGTAGAAGAGCGTCAGCGGCACGAGGCTGTTCAGCATCGACGCGTCCCGCACGATCATGTACATCGCGATGACCATGACTTCCCAGGGCGCCATCTGGGCCAGCATGAAGCCGATGATGAAGCCGCGCCGCCCCTTGAACCGCATCCGCGCCAGGGCGAAGGACCCGGCCAGCGCGAGGATCAGGGAGAAGACGACCGCGCAGATCGTCACCGTGAGCGAGTTGGTGACGTACGTCCAGAAGTGGTCGGCGCCCGTCGCGGTCTCGAAGTGCTCGAAGGTGATGTCGGTCGGGAACCAGACCGGGTTGTCGGCGAGGATGTCGCCCCGCGGCTTGAGGGCCGTGGCGAACATCCAGTACACGGGGAAGACGAAGCCGATGAACAGGACGACCGCCGTGGCGTTGGGCCAGACGCGGCCGAAGAGCGAGCGCTTCACAGCTCGTCCTCCTCTTGCTTGAGCACGATCCTGAGGTAGTAGGCGGTCAGGCCGAGCAGGATCAGGATGGTCAGGACGGCGATCGCCGCGCCCATGCCGTAGTGCTGGTTGCCGACGCCCTCGACGTAGGCGTACACGGGCAGGATCTCGGTGAGCCGGTCCGGGCCGCCCTCGTTGAAGGTGTAGACCTGCACGAACGCCTTGAAGACCCAGATGATCTCCAGGAAGGTCGTGGCGTAGAGGAACGGGCGCAGGAACGGCATGGTGACCGTGGTGAAGCTCCGCCAGACGCCGGCGCCGTCGAGCGACGCGGCCTCGTAGAGCTCGCCCGGAATGGTGGTGGTCGCCGCGTACAGGTTGATCGCGACGAACGGGATGGACATCCAGACGATCAGCAGGGTGACGACGAAGAACGTCGACATCTGGCTGCTGGTCCAGCTGTAGTCGGCCATGGAGTGCCAGCCGAGCTTGTCCAGGACCCAGTTGACGACGCCGTAGCGGGTGGCGAAGAGCCACTGGTAGACGGTGGTGGCGGCCACCACGGGCATCGCCCAGGCCAGCACCAGGCCGATCAGCAGGGTGAACCGCATCCGCTTGCCGAGGCGGGCGAGGAGCAGGCCGATCAGGGTGCCGAGGACCATGATCAGGACGACGTTGGCCGCCGTGAAGAGGATCGAGCGGAGCGTGACCCGCCAGAACTGCTCGCTGGTGAGGGTCTCCTTGTAGTTCTCGACGCCGTTCCACTCGGTGGCGTGCTGGATCAGCTGCGCCATGTTGAGGTTCTGGAAGGACAGCAGGACGTCCTTCAGCAGCGGCCAGCCGAGCAGCAGCACGGAGGCCGCGACGGCGGGCAGCAGCAACAGGTACGGGGCGAGGGCGCCGGCGCGCGACGCGGCTCTCGTTCTCGGTCCGCCGGATCCCCCGCCGTCCGCCTTGCGGACGTCCGCCGGGCCCGAGGGCGGCCGTTCGGTCTGCACGGTCATGCTCGCGTTCTCTCTTCTCGACCTGTGTACGTCGACCCGCGTACGGTCGCCGGGGCGGGGGCCGTCACCGGCCACTCCGCCCCGGCACACCCGGCGTTACTGCTGCTGCGACAGGCGCTTGTTGAACTCTTCCTCGACCTGCTCGGCCGCCTCGGCGGTGCTCTTGCCGTTGAGCACGGCGGTCATGTAGGTCTTGATCGGGTTGGGCGCGTTCTCGACCGCGGCCCACTCCGGGATCAGCGGCGTGGTGCCACCGCCCCCGGCGGCCGGCGCGGCGGCCTCGGCGGCGGCGTTGCCCTTCAGGTTGGACTGGAGCGCGTCCTTGTTCGGGATGACGCCGTTGGCCTTGGCCAGGGCGCCCTCGAACTCGTCGGAGAGCGTGACCTTCAGGAACTCCTTGGCCAGCTCCTGCTTCTTGCTGCCCGCGGCGACGGCCAGGTTGGAGCCGCCGAGGAAGACGCCCTCGGGCTTCTCCGCCGTCGCACCCGGGATGGTGAAGTAGCCGAGGTCCTTCTCGATCGCCGGGTTGGTCTCGATCGCGATGCCGGCTTCCCAGCCCATGCCGATGAAGGCGCCGGTCTTGCCCTTGGCGAAGACCTCACCCTGCTGCGGGGTGGCCTCGTCCTTGTCCTTGGGCGCCTTGGAGAGGGACTGGAACTTCTTGTACGTCTCCATGGCCGCGGCGACCTTCGGGTCTGCCAGGTTGGAGACGTACTTGTCGCCGTCCTTCTTGACCAGTTCGGCGCCTTCGCCGATCGCGAGGCCCACGAAGTGGTACCAGTTCTGGCCGGGCAGGTAGATCGGCTCGGCGTCGGTCTTGTCGCCGATGGTCTTGAGGTCGGCGTAGAACTCGTCGCGGGTCTTGGGGAGTTCCTTGATGCCCGCGTCCGCCCAGACCTTCTTGTTGTAGACCACCACGCGGTTGACCACGAACCACGGGGCGGCGTACTGCTTGCCGTCGAAGACGGCGGACTCGTTCAGCGACTCGGACCAGTCGGTGCCGATCGAGCTCTTCAGGTCGGCCAGGTCGGCGAGACCACCGGTCTTCGCGTAGGCCGGCGTCTGGGTGTTGCCGATCTCGAAGACGTCCGGCGGGTTCTCCTCGGACAGGGCGGTCGTCAGCTTCTGCTGAATACCGTTCCACGTCTGGACCTCGAACTTGACCTTCGCCTTCGTCTTCTTCTCGAAGGCGGCCGCCACGTCCTTCTGCCACTGGTCCGGCGAGGACCCGTCCATCACCCACACGGTGAGCGTCTCGCCGGCGTAACCGTCCGCCCCGGCCTTCTTGCCGTCGTCGCCCCCGCACGCCGCGATCGAGACCATCATGCCCGCGATACCGATCGCGGCTATCAGCTTGCGCTTCACGCCACCCTCCTCAGGGATGCCACAAAACCCCCCTGCCTCCCCGCGGTTGCTCGTCGACGCGGACCGCCCATGGGGCCGGGACCTGGACCAATGGTGTAGACCAGTACGGGGAGCTTGGCCCAGACCAATAGGGCTGTCAAGGGTGTTCAACCACGCCCCTCGCGTCCGTGATGCGACCGAGATATGCAGGGACCTTTCATTGCGCAAGCCCCAGATCGGGCGGACCGGGACCGGGTGTACCACCACCCGCCGGACGACGTGCCGGTACGGTTCCGAACGCGCGTACCAGCGACGTCCGACCCCGCTGTGGACTAGACCAAGGGGGGTCCCGGGGGTATACAGAAGGGATCACGGAGCGTGCGGGGCCATCCCGGCACGGAGCCGTGCCACGATGTGAGCCGTGACCGACAGGAATGCCGGTCACTTCGGCACCCGGAGCCGGGAAGGCAGAGCATGAGCACCGACGTCAGCAGTGCGGAGAACGAGGGTGGGGCGACCGTCCGTACCGCGCGCGTGCCCAAGTACTACCGTCTGAAGAAGCATCTGCTCGACATGACCCGGACACAGACACCGGGCACGCCGGTCCCGCCGGAGCGCACACTGGCCGCCGAGTTCGACACCTCGCGCACCACCGTGCGCCAGGCCCTCCAGGAGCTGGTGGTGGAGGGTCGCCTGGAGCGCATCCAGGGCAAGGGCACCTTCGTCGCCAAGCCCAAGGTGTCGCAGGCGCTGCAACTCACCTCCTACACGGAGGACATGCGGGCCCAGGGCCTGGAACCCACCTCGCAGCTGCTGGACATCGGCTACATCACCGCCGACGACCGGCTCGCCGGGCTGCTGGACATCACGGCCGGCGGACGGGTGCTGCGCATCGAGCGGCTGCGCATGGCCAACGGCGAGCCGATGGCCATCGAGACCACCCACCTGTCGGCGAAGCGCTTCCCCGCGCTGCGCCGGTCCCTGGTGAAGTACACGTCCCTGTACACCGCGCTCGCCGAGGTGTACGACGTCCATCTCGCCGAGGCCGAGGAGACCATCGAGACCTCGCTGGCCACCCCGCGCGAGGCAGGCCTGCTCGGCACCGACGTGGGCCTGCCGATGCTGATGCTCTCCCGGCACTCCCAGGACCGCACCGGTCAGCCGGTGGAGTGGGTGCGCTCGGTGTACCGGGGCGACCGCTACAAGTTCGTGGCCCGCCTGAAGCGCCCCCAGGACTAGCGCAAACCGGACAGAACATACCGCTCCCGACCGCGAAGTTGCAGTTCAGGACCGATATGCGGACGAGGGCTTCCGCTGTCCTGACGCCGTCACCTACATTTCGTGCGCACTGCACGAGGTGATCAGCGAGGGGACGGAGCCACCGCATGTCACAAGCCCCGGAAGTGAGCAGAGGCCCGGTGGTGACGCCTGTGCGCGTCGTCATCGGCCTCTGCCTAGTCGCACCGTTCGTCGCGATGCTGTGGGTGGGTTCGTTCGCGAAGACGGACCCGACCTTCATCGGCATCCCGTTCTTCTACTGGTACCAAATGGCGTGGGTACTCATCTCCACCGTGCTCACGGTGATCGCGTACCAGCTGTGGCAGCGTGACCAGCGCGCCCGCCGGGAAGGCGGAGCCAAATGAACGACGGCGTGAACGGCGTCGCGCTCGGCGTCTTCATCTTCTTCTTCGTCCTCGTCACCGCCATGGGCTTCCTGGCCGCCCGCTGGCGCCGGGCCGCGAACGAGCACAGCCTCGACGAGTGGGGCCTCGGCGGCCGCTCGTTCGGCACCTGGGTCACCTGGTTCCTGCTGGGCGGCGACCTGTACACCGCGTACACCTTCGTGGCCGTCCCGGCGGCGATCTACGCTGCGGGCGCGGCCGGCTTCTTCGCGGTGCCGTACACGATCCTGGTCTACCCGCTGATCTTCACCTTCCTGCCGCGCCTGTGGTCGGTCTCCCACAAGCACGGATACGTGACGACCTCGGACTTCGTGCGCGGCCGGTTCGGCTCGAAGGGGCTGTCGCTGGCGGTCGCCATCACCGGCATCCTCGCGACGATGCCGTACATCGCGCTCCAGCTGGTCGGCATCCAGGCCGTGCTCGACGTGATGGGCGTCGGCGGCGGCGAGGACACCAACTGGTTCATCAAGGACCTGCCGCTGCTGATCGCCTTCGGTGTGCTGGCGGCGTACACGTACTCGTCGGGGCTGCGCGCGCCCGCGCTGATCGCGTTCGTCAAGGACACGCTGATCTACATCGTGATCGCGGTGGCGATCATCTACATCCCGATCAAGCTGGGCGGCTTCGACGACATCTTCGCCGCGGCGAACGACAAGTTCACCGCGTCGGGCAACGGCGGCCTGGTGCCGAACCACGGCGGGCAGTGGACGTACGCCACGCTGGCGCTCGGCTCGGCCCTGGCGCTCTTCATGTACCCGCACTCGATCACCGCGACGCTGTCCTCGCGCAGCCGTGAGGTGATCCGGCGCAACACCACGATCCTGCCGCTCTACTCGCTGATGCTGGGTCTGCTCGCGCTGCTGGGCTTCATGGCGATCGCGGCGGGCGTCAAGGTTGAGAACGGGCAGCTGGCGATCCCGCAGCTGTTCGAGAACATGTTCCCGGACTGGTTCGCGGGCGTGGCCTTCGCGGCCATCGGCATCGGCGCGCTGGTGCCGGCGGCGATCATGTCGATCGCGGCGGCGAACCTCTTCACCCGCAACATCTACAAGGACTTCATCAAGCCGGACGCCACCCCGGCCCAGGAGACCAAGGTCTCCAAGCTGGTGTCGCTGCTGGTCAAGGTGGGTGCGCTGGTCTTCGTCCTCGGCATGGACAAGACGGTCGCGATCAACTTCCAGCTGCTCGGCGGCATCTGGATCCTGCAGACCTTCCCGGCGCTGGTGGGCGGCCTGTTCACCCGCTGGTTCCACCGCTGGGCGCTGCTCGGCGGCTGGGCGGTCGGCATGATCTACGGCACGGTCGCCGCGTACGGTGTGGCCTCGCCGACGCAGAAGCACTTCGGCGGCTCCTCCGACGAGATCCCCGGCATCGGCGAGATCGGCTACATCGGTCTCACCGCCTTCGTGCTGAACGTCCTGGTCACCGTGGTCCTGACCTTCGTCCTGCGGGCGGTCAAGGCGCCCGACGGCGTCGACGAGACCAAGCCGAGCGACTACACGGCGGACGCGGGCGACCCGGGCGTCGAGGTCGAACTGCCGCCGGCCACGGCGGGCACCTCGCACTAGGTCCTTCGTAGAGGTCCTTCCCAGAGGTCCTGGTGGAGGTCCTTCTTCCTCAGCGGGCCGCCGGAGAAATCCGGCGGCCCGTTGTCGTACCCGTCGGGCACACTCGGCGTCATGGACTTCGTGATCCGGCGGGCGACGGCCGAGGAGTACGACACCCTCGGTGAGATCACCGCACAGGCCTACCTGCGCGACGGCCTCCTCGACTTCGGGGAGGACGACGCGTACCTGCACGAGCTGCGCGCCGTGGCCAGGCGGGCGGCGGCCGCCGAGGTGCTGGTCGCCGCGGCGGACGGCGTGGTGCTCGGCGGCGTCACCTTCGTGCCCTCCGGCGGACCCATGGCGGACATCGCCCGGCCCGGTGAGGCCGAGATACGCATGCTCGCCGTCGCCCGCGAGGCACGCGGACGCGGGGCCGGCGAGGCGCTCGTGCGGGCCTGCATCGACCGCGCCCGGTCCGTGGAGGGCTGCGCGCGGGTCGTGCTGTCCACTCAGCGCACCATGCACAGCGCCCACCGCATCTACGCGCGCCTGGGATTCACGCGCACCCCGGACCGCGACTGGAACCCCCTGCCGGAGCTGGACGACCTCACTCTGCTCGCCTACGAACTGACGCTCTGACACCGCCCCGACACGCTCACGGACACAACATCTGGGGGTGCTGGCGGAGCCCGGCACAAGATGTATGCTCGTGCTCGCTGTCGCCGCAGGGGAATCCGGTGCGAATCCGGAACTGTCCCGCAACGGTGTACATGCGTGCATCCGTACGCCTCCGGGCGTCCGTGCCCGCGTGTCCAGTCCGAGGACCTGCCGACAGTGCGCCCGGCCTCCCGGCCCGGGTGCCATGACGTCCGGGCCTCGTGGAGTGGGCCGGTGGACGCGACGCCGCGTGCGCTCGTGTGCTGCCCCCTGCCCTCCGCCAGGCCCCGTGCCGAGCGAGGGAGTGCCCCCACGTGACCATCGCGCCAGCCGATCCGGCCGCAGCGAACCCGGTGACGACTTCAGCGATGCCGGTGACCGAGGAGGCCGACGGACCCGGTGCCGCCCTGCTACGGACCCTGACCGCGCTGACCGCCGACCTCCCCGACGCCGACCCCGGCCGGATCGCCGCCGCCGCGCTGCGCGGCCGGTCCGCCCACGCGGACGAGGCCGAGCTGCGCGAGCTGGCCACCGAGGCGGCGGCCGGTCTCATCTCCGAGGACCCGGTCTACTCCCGCCTCGCCGCCCGGCTGCTGACCATCGGCATCCGCGCGGAGGCCGCCTCCCAGGGCGTCACGTCCTTCACCGAGTCGGTCGCCACCGGCCACCGCGAGGGCCTGATCGCCGACCGCACCGCCGAGTTCGTGCGGCAGCACGCGGACCGGCTGGACGCGACGATCGACCGGGCCGCCGACGACCGCTTCGGCTACTTCGGACTGCGCACCCTGCACAGCCGCTACCTGCTGCGGCACCCGATCACCCGCAAGGTCGTCGAGACGCCCCAGCACTTCATGCTGCGGGTCGCCGCCGGCCTCGCCGAGGACGACACCCCACGCTCCGTGGACGAGGTCACCGCGCTCTACGGCCTGATGAGCCGCCTCGACTACCTGCCCTCCTCCCCCACCCTGTTCAACTCGGGCACCCGGCACGCCCAGATGTCGTCCTGCTACCTCCTCGACTCCCCCAAGGACGAGCTGGACTCCCTCTACGACCGCCTCCACCAGGTCGCCCGGCTCTCCAAGCACGCCGGCGGCATCGGCATCGCCTACTCCCGCGTCCGCTCCCGGGGTTCGCTGATCCGCGGCACCAACGGGCACTCCAACGGCATCGTCCCGTTCCTGAAGACGCTGGACGCCTCGGTGGCGGCCGTGAACCAGGGCGGACGGCGCAAGGGCGCGGCGGCGGTCTACCTGGAGACCTGGCACGCGGACATCGAGGAGTTCCTGGAGCTGCGGGACAACACCGGCGAGGACGCCCGCCGCACGCACAACCTGAACCTGGCGCACTGGATCCCGGACGAGTTCATGCGCCGCGTGGACGCCGACGGCCAGTGGTCGCTGTTCTCGCCCGCCGACGTGCCCGAGCTGACCGACCTGTACGGCGCCGAGTTCGACGCGGCCTACCGCAAGGCCGAGGCCGCCGGGCTCGCCCGCAGGACCCTGCCCGCCCGCGAGCTGTACGGCCGCATGATGCGCACCCTCGCGCAGACCGGCAACGGCTGGATGACCTTCAAGGACACCGCCAACCGCACCGCCAACCAGACGGCCGAGCCGGGCAGCGTCATCCACTCCTCCAACCTCTGCACGGAGATCCTGGAGGTCACGGACGACGGCGAGACGGCGGTCTGCAACCTGGGCTCGGTCAACCTCGGCGCCTTCGTCGACGTGGCGAAGGGCGACATCGACTGGGAGCGGCTGGACGCCACCGTCCGCACCGCCGTCACCTTCCTGGACCGCGTCGTCGACATCAACTTCTACCCGACCGAGCAGGCGGGCCGCTCCAACGCCCGCTGGCGCCCGGTGGGCCTCGGCGCGATGGGCCTCCAGGACGTCTTCTTCCAGCTGCGCCTGCCCTTCGACTCGCCCGAGGCGAAGGCCCTGTCCACCCGCATCGCCGAGCGGATCATGCTCGCCGCGTACGAGACGTCCACCGACCTCGCCGAGCGCAACGGCCCGCTGCCGGCCTGGGAGAAGACCCGTACCGCCCGGGGCGTGCTGCACCCCGACCACTACGGCGTCCTGACCACCTGGCCGGAGCGCTGGGCGGCGCTGCGCGAGCGCATGGCCACCACCGGGCTGCGCAACTCCCTGCTGCTCGCCATCGCGCCGACCGCCACCATCGCGTCCATCGCGGGCGTCTACGAGTGCATCGAGCCGCAGGTGTCCAACCTGTTCAAGCGCGAGACGCTGTCCGGCGAGTTCCTCCAGGTCAACTCGTACCTGGTGAACGACCTCAAGCGGCTCGGCGTGTGGGACGCCCGCACCCGCGAGGCGCTGCGCGAGGCCAACGGCTCGGTCCAGGAGTTCTCCTGGATCCCCGCGGACGTCCGCGCGCTGTACCGCACCGCCTGGGAGATCCCGCAGCGCGGCCTGATCGACATGGCCGCCGCCCGCACCCCGTACCTCGACCAGGCCCAGTCGCTGAACCTGTTCCTGGAGACGCCGACCATCGGGAAGCTCTCCTCGATGTACGCGTACGCCTGGAAGCAGGGCCTGAAGACCACCTACTACCTGCGTTCGCGCCCGGCGACCCGGATCGCCCGTGCCGCCGGCCGGGCCAGTGTCCCCGCCCAGGCCACCCCGGATCCCGAAGCGGTCGCCTGCTCCCTTGAAAACCCCGAGTCCTGCGAGGCCTGCCAGTAATGACCGAGAACACCAAGAACCTGCTCGACCCGGGCTTCGAGCTGACTCTGCGTCCCATGCGCTACCCCGACTTCTACGAGCGCTACCGGGACGCCATCAAGAACACCTGGCACGTCGAGGAGGTCGACCTCCACTCGGACGTCGCCGACCTCGCGAAGCTCAGCCCCGAGGAGCAGCACCTGATCGGCCGGCTGGTGGCCTTCTTCGCCACCGGTGACTCGATCGTCGCGAACAACCTGGTGCTGACCCTCTACAAGCACATCAACTCCCCCGAGGCGCGCCTGTACCTGTCGCGGCAGCTGTTCGAGGAGGCCGTCCACGTCCAGTTCTATCTGACGCTGCTGGACACCTATCTGCCCGACCCGGAGGACCGCAACGCCGCCTTCGCGGCCGTGGAGAACATCCCGTCCATCCGCGAGAAGGCCGAGTTCTGCTTCAGGTGGATGGACTCGGTCGAGTCGATCGACCGCCTGGAGAACCAGGCCGACCGCCGCCGTTTCCTGCTGAACCTCATCTGCTTCGCCGCCTGCATCGAGGGCCTGTTCTTCTACGGCGCCTTCGCGTACGTCTACTGGTTCCGCAGCCGGGGTCTGCTGCACGGTCTGGCCACCGGCACCAACTGGGTGTTCCGGGACGAGACGATGCACATGTCCTTCGCCTTCGACGTGGTCGACACCGTGCGCAAGGAGGAGCCGGAGCTGTTCGACGAGCGGCTCGAGCAGCAGGTCACCGACATGCTGCGGGAGGCCGTCGAGGCCGAGCTGCAGTTCGCGCGCGACCTGTGCGGTGACGGCCTCCCGGGCATGAACACCGACTCGATGCGGGAGTACCTGGAGTGCGTCGCCGACCAGCGCCTGACGCGCCTCGGCTTCGCCCCCGTGTACGGCTCGGAGAACCCCTTCTCCTTCATGGAGCTGCAGGGCGTTCAGGAGCTGACCAACTTCTTCGAGCGGCGTCCCTCGGCGTACCAGGTGGCGGTGGAGGGCACCGTCGACCTGGACGAGGACTTCTGAGGCACCTCCTCTCCCGTCCTCCCCTCCTGGGCCTCCCTGATCTGACGGTCGACGCGCCGGTCGCGCACGGCGCCGATCACCGAGGGGAGGACCATGAGGACCAGGAGTCCGAAGGTCACGAGCATTCCGATCAGGGCTTCGATCTGGTTTCCGTTCATGACACCACTGTCGCGCCGGATGCTCCTTACCGGGAGTGGCAGGACTGCCGTAGGGCCTCGATTTCCTGCCACTCCCGGTGCACACTGGGAGCATGCTCGAAAACGTGGCCGCCGTCCTGCTGGACGGTGTACATCCCTTCGAACTCGGCGTGGTCTGCGAGGTCTTCGGCATCGACCGGAGCGACGAGGGCCTGCCGGTGTACGACTTCGCGGTGGTCTCCGCGGAGGGCCCCTCACTCGGCACCCATGTCGGCGGGCTGACCGTCTCCACGCCGTACGGTCTCGACCGGCTGGCCGAGGCGGACCTGATCGCCGTGCCGGCCGGGAGCGACTTCGTGCGCCGGGAGTACCCGACCGAGCTGCTGAACGCCCTGCGGCAGGCGGTGGACCGGGGCGCACGTGTCCTGAGCGTGTGCTCCGGGGTCTTCGTGCTGGGCGCCGCCGGGTTGCTGGACGGTCGGCGGTGCGCGGTGCACTGGCACCACGCGGCCGAGCTGGGCCGCCAGTACCCGCGTGCCGTCGTCGCGCCCGACGTGCTCTACGTCGACGAGGACCCGGTGATCACCTCCGCCGGCACCGCCGCCGGGATCGACGCCTGCCTGCACATCGTGCGCAAGGAACAGGGCCCCGAGGTCGCCAACCGGATCGCCCGGCGCATGGTGGTGCCGCCGCACCGGGACGGCGGACAGGCGCAGTACATCGAACGCCCGCTGCCGCGCTCCTCCTGCGACACCGTCGGCGAGGTGCTGGCCTGGATGGAGCAGCACCTCGACGAGGAGGTCACCGTCGAGCAGCTCGCGGCGCGGGCGCACATGTCCCCACGCACCTTCGCCCGCCGCTTCCAGCAGGAGACGGGCACGACTCCCTACCGCTGGATCCTGCGCCAGCGCGTGCTGCTGGCCCAGCGCCTCCTTGAGGCGACGGACGAGACGATGGACACGATCGCCTGGCGTACCGGTTTCGGTACGGCGGCGGCCCTCAGGCACCAGTTCGTCAGGGCCCTGGACACCACCCCGCACGCCTACCGGCGCACCTTCCGGGGCCCGGAGGCCGCCGCCTGAGCGTCACCGGGCCACCGGCCTGACCAGCAGGTCGTGCGGGCGCAGGGTGATGCCGACCCGTACGGCGTCGTTCGAGCCGGCCACCTGCTCGAAGCGGTACTTCGTGGCGAGCGCGGCCGTGATCAGCGTCAGCTGTGCCATGGAGAAGTGGTCGCTGGGGCACTTGCGATTGCCCACGCTGAACGGCTTCATGGCGTATTTCGGCACATTCCGCGCCCGCTCCGGAAGCCAGCGGTCCGGGTCGAACTCCAGGTTGTCGGCGTACGACTTCGCATCGCGCTGGATTGCGTACGGACTGTAGATGATGTCCGAACCGGCCGGAATGCGATAGCCACCGAGTTCGGTCTCGGCCACCGAGCGGCGGGTCAATACCCATACGGCCGGGCGCAAACGCATGGCTTCCAGGATGACATTGCCGGTGTGCGTGAGCTTGCGGACGTCCCTGAATGCCACGGGGCGTCCGCCGGTCACCGCTTCGACTTCGTCGCGTATGCGGTCGGCATGTTCCGGGTGGTCGGCAAGTGCCTGCAGCAACCACATGATCGTGGAGGCGATGGTTTCACTGCCCGGGGTGAGTATCGCGACGACCTGGTCGTGGATCTCCTGTTCCCCGATCGGGTCGCCATTGTCGTCCTTCGCCTCCAGCAATGCCGTGAGCAAATCGTCCGGCTTTTGACCGGATGCGCGGCGCTCGGTGATGATCTCGTCCACCAGCAGATGCAGATCGGCCAACGCGCTGTTGAATTTGCGGTTGGCCGGAAGGGGCAGCCGGTAGAGCGGTCCGAGCGGGACGACCATGCGCCGGTACATGCCCCGGAAGACGGTGGCGAGCGCGACGCACAGCCGCTCGGCGCGCTCGTCCATGTACTGACCGCGCAGCAGGCAGCGGGCCGCGACGCGCACCGCCACCCGGAAGGACTCGGAGGTCGCGTCGACGGTCCGGCCCGATCGCCAGCGCTCGGTGAGCGCGTGCGCCTCCTCCTCCATGATCGGCCCGTACGCGGGGATCGCGTCGAGTTTGAAGGCCGGCTGGATGGTGCGCCGCTGACGCCGGTGGAGTGGGCCGTTGGCGGTCGCCACGCCCTCCTTGCCGAGCAGGCCCTCCAGCGACTCCCACAGCGGACCGGCTATGTGGTAGTCGGGGCTCAGCGCGAGGGCGCCGGTGAGTTCGGGGGCGGTGACCGCGTAGACGGTCTTCGGTCCCAGCCTGATGCGCACGATGTCGCCGTGGTCGCGCAGCTGGGACATGTAGGCCAGCGGGTCGCGGGCCAGCCGCCAGCCGTGGCCGAGCAGCGGGACGCCGCCACCCGCGAAGGGCGGCTCGCGCAGCTCCGGCGCCGCTTCCGCGCGGGTCTCGGGGTTGACGGACTCGACGGTCATTTCTCACCTGCCGCTTCGTTGTTGACGTACGGGGGTGTGGACCGGTCGTCCCAGCTGTCGACCATGTACCGGCCGGACTCGTGATGGAACCAGTAGACGGAACTGAACCAGTTCCGCATATTGCCGACGTTGGTCCGCACGGCGCCGCTCAGTTCCTTTCCACGTACGGTTCCGTCGGCGAGTGCGTCGGCGAACCGTAACGCGTCCTGCTCCACCTCGAGGAATTCGGTGATGGATTCCTCGACGCGTCGCCTGACTTCCACAATGGCCTCTTCCAGGGTGAGTCCCTGATGTGTGATGAGACTGATGCCGAGATTGTGGACCTCGTCTCCCGCGATTTCCTTGGGCAGGGAGCAGAGGTCGTTGTACCAGGCCGCGAATTCCTGACTCAGCAGCGCCGCCCTGCGATATGCGGGGTGTTTCCGTACCGCGTCCGGCAGTTCGCAGCCCGCGCTCGGCTCCAGCAGGTCGGTCCAGATCCAGTGGGCGAAGGTGAGCCGACGCAGTTCGAGATACTCCTCGACTCCGGGCACGATTCCGCGGGTGCGGTTGTGGAATTCCCGGTCGTACGCGTCGATCACCGCGTGGAAGTGCCGGGCGAACCGGGCGTTCCAGGTCGTCGGCAGGAAGGCGTACAGGCGCCGCACACTGTCGGCGAACCCGGCCACCAGGGTGTCCTCGTGTTGCAGGTGTTCCCCGGGTGAGTCGAGTGCCGTGTGCAGCAGGTCGCGCAGTCGCCGCCAGGCGCCCGCCCGGCCGTGGACGATGTCCCGGTCGTGCCGGTCGTCCCAGACGAAGAACCACGCACTGTAGTCCGCTATCGCCTGCAGGACCGGCTCGGGGGCGCCCAGGTAGTACCCCGCCATGAGGTCCGTGTAGCACAGGCCGTCGGCATATTCCTCGACCTTGTCCGCCGGCATGAGCCGTTTTTCGAGCAGCCAGGTACGCGTCTTCTGCTGGAGCCTTGGCCAATACGGGTGCAGTTGCCGGGGAAATGCCGCCTCGATCACCGGGAGTCGGAGCGATGGCGGTACTGCGGTCGCGGTCGGTGTCGCTGTGGTGCCGTGTGGGAAAGCATGCACGAACAAACCCCTCTCAGCCGCCGGTGGCGCACCCCTCTCGCTGAGCGGGGCGTGCGCCGTTGCGAATCCCCGCACTTCCCATTCAGCACCACAACTGACCGTTCTGGGAACGGATTTGCTCCATTCACTACCCCCCGGTGCCTGAATTCTCCTGTTGTGTGGCAGGTTTCGACGGACGAACGGCGCCTGCCCGGGGGGAGACCCGAACAGGCGCCGTGCGCAAGGGAGATGTGTGACCGGTGTGACCGGTGGGGCGGTGTCAGTCGTTCGCGACCACGGGGTAGCGGGGCTCGTTCTCGGCCATCTGCCGCAGCGCGTCCTTGCGTTCACGCTTGGAGAGCCGGTCGATGTACAGGTACCCGTACAGATGATCCGTCTCGTGCTGCAAACACCGTGCGAAGTAGCCGGTGCCCCGCACCTTGACCGGGTTGCCCTTCTCGTCCTGCCCGGTCACCTCGGCGTAGTCGGGGCGGGCCAGCGGCGCGTAGGCGGTCGGCACCGAGAGGCAGCCCTCGTTGCTGTCGTCGAGGCGGCGCCGGTCGGCGGGCAGTTCGACGAGGACCGGGTTGCAGACCACGCCGACGTGGCGGACGCCCTCGTCGTCGGGGCAGTCGTAGACGAAGACCTTCTGGGAGACGCCGATCTGGTTGGCGGCCAGGCCCACTCCCTCGGCGGTGCGCTGGCTGGCGAACATGTCCGCCACCAGCTGCTGGAACTCCTCGCCGAAGTCGGTGACGTCCGCGCACTCCGTGTGCAGCACCGGATTGCCGACCACCGTGATCGGACGCGAGGCGCCCCGCTCACGCCAGGCCGCCTCGCGCTCCTCGCAGTCCTCGGTGTCGACGACGAAGCCCTCGTCGTCCACGGGGAGCACGCCCACGTGCTGCTGATCGGTGTCCTGCTGGGCCATGACCGACGTATGCCTTCCTGGATGAACCTGGCTGAATGCTTGATACAGGGTACGGTGACGCGCGCCCTTGGGGGCGCGGGACTGTGTCGACATGCGGCTCCGCCGCGAGGGCGCGACCAGCCACGACGAATGCGCAGTCGGCCGCCAACCTCAGCAGACTTCTTCCAAATCCCGCCAGTCACGAGAATCCGGGCTGTCCGCGACCCACCCGTCCAGCAACCCCTTCACCAGCGCAGCCGGCGCAGCCACCCCGCACTCCCGCTCCGGCACCCACAGCTGCCCGTCCGTACGGTGCCCGAGGGGCCCCGGATGTCCCGGTTCGCTGTGGTCGTGCGGGTCGAGGTGCTCGCCCTCGCCCTCGTCGGACGGCATCCGGGACTCCGAGCACATCCGGCACAGCAGCCGGACCGAGGACGACCAGTCCTCGGCGGCGAACCCGGCGTCGGCCGCCAGCTGCTCCAGCGCGTCCCGGTCGGACTCGGTGGCCGCCTCCAGGAGGACGACCCAGGTGGGCACGGGCGACGGCGCCCACAGCTCGATCTCGTCGAAGACCGGGTAGGAGTGCCCGGCGGCGGTGGACCGCTCCCCGTGCGGCACCCCGTCGTGCAGGACGACCTCGCCCCAGCGTCGCCCGGAGGACGGCAGCGGGATGGACAGCACCTCCACGCGGGCGGGATCCAGGCGCCGCCCCCACACGACCTCGGCCTCCCCCTCGGGGGACAGCCGTACGGCCGCGCTGCCGAGTTCCATGCCGAGCGGCTCACCGGCGTCCGTCGCGTCCCCGGGGGTGCGCAGTCCGTAGGCCTGCCAGGCACGGCGGGCCAGCGGCCAGTCCTGCAGGGCGGTCGCCGCGATGCCGACGTTCCACCAGTCGGGGGCGCCGGTGTCCCGGTCGAGGAGTGCGACGGCCCGCAGCCCGGCCGCTCTGGCCTGCTCCCAGTCGTGCCGGAACTTGTGCAGCAGGGCGAGGTTGAACCACGACTCCGAGAGCCAGGGTTCCAGGTCGGCGGCCCGCGTCAGCAGCGCCCCCGCGTCCTCGTAGCGACCGTCGCCGATCAGCGTGAACGCGCGGTCGGTGGCCTGCCGCCAGGAGGCGGAGGGCCGGTGCCGTGCCTTGCCGAAGATCCTCACGATTCCCGCCTGCCAGTTCCGTTCTGTGGGCTGGCTGTGCCTTTCGCGCCCCCGGACACCCTTTCCTGCGCATCAAACCACGTACGGGTGTAGAGGCGCTCATTACCCATGGGTTACCCAGCCGAGGGCGAGGTAAGGCTGCCTCGCGAAAGCACTCGGGCCAGTGCTTCCACCACGTCCGGAGCGTAGTCGTCCGCGGTGGCCAGGCGCAGCTCCTCCAGGGCCGTGAGCCCGCCGCCGGGACCGGCGTCCCGCGCCTTCTCCTCGTAGGCGTTCACGACCCGTACGATCCGCGCGGCCGGCGGCTGCTCCCGGCAGGGGTCGGCCTGGCGCTCCACGACCACCGCGACGGCCGGGTCGACGCCGGTCTGGCGGACCACGGCGCCGCCGAGCAGCGCGATCCGCCGCTGCTCCGGGGCGGGCAGGCCGGCGGTGGCACCCGCCGGGACCGGGTCGACCAGGCTGAGCTGGCCGATGTCGTGCATCAGGGCCGCGTACTCCAGCACGGTCAGCTCGGCCCCCGACAGCCCCAGGTCGCGTCCCACGGCCCCGCTCAGTTCGGCGACGCGGCGCGCGTGCCCGGCCGGGGTGTACCCGGCGATCTCGGTGGCCCTGGCCAGGGACGCGATGGTCTGCCGGTAGGTGGCCCGGACGGCAGCGTAGCGGCGGTAGGACAGCTGGGCGAGCAGCAGTGGCACGCAGAAGACGGGGAGCGCCCAGAGGCCCGCGACGCCCACCGCGAGCGCCATCACCACCCCGGTCGCGCACACGGCGGAGGTGATCCCGACCATGCCGCGCAGCTCCTCGCGCAGCAGCGGGCCGAAGGGCCAGCCGGTGCGGGCGTGCGCGGGTGCCGCGGCGAGCACGGCGTCGCACAGCGTGGTCAGGGCGAGCAGCGCGATCAGCAGCAGCGCGTAGGCGGGGCCGCTCCAGTCGCGGAAGGTGCCCTGGCCGGAGAGCGGCTGGAAGCACACGGCGGCGAAGGCGACGGTGAGCACCCGCCGCGCCAGCTGGTCGAGGACGGGCCCGCTGCCGCGGGCTATGTAGGGCACGCTGCCGGCCAGCGAGGCGGCGAGGACGACGGTGACGGTCTGGGCGACGCCGTGCGGGGCGGGCCGCCCGGTGACCTCGCCGAGCAGCGCGTACGCCAGTGCCCCGGCGGCGCCGAGCGGAGCCGCTTCGCGGGCCTCGGCGTCGGCGCGGCGGGTCAGCTCACCGAGGGCGACCAGCACACCGAAGGCGAGCGCGACGGGCCGGTGGACGAGCCCCGACCACAGCACGGAGGTGAGGCAGAGCACGGCGACGAGTCCGGCGGCGGCGCGGATGAGGTGGGGCACCAGAGGAGGCCGGCCCCGTAACGGGGGGAGCAGCGGAGGCCGACCCCGCTGCCGGGGCACCAGGGGAAGCCGCCCCCGCCGCCGGGGCCCGCTCATACGGCACGCCTCCCGACGCTGTCGCGCGTGCCCTCGCCGCGGGGCCGGCCGGGGGACCCCGCGGCCGTCGGGGGCGCGGGGGTGCCGTCGGCCGTGACCGACGGGTGCCAGCCGTGCCGGCCCAGGGCGCGGACCAGCGCGCCCACCATCCGGGGGTCGAACTGCTTCCCGGCACACCGTTGCAGCTCCTCCACCGCCGCGGCGACGGGGCGGGCCCTGCGGTAGGAGCGGGTGGAGGTCATCGCGTCGAAGGCGTCGGCGACGGCCACCACGCGGGCCGACTCGGGGATGCGGTCGCCGGCCAGGCCGTAGGGGTAGCCGCTGCCGTCCAGCCGTTCGTGGTGGTGGAGGACGGCGGCCCGGGCCTCCCCCAGGAAGCGGATGCCGCGCACCATCTCGTGCCCGTACTCCGGGTGCAGTTCGATCACCCGCCGCTCCTCGGGCGTCAGCGCCCCCTCCTTGCGCAGCAGCCGGGTGGGTACGCCGAGCTTGCCCACGTCGTGCAGGATGCCGGCGAAGCGGAGCGTCTCGACCCGCTCGTCGTCCATGCCCAGCTCACGGGCGATCATCATGGTGGCGCGGCCGACGCGCTCGCTGTGTCCGCGGGTGTAGCCGTCCTTGATGTCGACGGCCTGCACCAGCGCGCGGATGGTCGCCTGGTGCGCGGCCCGCTCGCGGTGGTACTGGGCGAACGCCCACCACGCGACACACATCGGCAGCAGCACGAGCAGCGCGGCCACCGGTCCGTACGGGCTGCGCCACAGGACGGCCATCATCAGCCCGGCGAGCCCGTGCACGGCGACCGGTCCGAGCGTCCTGGTGAACAGCCCCCGCCACGTGCGGCTCGCCGGCACATGATCGGCGAGCGCCAGGATGCCGCCGTCCAGCAGGGTGAGCACCACGCAGAACGCCAGTACCGCGGCCCCGGCCGGCACGAGCGCGTACGGGAAGTCGGGCTCGACGAGCGCGTCCCGCCCGCCGAGCCGCCCGTGGGCGTACGCGGCGGCCCAGACGGCGAGCGTCAGCTGTGCGGCCCGCCAGACACGACGCAGCGCGAAGGGCCGCCTCGGCACCGGGGACAGCAGGGCTCCCGGCAGGGCGACGAGCGCCGCGGCGGACGGCGGGAGCAGGAAGGCCCCCGCCAGCAGGACGGGGTAGCAGGTACCGACGGAGCGGAACCGCGCGACCAGCTCGGAGCCCGCGTAGAGCCCGGCGAGCAGCAGCACCGCGCGCCAGGGCGTGGGTGTCGCGGGAAGTGGCCGCAGACAGAGCAGTGCGGCCAGGACGACACCGGCGACGTACACGCGCGCCCGAGCCGGTACCGCGTCCATGATCTCCTCCCCCGACCACGTCTGTCAGGCTCCGGAGCCTAGGACGGCGGTGGGGAGGCGCGGGCAGATAACCCGCGGATTAGCACGTACGAGTGACTCGTGAGGGCTCAGGACTCCTGGGGAGTCGGCGGTGCGGCCGTGACGTCGTGCTCGGGCACGGACTGTCCCGACCGGATCAGGTCGAGCCTGCCCATGACCTTGGCACGCAGGTCACCCGGCACGTCGTCCTGTCCGCAGCACCGCTTGACCAGCTTCTTCACGGCCTGCTCCAGCCCGTACTTCTCCAGGCAGGGCGAGCACTCCTCGAAGTGGTGCTCGAACTTGACGCAGTCCGAGTCCGGCATCTCCTTGTCGAGGAACTCGTAGAGATGATCGAGGATTTCGCTGCAATCCGTCTCGTGCGGCTCTCCGCAGCTCATGACCCCGAGCCTTTCGCTTCGTTCGACTCTCCGGCGCCGGCCGGGACCAGACCGCGGTCGCGGGCGTAGTCCTCCAGCATGCCGCGCAGCTGACGGCGTCCACGGTGCAGCCGGGACATCACCGTACCGATGGGTGTCCCCATGATGTCGGCGATCTCCTTGTAGGCAAACCCCTCGACGTCCGCCAGATAGACGGCGATGCGGAACTCCTCGGGGATGGCCTGGAGCGCCTGCTTCACGTCCGAGTCGGGCAGGTGGTCCAGCGCCTGCGACTCGGCGGAGCGCAGGCCGGTCGACATGTGCGACTCGGCACGCGCGAGCTGCCAGTCCTCGATCTCCTCGGCCGCGCTGCGCTGGGGCTCGCGCTGCTTCTTGCGGTACGAGTTGATGAAGGTGTTGGTGAGGATGCGGTACAGCCACGCCTTGAGGTTGGTGCCCTCGCGGAACTGGTGGAAGGACGCGTACGCCTTGGCGTAGGTCTCCTGCACCAGGTCCTCGGCGTCGGCCGGATTACGCGTCATGCGCAACGCGGCCGAGTACATCTGGTCGAGGAACTCCAGCGCGTCCCGCTCGAAGCGCGCGCTGCGCTCGGCGGTCGACTCCGCGCCAGTGCCCCGGCCCTCGGGCTGCTCCGCCTGGCCGTGTTCGGTCCCTGCGTCGGTCCCAGTGACCGGACCCACCTCCTCCAGTGACGTCGTGAAACCGAGACCGGCCCCACTCGAATCGGAGGATAGACGACGATCCGGTCCGCCCGCCGCCCGAATAGGGGCGGTCTTCGCCGCGTGCAGCACAGTCCAGTCCAGGTCGGATCGGCTGCTGCGACTCGGGCAGAAGGCTGAACCCATGCGGCGGACTTCCTTTCCTACGGCGTCGGTGCTGATTCTCAGCAACGTACGTCCGCCACAACAGTGGGCGCACGCCGGTCATTCCCAGGCGTTCACCCGAGTGAGCCGACCCACTTCGCGACCCCCTCGGTGATCAGCTCCAGGGCCCCCTCCTGGGTGATCCCGGCCCGCTTGGGCACGGCGAAGCCGTGATCGCCGTACGGCACCTCGACGAGGTCGTACGTCCCCTCCGGGGCCTCGGGGAACTCCCCCGGCCTCCCGAAGGGGTCGTTGCCGCCCTGCACGACGAGGGTGGGGACGCCCGCCCCCAGCAGCTCGCCGGCGCGGGACTTCTCGGGCTTGCCCGGCGGGTGCAGGGGGAAGCTCAGGGCGAGGACGGCGCGGGCGCCGAGTTCGCGGGCGGTGCGGCAGGCGACGCGGGCACCGGCGCTGCGGCCGCCCGCGATCACGGGCAGTCCCGGTGCGGTCAGCGCGGGCCAGACGCCGCGCCAGCCGGTGTCGAGGGTCTTCGGCGCGGGCGCCAGCTTCTTGCCGGCCACCCGCCAGGGCTGCTCGACCAGGGCCACGCTGACGCCGTGGGCGGGCAGCGCGGCCGCCAGCGCCCGCAGGTCGCGCGCCTCGATGCCGCCGCCGGCGCCGTGGCTCGCGGCGAGGACGAGACGGGGCTTCCCCGCCCGGTGCCAGGTCATGCGGGCGGGTCCGGCGTCGGTCTCGACGGTCTCAACTGCCTCGGGCGTCTCGGGCGTCTCCTTGGTCACGTGCGTCACGTCAGAAGAGTGTGCCCTCTTCCGGCGCCTCCAGCTCCTCGAGCAGCTCCGGCCCGTTGTTGCGCACGTTGCTCACCGCGGTGGAGACCGGGAACGCCCGCATCATTCCGGCGGGCGGGGGCGCCAGCAGGGAGGTCAGCTCGTCGGGGTCGGTGCGTGCCGGGTCGAGCCAGTCGTCCCAGCGGTCCGGCGTCAGCATCAGCGGCATCCGGGGGTGGATGTCGGAGAGCGCGTGCGGCCCCTCGGCCGGGGCGACCGCCAGGGGGGTGGTCTCGGCCTCGGTCGTGATCACCGAGCACGTCACCCACCAGGCCTGCGGGTGGTCGTCCGGCAGCGTCCTGTCCCGCCAGAACTCGTACAGCCCGGCCATGGCGAAGACGGACCCGTCGGCGGGCGTCACGAAGTACGGCTGCTTGCGGGGCCGCTTCTTGCGTCCCTCGACCTCGAGGTCCCGCTCCTGCTTGCCCGTGACCCACTCGTAGTAGCCGTCGGCGGGCAGGATGCACCGCCTGCTGCCGAAGGCGCGCCGGTAGGAGGGCTTCTCGTGGACGGTCTCCGCACGGGCGTTGATCATCCGCGCCCCGCCCTCGGGCGTCTTGGACCAGGACGGGACGAGGCCCCACTTCAGTTTCCGCAGCTGCCGAACCGGCTTCGGGTCCTCGGCGTCCTTGAGAGGACGGTCCAGGACCGCGTAGACCTCCTTGGTGGGCGCCACGTTGTAGTCGGGCTCCAAGCTCTCCTTGGGCTCCCACTTCTCGATCTCGAAGATTCCCGCGAGATCCTCGGGTCGACGACTCGCCGCATACCGTCCGCACATACGTGCCACACTGCCAGACCCCGCGCAGACACGAGGAGCCCTCACCGAACATGGACCACCTCGCAACGGCCTCGCTCCCTTCTCTGTGGGACGAGGTATCCGGCACCCAGCCCGACCCCGACCTGTGGGTGGTGATCGCGACCCTGGTGGCCGCGCTGGTCGTCGTCGTACCGCACCGCCCGTGGCGGATAGCCCGCAACGCGATCACCATCGCGCACGAGGGCGGTCACGGGCTCGTGGCGCTGCTCACCGGCCGCACCCTGACCGGGATCACCCTGCACTCGGACACCAGCGGCCTGACGGTGAGCCGCGGCAAGCCGACCGGCGTCGGGATGATCCTGACGGCGGTGGCCGGCTACACCGCTCCCCCGCTGCTCGGCCTCGGCGGCGCCGCGCTGCTGGCCGCGGGGCGCATCACCCTGCTGCTGTGGCTGGCGACGGCGCTGCTCGTCGCCCTGCTGGTGATGGTCCGCAACGCGTACGGGATGCTGACGGTGGTGCTCACCGGCGGCACGTTCGTCCTGGTCTCCTGGCTGGCCGGACCGCAGGTGCAGGCGGCGTTCGCGTACGCGGTGGTCTGGTTCCTGCTGCTCGGCGGGGTGCGTCCGGCCTTCGAGCTCCAGGCCAAGCGGGCCCGGGGCGGCGCGGGCGACTCGGACGCGGACCAGCTGGCCCGGCTGACCCACGCGCCGGCCGGGGTCTGGTTCTTCCTGTTCCACGCGGTGTCGCTGTGCTCACTGGTCGGCGGGGGGCGCTGGCTGCTGCAGCTGTGACGCACGGGTGCCCGCACGCGCCCGGACAGACGCGCCCGCTATATGCACGGCATGTGCACTGTCTCGATTTCGGTCAGGTTTCGCCGTCTTTGATCAAGATTTCCGGTCGGCTTCAGCCATTAAAGTGGGGCCCATGACCGTGAACCCCACGCACACCGCCCTCTGGCCCGCACCGCACGCGAGCGGAGCCGTCGACGCGACCGTCCAGGTGCCCGGGTCCAAGTCGGTCACCAACCGCGCCCTGGTGCTGGCCGCCCTCGCCTCCGAGCCCGGCTGGCTGCGCCGTCCGCTGCGCTCGCGCGACACCCTGCTGATGGCCGAGGCGCTGCGCGCGATGGGCGTCGAGATCGAGGAGGGCGTCGGCCCGGAGGGCAGCGGTGAGTTCTGGCGGGTCATCCCGGCGGGACTGCGCGGCCCGGCCACGGTCGACGTCGGCAACGCGGGCACGGTCATGCGTTTCCTGCCGCCGGTCGCCACGCTCGTGGACGGCCCCGTCCGCTTCGACGGCGATCCGCGGTCCTACGAGCGTCCGCTGCACGGCGTGATCGACGCGCTGCGCGTCCTGGGTGCCCGCGTCGACGACGACGGGCGCGGCGCGCTGCCGCTGACCGTGCACGGCGGGGGCGCGCTGGAGGGCGGCCCGGTCGAGATCGACGCGTCGTCGTCCTCGCAGTTCGTCAGCGCCCTGCTGCTGTCCGGCCCGCGCTTCAACCAGGGCGTCGAGGTCCGCCACACCGGCTCCGCGCTGCCGTCCATGCCGCACATCCGGATGACCGTCGACATGCTGCGCTCGGTGGGCGCCCAGGTCGACACCCCGGAGTCGGGCGGCGAGCCGAACGTCTGGCGGGTCACGCCGGGCGCGCTCCTCGGCCGGGACCTGACGGTCGAGCCGGACCTCTCCAACGCCCAGCCGTTCCTGGCCGCGGCCCTGATCACCGGCGGCAAGGTCGTGATCCCCGACTGGCCGGCCCAGACCACCCAGCCCGGCGACCGGCTGCGGGAGATCTTCACCGAGATGGGCGGTTCCTGCGAACTGACCGACTACGGGCTGGTCTTCACCGGATCGGGCGCCGTTCACGGCATCGACGTCGACCTCGGCGAGGTCGGCGAGCTGACCCCGGGCATCGCGGCCGTCGCCGCCCTCGCGGACTCCCCCTCGACCCTGCGCGGGGTGGCGCACCTGCGGCTGCACGAGACGGACCGCCTGGCCGCGCTCACCAAGGAGATCAACGAACTCGGCGGCGACGTCACCGAGACCGCCGACGGTCTGCACATCCGCCCGCGCCCCCTGCACGGCGGCGTCTTCCACACGTACGAGGACCACCGCATGGCCACCGCCGGCGCGATCCTCGGCCTCGCGGTCGAGGGAGTACGCATCGAGAACGTGGCGACCACCGCCAAGACCCTGCCCGACTTCCCCGACCTGTGGACCGGGATGCTCGGGGCGTAGGGACTGTTCGCCATGCGCCGCTACGGCAAGCACACCGACGAGGACGACATCCGCTCCCGCCCCAACCGCAAGGGCAACCGGCCGCGCACCCACATCCGGCCCAAGCACGAGGACGCCGCCGAGGGCCTGATCCTCACCGTGGACCGCGGCCGGCTGACCTGCCTGGTCGAGGACCGGGTCGTGATGGCGATGAAGGCCAGGGAACTGGGCCGCAAGGCGGCGGTGGTCGGCGACCGGGTGGCACTGGTCGGCGATCTCTCCGGCAAGAAGGACACCCTCGCGCGCATCGTCCGCATCGAGGAGCGCGCGTCCCTGCTGCGCCGCACCGCGGACGACGACGACCCCTACGAGCGCGTGGTCGTCGCCAACGCGGACCAGCTCGCCATCGTCACCGCCCTGGCCGACCCGGAACCGCGCCCCCGCCTGATCGACCGCTGCCTGGTCGCGGCGTTCGACGGCGGTCTCACCCCGCTGCTGGTCATGACCAAGTCGGACCTGGCGCCGCCGGACGAACTCCTGGAGCTGTACGGCGCGTTGGACATCCCGTACGTCGTCACCAGTCGCGAGGAGCTGGAGAACGGCGCCGCGGCCGGCCTCGTGCGGGAGCACCTGGACGGGAAGATCACCGCCTTCGTCGGCCACTCCGGCGTCGGCAAGACGACGCTCGTCAACACCCTGGTGCCGGAGGACCGCCGCCGGGTGACGGGCCACGTGAACGCGGTGACGGGCCGCGGCCGGCACACCACGACCTCGGCGCTCGCCCTGCCGCTGTCGTCCGGGGCGGGCGGCTGGGTCGTCGACACCCCGGGCGTACGGTCGTTCGGGCTGGCGCACATCGATCCGTCGCGGGTCATCAACGCCTTCCCCGACCTGGTGCCCGGCACGGAGGGGTGCCCCCGCGCGTGCAGCCACGACGAGCAGGACTGCGCGCTGGACGCGTGGGTCGCCGAGGGCCACGCCGACCCGGCACGGCTGTACTCGCTGCGCCGGCTGCTGTCGACGCGCGAACGGAAGGAAGGCGACTGACCTCCGCGTTGTTTGCCGTGCCGTGGCACCGGTAAGTGCATAATCGCACCAAGCCGGAACCAAGCCCGTGCACATCCGGACGAAGCGACCCAGTGACGACCACCGGACACAGCACCGGACGACGCAGCAGTCACGGTACGGGACTACGGGAGGACAAGACATGGCGTGGCTGCTGGTCATAGTGGCCGGGTTGCTCGAGACCGGCTTCGCCGTCTGCCTGAAGCTGTCGCACGGCTTCACCCGGCTCTGGCCCACGGTCGCCTTCTGCGCCTTCGCCCTGGGCAGTTTCGGACTGCTGACCCTGGCTCTGAAGAGGCTGGACGTCGGCCCCGCCTACGCGGTGTGGACCGGCATCGGCGCCGCGGGCACCGCCATCTACGGCATGGTCTTCCTCGGCGACCTGGTCTCGACCCTGAAGATCGTCTCGATCAGCTTCGTCATCATCGGCGTGATCGGGCTCCAGTTGTCGGGCTCCGCGCACTGAGCCGCCCCTACGCCGTCGACCGGCGCGGCAGGGCGGTGCGCACGAGGTCGGCCACGCCGCCCTCGCCGGGCGGTGCCGCGACGCAGGACAGGGCGAGCCGCACCGCCAGTTCGCAGGAACGGGCCAGTGCGACGGCGTCCGGCGGGGCGAGCGGGTCGGCGCCGTACAGGACGGCCACGGCACGGTCGCGGACCAGGGCCACGAAGTCGCCGGGCGAGGGCAGCGGACCGTCGGCCCGGCGCTGTGCGGGCGCGGCGGAGGAGGACGGCACGGCCGTCAGCTCCGGTGCCGGCAGCCGCTCGCTCCAGCAGCCGGTGAGCAGCGCCCGGACCAGCGCGTTCTCGTGGGCGGCGGACATCATCCACTCGGCGGTCGCGGTGAGCCGTTCCCACGGGTCGCTGGGCCCGGAGAGCGCGCGGTCCACGCCCGCGAGATAGCCGTCGGCCTCCCGCCGCACGAGCGCCCGCGCGAGGCCCTCCTTGCTGCCGAACTCGTTGTACAGCGTCTGCCGGGACACCCCGGCAGACGCCGCGACGTCCACCATCCGCACGGCGGACCACGGCCGGCGCGCCAACGCCTGGTAAGCGGCGTCGAGCAGGGACTCCCGGGCTGCGGGCACCGTCGCCTCCCTCGGGCCGAGCGGCTTCGTGCCCAGATTTGACGGGTATGGGGTCACTGTCAAGGGTCCTCGCGCCGGGTCGGGCACGGCCGGCGGGGCCCATCCGCCCCGCGACTTCCCCTCCGTGATCCGCCACGCCCGCCAAACCCCTGGTGGCTCCCGCCCGTCCTGGGCCGATACGGTTGCCGCATGCCCGACTACCTCGACGACCTCCGCCTCGCCCACGTGCTCGCCGACGCCGCCGACGCCGCGACGATGGACCGCTTCAAGGCCCTCGACCTCAAGGTCGAGACGAAGCCGGACATGACCCCGGTGAGCGAGGCGGACAAGGCCGCCGAGGAACTCATCCGCGGCCACCTCGCCCGCGCCCGCCCCCGCGACTCGGTCCAGGGCGAGGAGTTCGGCACCACGGGCGCCGGCACCCGCCGCTGGGTGATCGACCCGATCGACGGCACCAAGAACTACGTCCGGGGTGTCCCCGTCTGGGCCACCCTGATCGCGCTCATGGAGGCCGGCGAGGGCGGCTACCAGCCCGTGGTCGGACTGGTCTCCGCCCCGGCCCTCGGGCGCCGTTGGTGGGCGGTCAAGGACCACGGCGCGTTCACCGGCCGCAGCCTGACCTCCGCCTCCAGGCTCCAGGTCTCCCAGGTGTCCACGCTCTCGGACGCCTCGTTCGCGTACTCGTCGCTCAGCGGCTGGGAGGAGCAGGGGCGGCTGGACGGCTTCCTCGACCTCACCCGCGAGGTGTGGCGCACGCGCGCGTACGGCGACTTCTGGCCGTACATGATGGTCGCCGAGGGCTCGGTGGACATCTGCGCCGAACCCGAGCTGTCCCTCTGGGACATGGCCGCGAACGCCATCATCGTCACGGAGGCCGGCGGCACCTTCACCGGCCTCGACGGACGCCACGGCCCGCACAGCGGCAACGCGGCGGCGTCGAACGGCCGTCTGCACGACGAACTCCTCGGCTATCTGAACCAGCGCTACTGAGCGCCCGCCGACTCCCCCTTCACGCCCCCTTGTTGACCCCCGCTTTACCTGCCACCCTGAGAGTCCCCCCACTTGTGAACTTGTGAATCCGTGAACTAACTCATGGATCACCGGCAGGAGGTGGCTCCACCCCATGCTCGTCCGCGAAATCATGAGCAAGGTAGTCCTCACCATCGGCCCCGCCCACACACTCCGTCAGTCCGCCGCCCTGATGTCCGCACGGGGCGTCGGCGCGGCCGTGGTGCACGACCCCGACGCCGACGGCATCGGCATCCTCACCGAACGCGACGTCCTGGTCTCCGTGGGCCGGGGCCAGGACCCGGACATCGAGCGCGCCCACGCCCACACCACCACCGACGTCGTCTTCGCCGCACCGTCGTGGACCGTGGAGGAGGCGGCCGCGGCCATGGCGCACGGCGGCTTCCGGCACCTCATCGTGCTCGAGGGCGGCGAGCCGGCCGGCATCGTCTCGGTGCGCGACATCATCCGCTGCTGGGCTCCGGCGCGTTCGCGGCCGGGTGCCCCGGCGGTGACGGCCTGAAGGGCTGACGGGCCGACGGGCCGACGGGCCGACGGGCCGAACGACGAAACGGGCCGGACCCCCGTACCCGGGGATCCGGCCCGCCGCCGCGACAAGCGGTCCAGTGCTGGACGTCAGCCGCGCAGGGCCTGGACCGCGGCCTCCAGCCGCTTGCCGAAGTCACCGTCGGCCTGACGGAAGTTGTTCACCGCGCGCTCGACGATGTCGTCGCGCGAGACATCGGAGAGGGCGCCGGCCAGGTTGTCGATCAGCCGCCCCTTCTCCTCCTCCGTCATCAGCCGGTAGAGGTTGCCCGCCTGGACGAAGTCGTCGTCCTCGGCGTGCGACGGAGCCTCGGTCTCGCCGGTGACACCGGAGACCGCGACCGGCTGCCACAGCGCGCGGTCCGTCTGGAACGGGCCGCCGAAGCTGTTCGGCTCGTAGTTCTTCGCACCCTTGTGGCGGCCGTCGTACAGGAAGCCGTCACGGGAGTTGGTGCGCGCCTCGGTGGCGTGCGGGCGGTTCACCGGAAGGTGGTCGGCGTTGATGCCGACGCGGTAGCGGTGGGCGTCGCCGTAGGCGAAGAGGCGACCCTGGAGCATCTTGTCCGGGGACGGGCCGATGCCGGGCACGAAGTGCGCCGGCGAGAAGATCGACTGCTCGACCTCGGCGAAGACGTTCTCCGGGTTGCGGTTGAGCTCCAGCTTGCCGAACTCGATGACCGGGTAGTCCGCGTGCGGCCACACCTTGGTCAGGTCGAACGGGTTGAAGCGGTACTTCGCCGCCTCGGCGACGGGCATGATCTGCACGCCGACGGTCCAGGACGGGAACTCGCCCCGCTCGATCGCCTGACGCAGGTCGCGCTGGTGCGAGTCGGGGTCCGCACCGGCGAGCTTGTCGGCCTCTGCCTGGGTGAGGGTCTTGATGCCCTGGTCCGTCTTGAAGTGGTACTTCACCCAGAAGGCCTCGCCGGCCTCGTTGCTCCACTGGTAGGTGTGCGAGCCGAAGCCGTCCATGTGACGGTACGACGCCGGGATGCCGCGGTCGCCGAAGAGCCAGGTCACCTGGTGCGTCGACTCCGGCGACAGGCTCCAGAAGTCCCAGACGTTGTCCATCTCGGTCGAGCCCGTGTACGGGTCGCGCTTCTGGGTGTGGATGAAGTCGGGGAACTTGATGGCGTCCTTGATGAAGAACACCGGGGTGTTGTTGCCGACGAGGTCGTAGTTGCCCTCTTCGGTGTAGAACTTCAGCGCGAAGCCGCGCGGGTCCCGGACGGCGTCCGGCGCGCCCAGGTTGCCGGCCACGGTGGAGAAGCGGAGGAAGGTCTCCGTCTCCTTGCCCACCTCGGAGAGGAACTTCGCGCGTGTGTACTGGGTGACGTCGGCGGTGACGGTGAAGGTGCCGTACGCGCCGGCGCCGCGGGCGTGCACGACGCGCTCCGGGATGCGCTCCCGATTGAAGTGGGCCAGCTTCTCCAGCAGGAGCTGGTCCTGGACGAGCACGGGGCCGCCGACGCCCGCGGTCTCGCTGTTCTGGTTGTCGGCCACCGGTGCACCGGCTTCCGTAGTGAGCGGTCCCTGAGTCACGTACGCCTCCTGCGCCAATCCTGCAAAACCTGTCCCTTGGCTAATGCCGTTCTCGATCCTACAATGGACAATGTCTAAGTCAAGCACGGCTCCAAAGTCACACCTGTTCGGGACCTGGTCCCCCTAGCTGCTAGGCTGGTCGTATGAGTGACCTACTGGAACGACTGCGCGGTCGTGGCTGGCGCATGACCGCGCAACGGCGCGTCGTGGCCGAGGTCCTCGACGGCGAACACGTCCATCTGACGGCCGACGAGGTGCACGCCAGGGCCGTGGGCAGGCTCCCGGAGATCTCCCGGGCGACGGTCTACAACACCCTGGGCGAGCTGGTCTCGCTCGGTGAGGTGCTGGAGGTCGCGACGGACAAGCGCGCCAAGCGCTACGACCCGAACGCGCACACGCCGCACCACCACCTGGTCTGCGCCCAGTGCGGCGCGATCCGCGACGTCCACCCGACGGGCAACCCGATGGCCGACCTCCCCGACTCGGAGCGCTTCGGCTTCACCGTCTCGGACGTCGAGGTGACCTACCGCGGCACCTGCCCGAACTGCGCGGCGGCATAGGGTCCACCGGCACGCACGAAGCCCCGGCGCCATCGGTGCCGGGGCTTCGTCATGACCGCGACCGGGGCTTCCCCCGCGCTCGCCGTAAACGCACCGAGGGCCGGAACCCTTTCGGATTCCGGCCCTCGGCCTTCAGTAGCGGGGACAGGATTTGAACCTGCGACCTCTGGGTTATGAGCCCAGCGAGCTACCGAGCTGCTCCACCCCGCGTCGATGAATGGAACATTACGTCACCCCCACGACGAGAAGCAAATCGCTTCCGCCCCGGCGTCCCGCCGGACAGGTTTCAGGCCGACAGCTCCTGCCGCAGGGCGTCCCGCAGCCGGGCCGCCCGTTCGCCCACCTCCGCCGGGCCCAGCGACACCGCCCGGTCCGCCCAGCGCTGCCCCTCCGCCAGATCCCCCCGTCGCGCGCAGACCAGCGCCAGCCGCAGCGCGGCCCGTCCGTGACCGGCGTCGGCCGCGCGGCGCCACCACACGACGGCCTCGGGCTCGCTGCCCTCGCGGGCCAGCAGCAGCCCCAGGTTGAACGCGCCGTTGCGGGACCCGGCCTCGGCCGCCTCCCGGTACCACCGCGCCGCCTCCACCACGTCACCCCGTGCGGCGGCGAGCATCCCGACCCGCACCTGGGCCCGGCGGTGGCCCTGCGAGGCCGCCCGCTCGTACCACTCCTCGCACTCCGACTTCTCCTGCGCCGGCTCGCCCAGCTCGTGCGCGGGCGCGGGCGGCCGGCGCGCGTCCAGCACCGTCGCCAGCCGGTACGCGGCCTCCGCGCTGCCGCCCCCCGCCGCACACCGCAGGAACCGCTCCGCCTCGCGCTCGTCCCCTGCGCGCAGGCGGGCCATGCCGACCTGCAGCGCGGCCTCCGTGTGCCCGGCGGCCGCGGCCCGCTCGTACCAGCGCAGCGCCGTCGGCTCCGCACCCCGACCCGCGTGCAGGATCCCGAGGTTGAAGGCGGCGTCCACGCTGCCCGCCTCGGCCGCCTTGGAGAACCACGGCTCGGCGCCGGTCTCGTCCCCGCCGCGCAGCAGCAGGATGGCGAGCGCGTTGGACGCCTCCCGGTGCCCGGCGTACGCGGCCCGGCGGTACCACTGCTCGGCCTGCGCGGTGCGGCCCTGTTCGGCGCAGAGCAGGCCGAGGTTGTACGCCCCGTTGTCGTCCCCGGCGTCCATCGCGGCCCGGTACCAGCGTTCGGCGGTCTGGGTCTCGCCGCGCTCGGCGTGCAGCGCACCCAGGGCGTTGGCGGCGTTGCCGTCGCCGTCCTGGGCGGCGCGCAGCCACCACACGGCGGCGCTCTCGGTGTCCCCGGCGTCGCGCAGCAGGAAGCCCAGCGCGCAGGCCGCGCGGGCCTCGCCTTCCTTGGCGGACGTGAGGTACCAGCGGCCGGCCTCCTTCAGCTCGCCCCGCTTCTCCAGGATCGTCCCGAGGTGCAGCGCGGCCCGCCGGTGACCGCGTGCGGCGGCCTGCCGGTACCACTGCTCGACCTCCTCGCCGGCGGCGGCCGCGTCCTCGCCGTCGCGGTCCGGCCCGGCGCCGCGGTCCAGCGTCCGCGCCAGCCGGTACGCCGCCTCCCGGTGCCCGCGTTCGGCCGCGGCCCGCATCCAGCGCCCGGCCCCGGCGTCGTCGCCACGGTGCTCCAGGAGGTCGGCGAGGGCATAGGCGCCCAGCACGTGCCCCTGCTCGGCGGACTGGCACAGCCAGTACTCCGCGGCGGGCTCGTCCCCGCGCTCGCGGAAATGCCGCCCCAGCGCGTGTGCGGCGGCCGCGGATCCGGCGACCGCGGCGATCCGCCACCAGCCCGCGGCCTCGTCGGCGTATCCACGCTGGTGCAGCAGAACGCCGAGGTTGTTCGCGGCCGCCCGGTCACCGGCTGCCGTGGCGGCCCGCAGCTGCGACTCGGCTCCGTCGAAGTCGCCCCGGCGCAGCAGCATCGCGCCGAGCATGCTCATCGCCTCGACGTCACCGCCGTCGACGGCCAGCCGCAGGCGCACTTCCTCCGCGGCCTCGTCGGCGGCCTCCTGAGCCTCGTCCGTGGCCTCCTCCTGACCGGACGGAAGCGCAAAACGCCCTGTCCCGAACAGATTTGCCATGTCCCCCATAACGTTCATAGTCGCACCACCCGCAACCTTGGCACACCCGGTATACCGCAGCCAGTGAGGTCACTTCAGCGTTTTGTCGACATGCCCACAGGACGACAAGTCAAACACAGATCGGCCCAACTCCCCCTGGCGGCGCGGCCGTCGCGCTCACCGGCACATGCGTTCGCACACCAGAGAAGGCCCGGATCCCTTGTGGGATCCGGGCCTTCGAGGTCGTGTGCGCATGGCCCACGATTTCAGTAGCGGGGACAGGATTTGAACCTGCGACCTCTGGGTTATGAGCCCAGCGAGCTACCGAGCTGCTCCACCCCGCGCCGTTGTGTTCACAACCCTAGCACGGCGCGGGATGGGCTTTGACCAGCTCGAACGCCGGTCGGCAGCGACCGCCACCGGGTGTCAGCCGGTGTCCGAGCCTCCGCCGGCCTCCTTGCTCGGGGAGGCGCTGGGACTGGCCTTGTCGTCCCCGTTCTTGTCCCCGGCGCCCTGGTCCGCCTTGGCCTGTGCGTCCTCGGCGCGCTGCAGCGCCTTCTCCAGGTCCTTCTGCGCCTCGGCGTACCCGGTCAGGTCCTTCTGCTCCAGCGCCTTCTGGCCGGCGTCGAAGGCCTCCTGCGCGTCAGCGAGCGCTTCCCGGACCGTCGGGTTGGTGGACGTCGGCGGTGGCTCCGTCGTGTCCTGGCCGGGGTCCTCGCCGGTGTCCTCCGGTGGCTCCGGTTCGGCCGCCTGCGCTCCGAAGACCTTGTTGAGCGCTTCGTCGAGCGTGTTCTCGAAGGCCGTGTTGCCGCCGTAGCTCACCAACACCTTGCGCAACAAGGGGTACTTGAGGTCGCCACCGCGGACGTAGACCGGCTCGACGTACAGGAGTCCGCCGTCGAGCGGGACGGTCAGCAGGTTGCCGTACTCGACCTCCGAGTCGCCGCCTCTCAGCAGCCTGATGGACTCGGCGATGTCCTGTTCGGAGTTGAACTGGCTCTGCACCTGTTTGGGTCCGTCGACGGTGGTGCTGGTCGGCAGTTTCAGGATTCTGATCTTGCCGTAGTCGCCCGTGCCCGCCTCGGCGTCGACCGACATGAACGCGCTGAGGTTGTCACGTCCGTTGGGCGTGAACGTCGTCGTCAGCGAGAACGCCTGCTGCTTCTGGTCGGGCATCTTCATGCTCAGGTAGTACGGCGGTACCGCGTCCCCCGACTTGTTGGTCGGGTCGTCCGGGACCTGCCACACCTCGCTGCCGCTGAGGAACGTGTTGGCGTCCTTCACGTGGTAGCGCGTGAGCAGCTCGCGCTGGACCTTGAACAGGTCCTGCGGATAGCGCAGATGCGCCATCAGCTCGCTGGAGATCTCGCTCTTGTCCTTCACCGTGTCCGGGAACGCCTTCATCCAGGTCTTCAGGACCGGATCCTTGGTGTCCCACTGGTAGAGCTTCACGTCACCGCTGTACGCGTCGACGGTCGCCTTCACGGAGTTGCGGATGTAGTTGACCTGGTTCTGCTGGGCCACCACCGCGCGCTGGTCGTTGGCCGCGGTCAGGGAGTCCGCTGTGGTGTCGCCGAGCGTTGTACGGGAGGCGTACGGATAGCCGTTCGTCGTGGTGTACGCGTCGACGATCCACTGGATGCGGCCGTCCACCACCGCCGGGTAGGCGTCGCCGTCGATGGTCAGCCACGGGGCGACCGCCTCGACGCGCTCCTTGGGCGTGCGATTGTAGAGGATCTTCGAACCCTCGCCGATCGCACCGGAGTAGAGGATCTGCGGCTCGCTGAACGCCGCGGCGTACGCCGCGCGGTTGATCGGGTTGGACAGGTCGACCCCGCCGTCCCCCTTGTAGCTGAAGGTCTTCTCCCCGGTGTCGTCGGAGTAGTCGATCTCCTTCTGGGGACCGCCGACGATCGAGTAGGTGGTGGTCTTCTCGCCGTAGTAGATCCGCTGCTCGTACTTTCCGAGATCCCCCTCGGAGGGCAGGTCGGACTCGGTGAAGACCGGGCGGCCCTCCGGGTCGACCTGGGTGCCCTTGGCCGCGACCGCGCCGTAGCCGTGGGTGTAGCGGAAGTGGTTGTTGATCCAGTTCTTCTTCGGGATGCCGGCCAGGTTCAGCTCGCGCAGACCGATGACCGTGTCCTGGTCCTTGCCGTCCTTGGCGTAGCGGTCGACGTCCAGGTTGGTCGGGAACGCGTAGTAGTTACGCATCTGCTGGAGCTGCTGGAAGGTCGGCGAGATGATGTTCGGGTCCATGATCCGGATGGACGCGGCGGTGTCCACGTCGTCCCGGAGCTTGGTCTTGTCCTTCGTCTCGCTCCTGCCGGGGTACTCGGAGACCTGGGTCCCCTCGATCCCGTACGCGTCGCGCGTGGCCGCCAGGTTCTTCTCGACGTACGGCGCTTCCTTGGCCTGCTCGTTCGGCTGGACCTGGAACTTCTGGACCAGCGCCGGGTACAGGCCGCCGATGAGGATGGCGGAGAGGACCATCAGGCCGAAGCCGATCACGGACAGCTGCCAGGTGCGCCGCCACAGGGTGGCGAAGAACAGCAGCGCGCAGATGACGGCGATGCAGAACAGGATCGTCTTGGCCGGCAGGTAGGCGTTGGCGTCTACGTACCTGAGGCCGGTCCAGTTGTCGGTCGCCTTGAAGTCGCTGGACTTCACCGCCAGCCCGTACCGGTCCAGCCAGTAGGCGACCGCCTTGAAGGCGACGAAGACGCCGAGGAGCACCGACAGGTGCCCGGTGGCGGCGGCCGTGGCGCGCGCGCCCGGGCTGGTGACGCGGAGCCCGCCGTACAGGTAGTGGGTGAGCGCGGCGGCGATCACCGAGATGATCACGGCGGCGAAGCCGAAGCCGAGCAGGAACCGGTACCAGGGCAGGTCGAACGCGTAGAAGGAGACGTCCAGCTTGAACTGGGGGTCCTTCTGGCCGAAGGGCACGCCGTTGACCCACATCAGCCAGGTCCGCCACTGGCCCGACGCCGAGGCGCCGGCGATCAGGCCGACCAGCGCGGTGATGCCGAGCAGCAGCCACTTCTTGTACGGGGCGATGCCCATCCGGTACCGGTCGAGGTTCTGCTGCTCCATCGACATGGCGCTGAGCGGCGGGCGCAGGCGGTGGGCCAACCAGATGTTGAACCCGACGGCGAGCGCCATCAGCAAGCCGAAGACGAAGAAGAGCCCGATCTTGGTCCACAGGGTCGTCGTGAACACCGACGAGTAGTTGACCGACCGGTACCAGAGCCAGTCCGTCCAGAACCCCGCGAACATGGTGAACGCCATGAGGAGCACGGCGAGGACACCAAGTGTCAGCAGCAGGGTTCGGACACGCCGGGACGGGCGGCCCACTCTGATCCGCGGCCCCGACGGGGGGCCTCCGCCGCGGTCCGGCATCTGGAAAGCCAAGGTGCGCACCTCGAAGTTCGCTGTTGATCCGTCAGGCCCTCGGGTTCGCGGGCCCCCCGTGCGCCCCCGTGACCGCGGGCCCACACTTATGCAACTTACTCATCGTTTACTCGGTTCCCGATTCGGGCCAGTAACGAGGCAGGATTGTGACCATGTCCAACACCCCCATGGCTGCGAGCCCCCTCACCCGGGCCGTACTCGAGATCGACGAGTACGTCTCCGGGCTCGGCTGGGACCAGCCCGCACGCCTCTTTGCACTTGTCGACACCGCGCGGCTGAGGACCGATCAGCCCTCACTCGCGGACCGGCTCGGTCTTCAGGACGAGCCGGACACTTCCGGCCTGACCCCGATCGAGCAGGACGAAATTCCAACGGACCAGCCGCTCGACGAGTTCCTGGGCACCATCGCCTGGCCCGACGCGGTGGTCGGCTGTGCGCTCGCCGTGGAACGCCTGATGCTGCCGCCGTCCGCCGAGGCCCAGGTTCCGGAGGGCCTGGACGAGGCGAGGCTGGCGCGGTGGGTGGCGGAGCACCCGGACCGTCAGGAGGTCCGCATGACGGTCGCGGTCCTGCGCGACGGTGCCCGCGACTCGGCCCTGCGGCTGCGCGAGAAGGACACCGCCACCGAGGTACTCACCGGTTCCGACCTGGTGCCGGGGCTGGCCCAGGCGCTGACGGCGACCTTCGCCGAGTAGTCCCGGGCGTCCCGCGGCCGCCCCGCCGGCTACCCCTTCGCGCACTCGGGCAGGTCGGAGGTCTTCCCGGAGCGGATGTCGCTCAGCGCGCCGAGGGCGTCGTCGATGGTGTCCACCTTCACCAGGGTGAGCCCGTCGGGGACGTCCGCGGCGGCGGTCGCGCAGTTGTCGGCGGGCGTCAGGAAGTACTGGGCGCCCTTGTCGCGCGCGCCGATGGTCTTCATGCTGATGCCGCCGATCGGACCGACCTTGCCGGTGTCGTCGATCGTCCCGGTGCCGGCGACGAAGCTGCCGCCGGTGAGGTCGCCGGGCGTGAGCTTGTCGTAGATGCCGAGGGCGAACATCAGGCCGGCGCTCGGACCGCCGACGTCGGCCAGCTTGATGTCGATGGAGAACGGGAACGTGTGGTCGGTCCCGGCGGAGATCCCGACGATGGCCCGCCTCTCCCCCTTGTCGTCGGACGCCTCGGTGGTGATCTTGACCTGCTCCGTCTTCGTGGGCGTCCGGCGCTCCTTCTCCGCGTCGGCCTGCTCGTCGGCGGGCACGATCGTGAAGACGACGTCCTCCCCGGGCTTGTGCTTGGTCACCAGCTCGGAGACGTCGGTGGGCTTCTTGACCGTCGTACCGTCCACGGCCTTGATCACGTCCCCGGCGTGCAGCCTGCCCTGCGACGGGGAGTCCTTGACGACCGTGGAGACGACCACCCAGGACTTCACCGGGATGTCGAGCGCCTCCAGGGCGGCGACCTTCGCGCTCTCCTGGGACTGGCTGAACTCCTCGGCGTTCTCCTGGGTGGCCTCTTCCTCGGTCTTGCCGTCCGGGTAGATCGTGTCGTGGGGCACCACACTGTTGTCGTGCGCCAGCCAGCCGTAGACCGCCTCCACGAGGTTCATCTTGTACTCGGCGCTGGTGACCCGGACGGTGGTCATGTTCAGGTGGCCGCTCGCCTCGTAGGTCTTGCGGCCGGAGATCTGCAGCACCGGCTCGCCGTCGTGGTCCCCGAGGGTGTTCACCGTCGGCCCGGGTGACATCTCCGAGTAGGGCACGGGGATGAACACACCCGCGCACAGGATCGCGATCAGCATCAGGGTGGAGGCGAGCATCGTCGCGGTGCGGCGTGGCATGGCACGACAGTACGGGACGCGGCTGTCGGAACACCGTCAGGGCGGGGTCCGTCAGGCGCCGGTGCGGGGCTTCTCCATGGCCTCGCGGAACCGGGCGTACCCGTCCAGTTCGGGGCCGTCGCTGCGGGCCTTGCGGGTCCGGTTGGCCCAACTGCCCCACAGCCCGGCGCCGACGGCGGCCACAAGCGGAATCAGCAACCAGGCAAGCGCTGCCATGCCCGACCTCCCAGCCCCATGAACATCCGCTACTGACTGATCAGCAGATTAACCATCCGCAGTGACAACGCTCACGCCGGGGGGCGGGTTACGCAACCGGAGCCATGAGAGGAGAAGGGCAGGGCCGGCGAGGGGTCGGCGGTGCCCCTCAGCAGGCGCCCACCCACTCCTCGGTGCCGTCGGAGAACGTCTGGTGCTTCCAGATCGGCACCTCGTGCTTCAGGTCGTCGATCAGCTTCCGGCAGGCGTCGAAGGCTTCACCCCGGTGCGGGCAGGAGACGGCGACGACCACGGCGAGATCCCCGACCTCCAGGTCCCCCACGCGGTGGACGGCCGCGAGCGCCCGAACGGGGTACTCGGCGACGACCTTCTCGGCGATCCGGCGCATCTCTGCCTCGGCGCTGGGGTGGCACGAGTACCCGAGCCGGTCGACGTCGGTGCCCCCGTCGTGGTTGCGGACGGTCCCCACGAACAGTGCGGTACCGCCGGCCGCGTCGTCCCCGACGGCCCGGAAGACCTCGTCCACGGACAGGGGCGTCTCCCGGACACCGATCAGCTTGACGGGGTCCGCTGCGGCCAGCTCACCGGGGTGGTCGTTGGTTGCCATACGACCATCGTGCCGCACTCCGCGGACGGCGCGGAATAGCGTGATCGCCCGGCACGCGCGCGTACCGCGTTGGAGCGTCCTACAGAGGGTGGCGTCCACCGCGGGTGCCGGATGCGGCCGCCCGCGCGGGGTCCGGGTACGTCAGATGCGGCGCCGGGCCTTGCGGGCCCGCCGTACCACCGCCGCCGCGCCCAGCAGCGCCACTGTCGCCCCCGCGGCCCCCGCGGCCGTCGCGTCCTTGCGGCCGAGCCGCCGCCCCGCGACGGTGTGCCGTCCGGAGACCTCGTCCAGCAGCTCCGAGAGCACCTCCTCGTTGGTGTACTTCGGCCGCCACCCGGCGTCGTGCAGCCGGCTGCCGCTCACCACCCAGGGGTACATCGTGTACGCCAGGTCACCGGCCGGGGAGGGCGTCAGTCCGATCCGGTGCAGCCGCGCCGCCGCGCCGAGGGCGACCGCGGACGGCAGCTCCATGCGCCGGATGCCGCTCAGCTCCTCGACCTCCTCCTGCTCCAGCCACCCGTCGCACCCCACGGCCAGCTCGCCGTCGGCCTTCTCCAGGACGGCGTACTCCAGGGCGCTGCAGAGGTCGTCGACGTGGCAGAACTGCCAGGCAGGCCGCGAACCGGCCACGACAAGGAGACGGGGCGACTCGAAGTACCTGGTCAGCGCGGTGTCCATGCCTCCGACCAGCACCGCGGGCCGGACGACGGTCACGTTGAGTCCGGGGTGGGCGCGCGGGGCGCGCCGGGCCAGCCGTTCGATCTCCAGCAGGTCCCCCACGCCCGTGGCCTCGGCCGTGGCGCGCAGCTCGGCGTCCTCCGACAGCGGCAGCTCGTTGTCGGGGAGGGCGCCGTAGACCATCGCCGAGGTGCAGAGCACGACCCGGTGCACACCGGCCGCCGCGGCGGCGGTCAGGACGGTCTGCGTCCCCCGGACGTTGTAAGCCGTCCGGGCGGCCGCGTCGGTCTCCAGGTCGAGGTCGAGCGCCAGGTGCACCACGACGTCCGCACCACGGAGTTTCTCCGCGATGGCGGGATCCCGCACGTCCAGGATCTGCCACCGCGCCGCCTCGCACTCGCCGCGTCGTTCGTCGATGGCCACGACCTGTCTGACCTCGTCGGACGCGGCCAGCCGCGCGGTGAGCAGCGCCCCGACCCCGGATGCGGCACCGGTGACCGCGACCACGGGTCCGCGCGCGCCGGAGCGGGGGGAACTGGTTGACTGGTTTCGCGCTGCGCGAACCTGCGGATCTGGGGAACTCACCGGGCGTCTCCAGCGGTTGTCTTCAGTACGAGCGCGAGCGACGCGTGCGTACCAGGTGGCATCCATCCTGCCGCAGGCCGTCAGTCGGCGAAGCACCGAGGCCCGAACCGCCCCGGGTGTCTACGCTGGGTGGTGAAGTCGGGCAGCCGTGCCGCCGGAAAGAACCGGCGGCCCTACCAGCCGAGGAACCCCGTGAGTGACACCCCATTCGGATTCGGCCTTCCGCCGGAGGAGCCGGACGACGGCGACGAGGGCAAGAAGAAGGACCAGCAGAGCGGCGGTGGTCAGGGACCGGCCAACCCGTTCGGATTCGGGATGCCCGGAGCCGGTGGCCTGGGTGGCCCCGGTGCGGACAACCCGTTCGCTGCCATGTTCGGTTCCATGAACCCCAACGACCTGGGCGCCGCCTTCCAGCAGCTGGGCCAGATGCTCTCCTACGAGGGCGGCCCGGTGAACTGGGACATGGCCAAGCAGATCGCCCGCCAGACGGTCTCCCAGGGCACGCCGGACGGCCGCAAGGACGCCAGCGTCGGTCCCGCCGAGCGCAATGCCGTCCAGGAGGCCGTGCGCCTGGCCGACCTGTGGCTGGACGACGCGACGGCCCTGCCGTCCGGCTCGGGCACCGCGGTGGCCTGGAGCCGTGCGGAGTGGGTCGAGGCGACCCTGCCGGCCTGGCGTGAGCTGGTCGACCCGGTCGCCGAGCGCGTCGGCAACGCCATGGGCGACGTGCTGCCCGAGGAGATGCAGGCCATGGCCGGCCCGCTGATCGGCATGATGCGGTCCATGGGCGGCGCCATGTTCGGCACGCAGATCGGTCAGGCCGTCGGCGTACTCGCCGGCGAGGTCGTCGGCTCAACCGACGTGGGCCTGCCCCTCGGCCCGGCCGGCAAGGCCGCGCTGCTGCCGGCCAACATCGAGGCCTTCGGACAGGACCTCGGCGTGCCCCAGGAGGAGGTGCGGCTGTATCTCGCCCTGCGCGAGGCCGCCCACCAGCGCCTCTTCGCGCACGTGCCGTGGCTGCGCTCGCACCTGTTCGGCGCCGTCGACGGTTACGCCCGGGGCATCAAGGTCGACACGGCCAAGCTGGAGGACGTGGTCGGCCAGTTCGACCCGCAGAACCCCGAGCAGCTGCAGGAGGCGCTCCAGCAGGGCATGTTCCAGCCGGAGGACACGCCGGAGCAGAAGGCGGCCCTGGCCCGGCTGGAGACGGCCCTGGCGCTCGTCGAGGGCTGGGTGGACGCGGTGGTGCACGCCGCCGCCAAACCCAGGCTGTCCTCGGCCGACGCGCTGCGCGAGACGCTGCGCCGCCGTCGCGCCTCGGGCGGCCCTGCGGAGCAGACCTTCGCCACGCTGATCGGTCTGGAGCTGCGCCCGCGCCGGCTGCGGGACGCGTCCCGCCTGTGGGCCTCCCTGACGGACGCGCACGGCGTCGACGGCCGGGACGGCCTGTGGGCCCACCCGGACATGCTGCCGACCGCCGACGACCTGAACGACCCGGACGGCTTCGTGCACCGCGAGCAGCTCGACTTCTCCGAGCTGGACAAGATGCTCGGCGAGGCGGCCGGCAAGCCCGACCTGGAGAAGAAGGACGCGCCGGGCCAGGACGAGAAGGGCCGGGACGAGGCCGACGGGAAGGCCGAGGGCAAGGGCGACGACACCGAGTGAGCCTCCATGACGACGCGGTCCTGGTCCTGAAGGACCACCAGGGCCAGGACGAGCTGCGTCAGGTCTACCTGGACCATCTGGCCGCCCACCCGGACGGCGTGTGGAAGGCCTGCGGGGACGGGCACATCACCGCGAGCGCTCTCGTGATCGACCCCTCGCGCGGGCGGGTCCTGCTCACCCTGCACAAGAAGATGCGGATGTGGCTCCAGATGGGCGGCCACTGCGAACCCGTCGACGCGACCCTGGCGCGGGCGGCCCTGCGCGAGGCCACCGAGGAGTCGGGCATCGACGGCCTGGCCCTGGCCCCCGGCGGCCCGGTGCGGCTGGACCGGCACCAGACCCCCTGCGCATGGCACCTCGACGTCCAGTACGCGGCGGTGGCCCCGGCCGGGGCCGTGGAGGCGATCAGCGACGAGTCGCTCGATCTGCGCTGGTTCCCGTACGCGGAGGTCGCGGAGGTCGCCGACGACTCGGTGGTACGTCTGCTGGAGGCGACGCTCGCGCGGATCTGAGCCGTGCGGGGCGTACGGGAGCGACCGCCACGGCCGCGTCGCCTCAGCAGTAAGGGGTGACCGCCGGGCGATCACCCCTTACCGAGGCTCCTCACCGCACGCGCCGCGCACTCAGCTCCAGACGTTTCCCTGGTTCTGCCCTCGCGCCCCCTGCTGGCCCATGCCGTACTGTGCCGCGACACCGGAGCCGACCTGGGCGTTCTGCGGCGGCAGCAGCTCACTGGGCTGGACGAGCGCGAAACCGCTGCCCATGAAGCTCAGCTCCCAGCCCTCGCCGGTGTTGCCGCGGCGCCGCCACACCCCGGAGGAGTGCGTCTGGGCCTGCATCTGCACCCGCAGGCCGGTGGACCAGGCGACGATCGCGTCGGCGTCGCAGTTGACGTACTTGTCCGGCGTCACCTGCATGAACAGCGGCACGCCCGACGTCATCAGGGCGACCTTGCCGCGGCCCGTGATGTTGAGCTGGTACTTCCCCGAGCCGGAGATGCCGTAGAGGCTGTCCACGGCGATGACCTCGTGGTGCAGGGACGAGTCCATCGCCAGCACGTAGCTGCTGTCGACGGTGAGACCGTCCTGGTCGACGTCGACCACGTGGACGCACTGGGCGAGGTTGGCGAAGAACACCGTGCCCTGCCCGTGGCAGCGCATCAGGTCCAGGCCCTCACCGGTGTGCGCACGCGCGCGTGACTGGTTGTTGCTCTGGTACTCGGCGTCGAACTCGACGAGGCCCTGGTAGGCGACCATCGTGCCCTTGCGGGCGAGCACGTCGTCGTGGCCCCCCAGGGCGACGCGGAGCATGTGCTTGTTCTGCAGGCTCCAGGCTTCCTGGGTCTGCTGGTCGTTGTAGGCGAAAATCGGGCTCTGCATGATGGTGGCTCCCCCTCAGCCCCGGGCCCGGAGGCGGTCGGTGCTGTCCTCGCTGGGCTGGACGACGACGATGCCCTGACCGGAGAAGGCCATCTGGAAGGCCTCGCCGCTGCCGCGGCCGATCAGCGACTGCGCCTTGAAGCTGCGCTTGCCCTTCACCTTGAGGTTCGGGGACCAGGCGACCAGGGCGTCCGGGTCGACGTACGTCTCGTCCTCGCCGCCGCCGCAGTCGACCACGATCGGCTTGCCCCGTGAGGTGAGCGCGACCCAGCCCTGCCCGGAGATCTTGGTGTTCCACAGGCCCTGCCCGGCGAACTTCGCCAGTCCCTTGACCCGCTCCACGCCCCACGTCAGATGGGCGTCGAAGGCGAGGAGGTTGGTGGCGTTGACGGAGATCCCGTCGCCGTTGAGGTTGATCACGACGACGTTGGCGCCGTAGTCGGCGAGGTAGAGCAGTCCGTCGCCGGAGCACTTCATGAGGGGCGCGCCCTCGCCGGTCATCCAGTCCTTGGCGATCTGGCGGACGGCCGGCGGGTTGGGCTCGTACTGGACGAAGCCCTCGTAGGCGACCATCGAGCCCACGCGCGCGAGGAGGTCGCTGCCGGTCTGCATGGCGACCTTCAGCATGTGGTTGCCGTGGTTCTCCATGCGGGCGGTGACGGGTGCGGGGGCGTAGCCCGCGAGCGGCTGGTTCATCTCGGGCTCTCCCTCAGATCTCGTACGGCTGGACGACGACGAAGCTGCCGGGCGCCGCCCGGAACTGGAGGTTGACGCTCTCGCCGGTGTCGCCCGCGTAGGAGTTGCGGCGCATCCGCACCTGGCTGGAGACGACCACCTGGGCGGCGGCGGACCACGCGACCACCGCGTTGCAGTCGGCGAACGTCGTGGGCGTGACCGGCAGGACGACGGGCACACCGCGCGTCTTGACGACGATCGTGCCGGTGCCCTGGAACTGCATGGTGAACAGCGCGCCGCCGGGAATGCCGTGCCCCTCGATGCGGCGGACCTCGTACTGGAGGCTCTCGTCGAAGGCCAGGACGTTCTCCGCGGAGACGCACACGGCGTCGCCCTGGAGCTCGATGGGGTGCAGCATCGCGGAGTTGTCCGCGAGGAACACCTGTCCCTTGCCGGTACAGCGCATGAGCTGCATCTCCTGGCCGGTCGCGTTGCCCACGACCCGCCCGGCGAACCCGGCGCCCTTGTAGCTGAAGTCGACCTTGCCCTGGTAGAGCACCATGCTGCCCTGCCGCGCCAGCACCGGCTGGCCCTCGGCGCCGAGATCGACGCGGACCAGCTTCTTGTTCTGCTGGGTCCAGCGCTGCCCGGTCGCCGTCTCGCGGAACTGCTGGAGCGCCGCGGTGACGCCGGCGCCCTGGGGCGCGCCCGAGGGCACTCCCTGGGGCACTCCCTGGGGGGCCTGCTGGCCGTAACCCGGAGGCGGGGTGGGCTGACCGTAGCCCGGAGG
>NZ_QHJH01000408.1 GCF_003947455.1 Streptomyces sp. WAC 04229 | reverse complement strand
GGTCAGCCGGGCATTACGGTGGGACACGAAGACCTCCGTGCGGTGCAGTCCTAGACAGCTCCACCACACCGGAGGTCTTCGCCATGATCAAGCCCCGCCAGCGTTAACAACGCTCGTGATCAATACATCTAGTGGCGGCGGGCCAGCAAGTGGGCGTCGAGGAAACCCCGGTCGGAGGCCGGGTCGTGGAGCAGCCGGGCGAACGTGGTGAGCCCGGCCTCGGCCAGCAACTCGGCGAACCGGTCCGCCGGCCAGCTATAGGCGGGCGTTACCTTGTGGTCGAAGCGAACCGGCTCCGGTCCGTCGGTCGCAAAGAACGAGACCAGCAGCAGGCCGCCCGGCGCCAGGACACGCACCTGCTCGGCGAGCAGCGCAGGCAATTCTTCAGGCGGGGTATGGATCATAGAGTAGTGGGCCAGCACGCCGCCGAGCGCGCCGTCCTCGACCGGCAGGTCCTCCATCCGCGCCTCGTCGAACCGCAGCGCAGGATGCGCCCGCCGGGCGTGGTCGACCATGCCCGGAGAGAGGTCGAGCCCGAAGGCGTCCAGCCCCAGGTCGTGCAGCATGGCCGTCAGATGTCCCGGGCCGCACCCGACGTCCGCTGCCCGCGGGTTCCCCGTCCCGCGCACCAGCTCGGCAAAGGTGCCGATCATGTTCCGCGAGAAAGGCTGCGTCTCCAACCGATTAGCGAACAGCGACGCATACAGCTCGACGACCCCGTCGTAGGCCGCCCTAGTGTCGTCCTGGTGCTCCATCACGGAAAGCGAAGCTAACATCCGCGCACGTTCGCAGCTTCTCCGGCCCCGTGCCGGGGACAGGCCCTAACAGCTCTGCACATTCATCTGTACGCGGCTCTGCACTTCAGCTCGTACGCCGACACCAGGAGCAGCCCGATGCGCTCACGGGCCGTCAGCTTCCCCCACGCATGCTGCGCCGCTGTCGCCTTCTCACCCGGCCCGGCCACCGCCCGCGCACGGACCCCGCGCAGTTCGGCGACACACCCCCGCCCGTCCGGCAC
>NZ_QHJH01000407.1 GCF_003947455.1 Streptomyces sp. WAC 04229 | reverse complement strand
AGCGGAGGGTCCGGGGAGCGGGCGGCGGAGGTTCGGGGGCGGGCAGCGACGGCGATCCCGGATCCGGTGGCCGCCGGCACCTGACTCACACCGCCCGACAGCGGCATACTGGCGTCGGGCGGTGTGCGCGTCACCCCGCCCCGCGTTCAAGCCCCGCCCTGCCAGAGCCGCCCGTCCTCTCGACCAGGATCCGGAGCCAGTGGCATGACCGTCTGCCTGCTCCTGCTGTTCGCCGTCGCCGTGACCGCCGCGGTGCCGGTGCCGCGCGCGCTGACCCGGTCCGCGTGGCCCGAGCGGGACCCCGTGGTCGCGCTGTGGGTGTGGCAGTGCCTGGTCGCCACGGTCCTGCTGTGCTGTCTGACGGCCCTGGCCCTCGGTGCCACCGCGGTCTTCGGCACCGTCCGCGCCCAGCTCTTCGCGCCCGCGCCGCCCGCGGTGACCGCCGCGTACAACCTCTCCGCCGGGCCGGCCTGGGCGGCCGTCCTCACCCTGCTGCTGGCCGCCGGCGCCGCCTGGACGACCGCGATGCTGGGCCGCGAACTCGTCGAGGCCCGCAGGCGGCGCGCCCGGTCCCGCGCGCACCTGCGCGAGCGCGCCCCCGACCTGCCCGCCGGGCTCCCCGCCGCCCGCGGACCGCTGCTGGTCCTTGAGGACGAGTACCCGGACGCCTGGTGGCTGCCGGGCAGCCCGGCCCAGCTGATCGTCACCACGGGCGCCCTGCACCGCCTCACCGACCACCAGCTCGACGCCGTGCTCACCCACGAGCGCGGCCACGCCCGGGCCCGCCACGACTGGCTGCTGCACCTGTCCACCGCGCTGGCCACCGGCTTCCCGCGCGTCCCGCTCTTCGCCCACTTCTGCGACCAGACGCATCGCCTGGTCGAACTGTCCGCCGACGACACCGCCTCCCGGCGCTGCGGCCACCTGACCACGGCGCTGGCCCTGATCGAGCTGAACCAGCACCGCGGTGTTCTGTCCTGCGCCTCCAGCCACCGCCTCCTCGGCGAACGAGTCGACCGCCTGCTGGAGCCCCCGCCCCTGGCTC
>NZ_QHJH01000406.1 GCF_003947455.1 Streptomyces sp. WAC 04229 | reverse complement strand
AGATGGGTATAAGAGCCAGGCGCCGCCGTCCTGGTCGCCGTACTCCCGTACCGCGCTGGTCCGCGACACCACGCGCCCCCGGTGCACCACGACGCGGCTGTACGCCAGGGACAGCGCCCCCGCCAGCCGGTCGCCGCGTACCGCGAGCAGCTCCGCGGGGAAACCGGCCTCCACCCGTACCTCGGGCAGGCCGAGCGCCGCCCGCGCCTCCGTGCTCACCGCCTCGTACGCGTCCTGAGGGCGCAGCCCGTGGCGTGAGGCGAGAAGGTACGCCGCCTCCAGCGGGTCGCCGCGCCCGACGGGGTTGGAGACGTCCCGGAGTGCGCCGCTCCCGGCGGCGACCCGGACCCCGGCCGCCCGCAGCAGCCGCACCGGAGCCGTGCCGTCGGGGTGATCGGCCGCGCCGCACGTGCCCTGCGGCAGGCAGACCACCGTCACGCCGGCCGCCGCGAGCTGTTCCGCGGCGCGGGAGGCGACCTCGGCCGGCAGCAGGCCGAGGCCCTCGCAGGGACCGAGGGCCACCCCGGGGCGCAGCCCGCCCGCCATGGCCGCCAGCCGGGCCAGCCGTGCCGGATCGGCCGCGTCCGTGTGCAGGTCGACCGGGCAGCCGTGCTCGGCCGCGACCTCCAGGACCGCCTCCACGTACCCCGTCGGGTCGGGGTCCAGGTCGGGGCACCCGCCCACCACGTCCGCGCCCATCTTGACCGCGTCCCGCAGCATCGCAAGACCGTCGGCCCCGGCCACGCCGGTCAGCACCCTCGGCATCGCCACCGTCGTCAGCTCGGCCAGACCGCGCAGCGAACGCCGCGCGCGCAGTACGGCGGTCAGCGCGCCCAGCCCCGCGACGTCGCCCACGCGCACGTGCGCCCGCAGCGCGGTCGCCCCGTGTCCGAGCTGGAGCAGGGCGGCCTCGGTGGCCCGGCGCTGGACGTCCTCGGGTTCGTAGGAGACGGGGCCCGGGACGTCGGCGGTCAGGGCCGTGTCGGGGTGGACGTGGGGTTCGGCGGGGGCGGGGAGC
>NZ_QHJH01000405.1 GCF_003947455.1 Streptomyces sp. WAC 04229 | reverse complement strand
GGGTCCGGCCGGTCGCTGGCCTCGTGCGAACGCGTGGCGGCCGACTCCTGCGAGGTGCGGGAGTCGTGCTCGGCGTGTTCGGGGTGTTCGGGGGTCTCCCCGGTCTCGGGCACGGGCTCTGGTGCGGATCTCTCCCGTGGAGTTGCTGGCGGACGCACGACGGTTCCCCCCTGGCGAATCGGCTCTGTGCTTGATCAGTCCCGGAACGTGTCTGTGGGTCTGGGGTGGCTGGTGCAGCTGCTTTCGCTGCTTTCGCAGATGTGTTGGGTGTGACTGGTGGTGTGTTCGGTGGGTCCCGTGTGGCGCGGAGACCGGGCCGGGCGGCGCACCGACAGGAGCAGGGCGGCGAGGACGAGCAGCAGGAGGAGTGGCGGCGCCACCGGCGCGAGTTCCTGCCGCCAGAGCCAGCTCCCGACCGCGGCGAGGTAGAGGACACCCCAGCGCCCCTGCCAGGGCAGCCTGCCGCCCGCCTTCGTGAGCAGCGTCCACAGCGGTACGAGGCACAGCAGCTGGAGAACGAGCGGTGCCCAGCGCAGGACCGGGTCCGGTCCGTCGAGGCCCAGTGCCTCCGCGAGGAATCCGGCGGCCTTCGCGTACAACTCCCCGCCCACCGCCTCCGGTTCGCGCCCGAGGGCGACGGGCGCCGCGTGCAGCGCGAGTACGGCGGAGCCCAGCGCGGCGCCGGGGAGCCACGGGTCGGGGCGTACGGACAGGGTCACCGCCGCGACGAACACCACGAGCAGCACGGCGCCCGCGAGCAGCGCCGGGAGGGGCAGCCCGCGCAGCAGCTCCCGGCCGGTGAGTTCGGCGCCGGTTCCGGGCGTGGCGTCCAGCCAGGGCAGTCCGCGCGACGCCGCCCAGAAGACGACGGTGGCGGCGCCGGACAGCAGCCACAGGGCGGGCCTGAGGTAGCGCTCGGGGATCGGGCCCGGGGCGTCGTCGTGGCGACCGGGGGCGTCGGCATTCTCGGCGTGGACGCGGGCGTCCTGTTCGTGGACGTGCTCCGGGTCCGGGTCGTGGACGTGGGGGGCCGGGTCGTGGACGTGCGGGACCGGGTCGTGGA
>NZ_QHJH01000404.1 GCF_003947455.1 Streptomyces sp. WAC 04229 | reverse complement strand
GTGGGATGGCTCACGGCCAGCAGCGTGGCTCGGGGGAGGGGGCCGGGGGTGAGCCGGGCGACGACGCGCAGCCGGGCGCCCGGCACGGAGGCGAGGAGGCGCAGGTTCTCGCGGTGGGGCAGCGTCGGATGGTCGTGGGCGGCGGCGAGCCGGAGCCGGAGTCCGCCGCAGTCCGCGACCAGGCACTCACCCGCCGCCTCGCGGACGGTGCCGACGAGCGTGACGTCGAGGAAGAGCAGGTCACGATCTTCCCGCGCCTCCCCTCCGTCCCGGTCGTCCCCCAGGGCGCGGGAGATCTGCTCCGACACCGGTACCGCCCACAGGCGGTCCAGGGGTTCGGCGCTCCAGCCGACGCCGGACGCGCGCACGGCCCGTACGCCCGTGCCCGCGCCGAGGCGGCCCGTCGGGGAGACGGTCGCCCCGGACACGGCGAGTCCCGCGCGGGAGAGTTCACGGTGCGTCAGTGCCGTGTCGCCGAGGCGCACGGCTCGGTCCGCCGCACCCGTGGCCCGCTCGGCGCCCCCCGGCGCCACGTCCGAGACCGTGTAGAGGCGGCCCGCAGCGTCGGCGGTCCAGGTGACCGCGCCCGCGTATCCGGTCGCCGAGAGGACCGGCTCGGCGAAGACCCCGTACAGGCGCAGGGAGCCGTCCGGGCTGTAGGGCTGCCGTACGCTGCCGCGCAGTCCGGCGAGTTCGGGACCGGTGGCGTCGGGGAGGCGGTGCGCCAGCACCAGGACGTCGCGCAGGGCCGCCGTGAGATCGGTGACCCGGTAGTCGGGGTCGCCGGCGCGCGCCGCCCGCAACGCCGTGACCACGGCGACGGCCCGGCCCGCGGCCCTGGGCAGCCCGGAGAGCCGCGCGGTGTGCGCCGCCCGCAGCAACTCCGCCTGGAGCACGGCGCCGGCTCCGTCGGTACCGGCCTCGAGCACCGCGGCGGCCGCCCTGCACGACGCGGCCGCGGGGTCGGCGACCGGGGCCGCGGAGGCAACGGAGGCCCGGTGCAGGCAGTCCGGCGCGCGCCGGCACCCGCAGCGGATCCCCTCGGCACCCGGCACCACCCCCTCGGGGGCGTGCCGTTC
>NZ_QHJH01000403.1 GCF_003947455.1 Streptomyces sp. WAC 04229 | reverse complement strand
CTACTTAATCTGATCGTTCACTGGTGGAGTTTGCAAGAGTGGCCGCATCCGTCAATGGAAAGTATAGCCATACGTATGGGGGTTTCTATACGGACTGTTCAGAGAGCTATCAATGATCTTGAAAAAGCTAATCTCTTGGACAAGAAACCAACATCGAAGAGTGATCGCCGATATGGTGGTCGCAATATTTATGATCTAACAAAGCTAGTTGACTACCTAGATACAATGGGTCCATCAGTAGCTGAACAAGTTAAGAAACCACGCCATAAAAAACCGGTATATACCGTAAGAAAAACGACAGCTTAAAAAAGCACAATGGAACTGAGCGCGAGCGATGCACGATAGCAAAACGATATATTACTTATTGCATTGGTCTTGGTAGCCCTGCTTCTGGCTAAACCACTGTCAGGAGTAATTGGCTTTGCCTGTAATGGGTTCATCGCTTCACAGTTAAAGTTATCGCATAGCTCATATATTTACCATAATCCCTTAATTGTACGCACCACTGAAACGCGCTGAACGCGATTCTGACGCAGACACCGCAAAAAGAGATGTTTTACCCCGGAAAAACAGGAAGGATGCGTCAGGATCGTTTTCAGCTCGCTGCATAGCTATGCATGAAAGCGAATGGTGATCACTTTGGGAGCTTACGGTGTTCATACCGTCAGTTTTCGACAGTTTTCTCTCCGGGAAGCTAATCTGCCATAAGCCTGGATAACAGGGCACGGTGATACTCCGTAATAGCGATCAGCACCTCCGCATACTCCCTGTCCCCGACACGCTTGCCGTCGATAAAGAGTTTTTTCTGTAACGCCCCCAGTCTCATAACTTCTTTCAGTACCCGATCATCAGTCAGTGAGTTAACTTTCTTACCGAGAGCTGCCGCCCGTAAAAAACCGGAAACGGTCTTGCCGCATTCAGCAGCCCTTTTTCTGATTTCCTGGTCTTCTTCTGCCGTCAGACGAACAGGGCGACTGATAGCCCGCCTGCGCGTATTACTTCCACTTCGTTTTGTCATAAAACATGGCTCCGTATCTGACATGGGTGTCGGGGCAAAGCCCTGACCAGGGTAATTGTAATAGCGTGCATGTATGCGCGGTATAACAA
>NZ_QHJH01000402.1 GCF_003947455.1 Streptomyces sp. WAC 04229 | reverse complement strand
CCCGCCCTCGTGACCGAGCAGGCGGACCCCGACCCGGACTTCCCCACCGTCGCCTTCCCCAACCCGGAGGAGCCCGGCGCGATGGACCTCGCCTTCGCGAGGGCCCGCGAGACGGCCCCCGACCTGATCATCGCCAACGACCCGGACGCCGACCGTCTCGCGGTGGCGGTGCAGGACGCCGCGGACGACTGGCGCATGCTCCGCGGCGACGAGGTCGGCGCCCTCCTCGCCGCCCACCTGATCACCCGCGGAGCGCAGGGCACGTTCGCGGAGTCGATCGTGTCGTCGTCCCTCCTCGGCCGCATCGCCGAGAAGGCGGACCGCCCGCACGTCGAGACCCTCACCGGCTTCAAGTGGATCGCGCGCGTCGACGGCATCCGCTACGGCTACGAGGAGGCCCTCGGCTACTGCGTGGACCCGGAGGGCGTCCGCGACAAGGACGGCATCACCGCCGCGCTCCTGATCACGGAGCTGGCCTCCACCCTCAAGGAGGACGGCCGCACCCTCCTCGACCTCCTCGACGACCTGGCCGTGGAGCACGGCCTGCACGCCACCGACCAGCTCTCGGTCCGGGTGGAGGACCTGTCCCTCATCTCGGCCGCGATGGACCGGCTGCGCCGGCAGCCCCCGGCCCACCTCGCGGGCCTGCCGGTCACGGAGGCCGAGGACCTCACCCGGGGCACGGCCACGCTCCCGCCCACGGACGGCCTGCGCTACACCCTGGACGGCGCACGCGTCATCGTCCGCCCCAGCGGCACGGAACCGAAGCTGAAGTGCTACCTGGAGGTGGTCGTCCCGGTCGGCGAGCACGTCGGCCTCCCCGCGGCCCGCGCGAAGGCGACGGACCTGCTGACGACCCTCAAGCGCGACCTCTCGGCAGCGGCAGGCATCTGACTGCCCGGGGGGTGCGCAGTGCGCACCAAGGACGGCGCACCCCCTCCAGATCACACGGCAACCCGGCCACCGGCCTCCGGCTACCTGCCCACCGGCCACCGGCCACCGGCCACCGGGCCAACCGCCCACGGCCACCGACCTCCCGGCCACCTGGCCCCTCGGCCCACGGCCACCGACCTCTCGGCCACCGGGCCCCCGACCCACGGCCACCTGACT
>NZ_QHJH01000401.1 GCF_003947455.1 Streptomyces sp. WAC 04229 | reverse complement strand
TGTACTGCCCAGCCAGGTTGGTCGAGTTTGTGTGACGACACGGTCTGAATCTGTAGGACGGCGAAGGCCTCCGGTTGTGGAGTGGAGCTGTCGAGGAACCGCTCCGCCAACCAGGAGGCCTTCGTGTCTCACGCTAACGCTGCTCTGACGCCCCGTGCACGTCTTCGCCTGGCGCGTCTGATTGTGGATGAGGGATGGCCGGTCGCCCGTGCGGCCGAGCGCTACGACGTGTCCTGGCCCACCGCCAGGCGGTGGGCCGACCGGTACGCCCAATCCGGGCCCGCCGCGATGGCCGACCGCTCCTGCCGGCCTCACCGGAGCCCGGCCCGGACCCCTCAGCCACAGGTCCGCAAGATCGTGCACCTGCGCTGGAAGCAGCGTCTGGGACCGGTCCAGATCGCCGGGCGGCTGGGCATGCCCGCCTCCACCGTCCACGCGGTCCTGACCCGCTGCCGGATCAACCGCCTCTCCCACATCGACCGCGCCACCGGCGAACCGGTGCGCCGCTACGAACACCCCCACCCCGGCGCCATGCTCCACATCGACGTCAAGAAGCTCGGCAACGTCCCCGACGGCGGCGGCTGGCGCTACGTCGGGCGCGTCCAGGGCCGCAGAAACCGTGCCGCCACACCCGGCAAACCCCGCAACAAGTACCGCGGCCCGCTCCTGGGAACCGCCTTCGTCCACACCGTCGTCGACGACCACTCCCGCGTCGCCTACGCCGAAATCCACGACGACGAGACCGCCACCACCGCAGTCGGTGTCCTGAGCCGGGCGGTCGGCTGGTTCGCCGCCCGCGGGGTGAGCGTCGAGCGGGTCCTGACCGACAACGGCTCGGCCTACCGCTCCCGGCACTGGACCCAGGCCTGCGCCGAGCTCGGCATCACGCCGAAGAAGACCCGGCCCTACCGGCCGCAGACGAACGGCAAGGTCGAACGCTTCCACCGCACCCTCGCCGACGGCTGGGCCCTGGGACGCTTCTACTCCAGCGAATCAGCCCGCCGCAAAGCCCTGCCGGCCTGGCTCCATCACTACAATCACCACCGCCCCCACACCGCAACCGACGGCAAACCGCCCGTCACCAGGTTGACCAACGTCCCTGGGCAGTACACCTAGT
>NZ_QHJH01000400.1 GCF_003947455.1 Streptomyces sp. WAC 04229 | reverse complement strand
AGAGGTCGTTTTCATCTGTCTTGCCTGTTTATGGATGGATTCTCGGTGGGTGAGGATGCGATGCGAAAGGGGCAGCCGGTGCGGCTGGAGTCGATGAGTCCTGAGGTGTGACTGTTGGGGCGGAGTGCTGCTCGTTCCTGTCTCATCTCAGGATGCCCGGCTTCCCAGGCTGCGTGCTTCCGTCGTCATCGCTGTGCGCCTGGGCGCACTCGGTCCGCGGCGGTACGCCGGAGGCATGCCGAAGCAACGTCCGTATCCGAGTGATCTTTCTGATGCTCGCTGGGAGTTGGTCGAGCCTGTCCTGGCGGCCTGGCGTTTCGAGCGCCGTGGCAGAGCTCTGGACTTCGGCAGGCCGCCCGAGCATGACCTGCGCGACATCATGGACGCGATCTTGTATGTGGACCGCACTGGCGTCCAATGGCGCTACCTCCCGCACGACTTCCCGCACTGGAACACGGTCTACGGCTACTTCGCCAGGTGGCAGCAGGAAGGTGTGTTCGCCCAGCTCAACGGCCTGCTTCGCCAGCTCTTACGGCAGAAGGAAGGCCGGGAGGCCGAACCATCGGCCTGCGTGATCGACGCGCAGAGCGTGAAAACCTCCACCAGCGTGCTCGCCACCAGTCAGGGCATCGATGCCGGCAAGAAGATCGTCGGACGGAAACGGAGCATCGTCACCGACACCCTCGGCCTTCTGCTCGCTGTGCTGGTCACCGCGGCAAGCGTGCAGGACTCCATCGCCGGCACCCAGCTCCTGGACCAGGTCGCCGCCGACCACCCCGGAATCCGGAAGGTCTGGGTGGACGGTGGCTACCGACAGCACCTCGTCGAGCATGCGGCCACCCTCGGCATCGACATGGAAATCACTCAACGCAAGCCCGGGACCAGGGGCTTCACTCCAACCCCGAAACGCTGGGCGGTCGAGCGGACCTACGGCTGGCTCATGCTCCACCGCAGACTGGCTCGCGACTACGAAACCCATCCGCACCGATCCGAAGCCATGATCCATATCGCCATGACCGACCTCATGGCCCGCCGCCTCACCAGCGAGAGCACCACCTCCTGGCGCGATCCGACACCACAGACAAAACGGCATACTCAGGGATGAAACAATGGGAGAAAACGACCTCT
>NZ_QHJH01000399.1 GCF_003947455.1 Streptomyces sp. WAC 04229 | reverse complement strand
GTTGATCGTGGCCTGGAGCGTGGCGAAGGGGCCGTCGGTGACGGTGACCGAGTCGCCGACCTCGAAGTCCAGGACCTGCACCTCGACCTTGCGCTGCGGCGCCGGCTTGCCCTCGGCCTCGGCGGCCCCCCCCGCAGGCGCCGCCCCCGCCCGCCCGCATCGACCAGGTCCGCGCCGAACTCGACGAACTCAGCGACTACCTGCGCCGCCACGACGGCAACGGCGGCGCCGGCCACCAGGGCGGAACGTGAGCGCGCGGCAGGCGACCGGCACCACAGGACGCGTCGTCGCCGACCGCTACGAGCTGTCCCAACTCGTCGGACAGGGCGGCATGGGCCAGGTCTGGACGGCGTACGACCGGCGGCTCGACCGGCGCGTGGCCGTCAAGCTGCTGCGCCCCGACAAGGTCGCCGGGCAGGAGGCCGACGAACTGCGCCGCCGGTTCGTCCGCGAATGCCGGGTCACCGCACAGGTCGACCACCCCGGCCTGGTCACGGTGCACGACGCGGGCAGCGAGGGCGAGGAACTCTTCCTCGTCATGCAGTACGTCGACGGCGCCGACCTCGCCGACCACCTCGCCGAACACGACCCCTACCCGTGGCAGTGGGCCGTCGCGGTCGCCGCCCAACTGTGCGCCGTACTGAGCGCCGTGCACGCCGTGCCGATCGTCCACCGCGACCTCAAACCGCGCAACGTGATGGTGAAGCAGGACGGCACCGTCACCGTGCTCGACCTCGGCGTCGCCTCCGTCATGGACGCCGACACCACCCGCCTCACCCACACCGGCACCCCCATCGGCTCGCCCGCCTACATGTCGCCCGAGCAGGCCATGGGCGGCGCCGTCGGCCCCTACACCGACCTGTACGCACTCGGCGTCGTCCTGCACGAACTGCTCAGCGGTGACGTACCGTTCGCCGGTTCCACCGCGCTCGGCGTGCTCCACCGCCACCTGTACGAACCGCCGCTGCCCGTGCGCCGCGTCCGCCCCGAGGTCCCCGAGGCACTCGAAGCCCTCGTCCTGCGCCTGCTCGCCAAAGACCCGCAGCACCGCCCCGACTCCGCCCAGGAGGTCTACGAACACCTGGCGCTGCTGCTCCCCGCCCGCGGCGTGCCCACCGGCCGCGCGCTGGACC
>NZ_QHJH01000003.1 GCF_003947455.1 Streptomyces sp. WAC 04229 | reverse complement strand
GCCCTGCTGCCCCCGCCCCGCACCGGGCACCGCCTGCCGGCCCCGGAGCACCTGACGCGGCTGGAGGACGGCGAACGGCTGCACGCCCTGCTCTGGCGTGCGGGCCCCGGCTGGCGGATGGCCAGCAGCGCCGTGCTGGGCGGCGGCATCGCCGAGCGCGCGTGGGTGCTCAACGCCCAGGTCGCCCACGGCTACCGGCGCACCGACCCCGCCCGCCACCTGACCGGCCTCGCCCACGCCGCCGGCGCCCGGGGGCCCGGTGTGGGTCTGATGACGGCCGCCGATGTGTCCGCGTTCGCCCGCGCATGCGACGGCGGGGCCGAAGCCGTCGTGACCGCCGGTATCTCGGTACGCGGCTGGGCGGCCTCGCCCGAGGAGGGCGCCCCCTCCGCCGCCCCGCCCGGGACGATCAACATCGTCGCCGCGGTCCCGGTCGCGCTGAGCGACGCCGCACTGGTGAACGCGGTGATGACGGCGACCGAGGCCAAGGTGCAGGCGCTGCTGGACGCGGGACTCGACTGCTCGGGCACCCCCACGGACGCCGTGTGCGTCGCCGCCCGCGCGCCGCACGGCACCGAGGTCACGCACTCCTTCGCCGGCCCCCGTTCCGAATGGGGAGCCCGGCTGGCCCGCGCCGTCCACCGGGCCGTGCGGGCGGCGCTGCCCACCCCCGGGTGAGTACGCGCCCCGCTACAACGACGTCCTGCGCCGCACCGCCATCGTGCGCAGGACCAGTGCCGCGGCCAGCAGCACCCAGGCCACGGCGCTGTACGCCCACGCGGTCGCGCCCCGGGCGAGATCGACGACGGTCCACACCGCCCACAGGGCGAGTACGACGCACAGCGCGGTCCAGGCGATGTCGGACAGGCGGGTGCGCAACTGGGCGCGCTGGCGTGTGCCCGGTTCCAGGTCGCCGAGACCGCTGCCGGCGGGCGTCTGCCGCTCGTCCATGTCGGACTCCTCACGGAGATCGTAGAGATGTGAACTCCGGTTACCCGCGATGGGGTTGGGCAAGCGGGCCGGCATACGCGCACGCGGGGGCGGCCCCGGCCGGGCCGCCCCCGCGTGTGTCACCGGGCCGTCAGCGCGCGGAGGTCTTCTCCAGCGCCTTGTCGAGGGCCGCCTTGAAGCCGTTGACCCACAGCTGGTTCACCCGGCTGCGCTCGGCGGCGTTCGGGTAGGCGTTGGTGCACGACGGGCCGGGGCCGCCGCCGGACATCAGCTCGCTGCACGGTCCCGAGTAGTGGTCGGGCAGGCCGAGCACGTGCCCGGTCTCGTGCGCGGTCACCCGCGTCGAGTCGTACTGCTGGTTCTGCCGGTAGTCGAGGAAGATGTACCCGTTGCCGTGCCCGTCCGTCGAGGCGTACGAGCCGCGCGAGTCGTTGCCCTCGTAGTACGCGAAGTCGGCGCCGGAACTTCTCTCCGCGAGCCGCACGTTGGACACCGAACCGTTCCAGATCTGGGTGGAGCGGGATATCTGCGAGCGGAAGCTCGGCGCGTTGGTGGCGCTGTAGTAGACGGTGACGGCCGCCGCCGACGACGGACTGGCGGCGCGCTTCTCGGCCACGGACTTGATGACCGCGTCGAAGAACGCCCGGTTCGCCGCCGCGTCCTCGCCCGAGCCGGCCGAGGGCTCGAAGCCCAGGTGAGCGGCGTGCGAGGGCTCCTGGGGAGTGACGGCCGTCGCGGCGGGAGCGGTACCGAGCAGGGCCGCCGTCAAGCCGAGACCGGCCGCGGTGGACAGGAGGGGCATGCTGATGCGCATCGATGACTCCTAGAGTGGGGGAGTGGGGAGAAGTCGTCACCGGTGAGTGTGGAGCGCCCACGAGCCCGCTGTGATGATGGCAACCGGTGATAGGCCCGGGCTATCACCGTTCACCGCGACTTGGGTGCGGCTTGGACCGGAGTGCAGAACTCGCCCTGATCCGCCGCGTTTTGTTCACCTGGCGCAACCAACTGTTCCGCCCTACGCTCCCTGCATGGAGCTCGAGGTGAGGCACCTACGCGCGCTGTGCGCCATCGCCGACGCCGGCAGCCTGCACCGGGCGGCGCGTCAACTCGGTGTCAGCCAGCCCACGTTGAGCACCCAGTTGAGCCGCATCGAACAGGCCCTGGGCGGCCCCCTGTTCGTCCGTGAGCGCACCGGCTGCCGCCCGACCCCGCTCGGCCGCTCCGTCCTCGGCCGGGCCCGTCCGCTGCTGGCCGACATGAGCACCTTGGTCCGGGAGGCCCGCGCCGCCGCGGCCGGCGGCGACAGCAGGCTGCGGGTCGGCTCCACCGCCAGCCGCGCCCTGGCCGGCTGGCTGCGCCGGCTCAGACGCCCGGGCCTGGAGCCCACCCTCCAGATGGACGTCTCCGCCAACGCGCTGCTGCGCCGGGTGACCGAGGGACAGCTCGACGTCGCCTTCGTGCACGAGGTCGAGGGCAGCGCCCTGCACGTCCCCGAGGGGCTGCGCCTGCGCGTCCTCGTCGAGCGGGAACCCCAGTTCGTCATGTTGCCGGCCGACCACCCCGCGGCCACCCGCCCGGTCGTCCGCCTCGCCGACCTGGCCGACGACCGCTGGATGGTCGACCCCACCGTCGACGGGGAGTGGGACGGTGTGCACCGCATGCTGCGCGCCGTCGGCCTCAACCCGCGTGTCCTGCACGGCGACTACCACACCGCCGCATCCCTCGTCGCCACCGGCGAGGTCGTGACCGTCTGCCAGCCCAGCTCCCAGTCCCGTCCCGACATGGCGGTGCGGCGCCTGTACGGCGACCCCATCGGCGTACGCCTGCTGCTGGCCGCGCGCACCCGCGCCGAGCTGGACGCCGTCTTCCCGGCGCTGGAGGAGGCGTACTGGGAGGTGGCCCGCCAGTCCACCGCCTACCGGGAGTGGCTGGAGGGAGCGGGGATCCGGATGCTGCCCCGGCGCCCGTTGACGGGAGGCGGAACCGACCGCGTCGAGTTCGTCCGGGCCCGCTGAGCCCGCGATCCGGCCGATGGAGTGATTTTCCCACCGGCCGGTGTGTCCGGGTGACGGAGGGGTTACGGAGAGCATCATGAGCTCTGCACGACGACTTCCGCCGATGCGTTCGCTGGCCGTGATGGGTGCCCTGGGCACCTCCGTTCTACTGCTGACCGCCTGCACGAACGCCGATACGACACGTTCGAGCGTCGCGGAGGCGGCCCAGACCGCGTCTCCGACCGCGACCGATTCCTCCACCGCGTCCCCCACCGGGTCTCCCTCGCTGAACGAGGACCAGACCGAGCGGAAGGACCTCGTCTCGGCGACCAAGGTCACCTGGGACAAGGCCGCCGACACCGCTGTCAAGGAGGTTCCCGAGGGCAAGCTCGTGGACCTCGAACTCAAGCGCACCGAGGCCGACGCCACCGCCTCGCCGACCGGCTCCCCGAGCCCGAGCATGCCGAACCCGGCGCCCAGTCAGGGCGCGCCGGAATGGGAGGCCAAGGTCGCCGAGACCGACGGCACCGTGCACCGCGTCGACATCGACGCGGTCAGCGGGAAGGTCTTCCGCGTCCAGGCCGAGCCGGACCAGGACGCCGACGACATGAAGCAGACGGCCGACTGGCTGGGCAAGGCCAAGCAGACGCCGCAGCAGGCGGTCAAGGCGGCCACCGGCGCGGCCAAGGGCACCGTCACCCACGTCGAACTGGGCGACAACGACAACCAGCAGGTCGTGTGGGCCGTCGACGTGGTCTCGACCGACAACTGGAGCAAGACCACCGTCGGTGTCGACGCGGCGAACGGCAAGGTCCTGACCGAGGACGTCGACAACGACTGAGTCACCAAACCCCGGACGCACACGGGAGCAGCGGGTCACCGGACCCGCTGCTCCCGTTCCGCGTGCCGTGCGCCGTCACCCCGCGGGCGTGGCGGCCTCCGTCGGATCGGTCCCCCGGACGCGGGGCAGCGTCATGACGGCCAGGAAGCCGAGGACCGCGACCGCGGCGAAGAAGTAGAAGCCCCACGGGTGACCGACCCCCGAGGCGACCAGCGCGCCGGTGATCGACGGGCCGACGATCGAGCCGATCCGGCCGATCCCGGACGCGGAACCGAGCGCGGTGCTCCGCACGGACGCCGGGTAGAAGCTCGTCACGTAGGCGTAGACGAGCACCATGGCCGAGAAGACGAACACGCCGGTGAGGAAGACGACGACGTTGAGCATCAGGTCGCTCTCCATGCGGATGCTCAGACACCCCAGCATCACCACCGAGACCGCGAACCACACCATGGTGGTGCCCTTGATGCCCCGCCGGTCGGCGACGAACCCGCCGAGGACCAGGCCGACGACGCCGCCGACGTTGAGCACGAGGAGCTGGGTGACGGCGGTCGGCACGGGGTAGCCGGCGTCGTTCATCAGCTTCGGCAGCCAGGTGTTGAGGCCGTAGACCAGCAGCAGCCCCATGAACGACGCGACCCAGATGCCGACGCCGGCCCGCAGGTGGGCCGGTTTGAGCAGCTCGGTGAACGGCAGCCGCTGGGCCCCCTCCCGCTTGGCCCGGACGAACGCCTCCGACTCCGGCAGCTTGAACCACTGGACGACGGCGATCACGAGGCCGACGACGCCGAGCAGGTAGAAGAGGACCTCCCAGTCGTCGGCCACCTGGAGGGCCAGCAGCGAGGTGATCACCGCACCGGTGTGGTAGCCGGTCATCGTCAGGGTGCTGGCCCGCGCCCGGCGGGCGGCGGGCATGTGCTCGGCCATCATCGTCAGCGAGACCGGCATGCAGGCGCCCAGGCCCAGACCGGCGAGGAGGCGCAGCGCGGCGAACATCGCGACGGAGTCCGCCAGCGGGACCACGACGGTGAGCACCGAGAAGAGCACCACCGAGCCGATGAGCAGCCGGCGGCGGCCCAGCCGGTCGGCCAGCGGACCGACGCAGACCGCGCCGATGGCGACGCCGACGAGCGACAGCGTCGCGATGGTGGTCGCGTCACCCGCGGTCATGCCGAGGTGATGCGTCTTGAGCAGGGTGGGGATGATGGCGCCGAGGACGACGAGGTCGTAACCCTCCAGCAGGACGGTGATCCAGCAAAGGACCACCGTCCAGGAGCTGTTGCCGGCGCGGCCGGCCTGTGCGGGCGCGTCGGACGTGGTGGCGGAAGCCATGATGACTCTCCCCCCGGGGGACGGGTGTGAGTGAGCGGAGCCGGAACGGCCGGGGCGGCCGGAGGGATCAGAACGGGTAGTCGGCGATGTCCGGGCGGACCGTCACCCACTGGGTCTCCGTGAACGCCTCGACGTTGGCCGCGGCGCCGCCGAAACGGGAGCCGGTGCCCGAGGACTTGACCCCGCCGAAGGGGGCGTTGGGCTCGTCGCTCACGGTCTGCTCGTTGATGTGCACCTTGCCGGAGTCGATCCGGTCGGCCAGCTTCATCGCCGTACCGACGTCGCCGAGGATGCCGACCGACAGCCCGAACTCGCAGTCGTTGACGATGCGCGCGGCCTCCTCCAGCGTGGAGAAGGCGATGACCGGCGCGACGGGGCCGAAGATCTCCTCGCGCCACGCGGGCATGTCGGTCGTCAGACCCGTGAGGACGGTGGCGCGGTAACCGGCGCCGTCGGTCTCGCCGCCCGCGGCGACCTTCGCGCCGGCCGCGACGCTGTCGGTGACGATGCCGTGCACCCGCTCCAGCTGACGGCGGTCGATCAGCGGGCCGAGCGCCACGTCCTCGCGGGCCGGGTCGCCGACCGGCAGGGCGTCGGCCTTCGCGGCGAGCGCGGCGGTGTACTCCTCCACCAGCGACTCGTGCACGATGTGCCGGCCGGTCGTCATGCAGATCTGCCCCTGGTGCAGGTAGGAGCCGAACGCGCCCGCCGACGCCGCCTTCGGCACGTCCGCGCCGTCCAGCACGACCAGCGCGTTGTTCCCGCCGAGTTCCAGATGGGCCCGCTTCAGCAGCCGCCCGGCCCGCTCGCCGATCGCCCGCCCGACCGGCGTGGAGCCGGTGAAGGAGACGACCCGCACCTCCGGCGCCTCGACGACCGCCTGTCCGACCGCGCCGTCGCCCGGCAGCAGGTGCAGGACACCCGCGGGCAGCCCGGCCTCCTCGAAGATCCGGGCGATGACCACACCGCCGCCGACCGCGGTCCGCGGGTCGGGCTTGAGCAGCACGGCGTTGCCCAGGGCCAGCGCCGGGGCCACGGAGCGCAGACCCAGTATGAGCGGGAAGTTGAAGGGCGCGATCACGCTCACGACACCGGCCGGGCGGCGGCGGGCGAGCGACCAGCGGGCCTCCTCGGAGGTGAGCACCTCGCCCTGGGGGTGCGTCGGAAGCCCCGCGCACTCGAAGCACTCGCCGATCGCGAGCCCCACCTCGAAGGCGGCCTTGGACCGTACCGAGCCGCCCTCGCGCACCAGCCAGCCCTCGATCTCGGCGGCGTGCTCGGTGAACAGCTCACCCGCGCGCCGCAGTACCGCGGCCCGCTCCTGCGGCGCGGTCGCCGCCCAGGCGCGCTGGGCCTCGGCGGCCCGGGTGGCGGCGCGGCCCACGTCCTCGGCCGTGGCCAGCCCGACCGCGCCGAGCCGGTCGCCGGTGGCCGGCTCGGTCACCGGATGCTCGACCGGGGAGTCCTGCCAGCCGTCGCTGTAGAACTTCCGGCCCCAGACGTCGCTGTCCAGGAGTGTCATCGTGTCCCTTTCCTCGTGCTTCTCGTGCGCGTTCTCGGGGTGCTCGGAACGTCGGTGCGGTCAGGAGGGCGTGGTGAGCGCCGTGTCCACCTGGATCAGCCGGGGCCCGGCCGCCGGTTCGGCGAGGACGGCGCGCAGCTCCTCGGCGCCCTCGACGTGCCGGGCGGCGACGCCGTAGCCCTCGGCGATACGGGTGAAGTCCAGCCCCGGGATGTCGAGGCCGGGGGCGTCCGGCACGCCGAGCAGCCCGCCGAACCAGCGCAGCGCCCCGTACGTGCCGTTGCGCAGCAGTACGACGGTCAGCGGAACCCGGTGCTGCGCCGCCGTCCACAGTGCGGTGATGCCGTAGTTGGCCGAGCCGTCGCCGACCACCGCCACGACCGGGCGGTCGGGCCGGGCCATCGCGACCCCCACCGCGCCGGGCAGGCCGAAGCCGAGGCCGCCGGCCGCCGGGAAGTAGTAGGAGCCGGGCCGGCGCAGATCCATCTGGCGCCACCAGGCAGCGTTGGTCGACGTCGACTCGACGACGTACGCCGTGTCCTCGGGCAGTTCGTCGCGCAGGGCGGCGAAGACCTGCTCGGGGTGGAGGCCGGGACCCTCGGCGGTGAGCGGCGCGGGCGCCGGCCGGTAGGGCGCCGCGGGGCTCGCGGGCGCGTCCAGCGACTTCAGGAGCAGGTCGACGACGGCCGAGGGGTCGGCGACCAGGGCCTCGCCCATCGGCGCCCGCGCGGCGGCCGACGCGTCCCCGGTCACCTGGACCAGCCGGGTCCCCTCGGGAAGATAGGCGCCGGGGAGGTGCTCGTGGTAGCGGAAGACCGGCGCGCCCAGCACGAGCACGAGGTCGTGGCCCTCGAACGCCGCCGAGACCGGTGCGATCCCGGCGGGCAGCACCCCCTGGAACTGCGGGTGCCGGTTGGGGAAGGGCAGCCGGAACAGCGAGGGGGCCGCCCACACCGGAGCGCCCAGCTGCTCGGCCAGCCGGACCGCGTCGTCGAAGAGGCCGTCGGAGTCGATGTCGCCGCCCAGCACGAGTGCGGGGCGCCGGGCGGCGGCGACCCGCTCGACGAGCCGGTGACTCTGCCATGCACCGGGCACGGCGGCCAGCTCGACCCGCCGGTCCAGTACCGCCGCCGCGTTGTCACCGGCCTCGGCCGACCAGTCGTCGTACGGCACCGAGAGGTACGTCGGCCGCCGCTGGAGCCGTGCCTCGAAGACGGCCTGGGCGAGGGCGCGCGGAACGTCCTCGGCGCACGCCGGTTCCGCCGCCCAGCCCACCAGCGGCTTCATCAGGGCGGGGGCGTCGACGCTGGCCAGGTTGGCCTCCGGGCCGATCGCGGGCCTGACCTGCTGGCCGGCCAGCACCACCAGCGGGGTGCGCGCGGCCACCGCGTTCGTCAGCGCGCCCATCGCGTTGCCGGAACCGGAGGCGGCGTGCAGGTTGACCAGGACCGGGCGTCCGGTCGCCTGCGCGTACCCGTCGGCCATCCCGACGACGGCGCCCTCGTGCAGGCCGAGGACGTAGCGGAAACCGTCGGGCAGTCCGGCGAGGAAGGGCAGCTCGTTGGAGCCCGGATTGCCGAAGACGGTGGTGAGTCCCTGGCGCTCCAGGAAATCGTGGCAGACACGACGCACGGATGACACGGACGTTCCTTTCGAAGTGACGTCCGACACGCTAGGCACCGCGCGACATGGGCACCAATAGATGTTTCGGTGCCCCGATATAGGCTGCATCGATATGGGCACCTTCGATCTCAACCTCGCCCGGGTCTTCGTGCTCCTGTACGAGACCGGCAGCGTCACGGCCACCGCCGAGACGCTGCACGTCACGCAGCCCACCGTCAGCTACAGCCTGGGCAAGCTCCGGCGCCACTTCGACGACGAGCTGTTCCGCCGCAACGGGCGCGGACTGACGCCCACGGCCGGCGCCCGGCGGCTGTACGAGCCGCTCCAGCGGGCCCTCGCGGAGATCGACGGGACGGTCCGGCAGGGCGACGTGTTCGACCCCGCCACCATGTCCGGGCGCTTCACCATCGCGCTGTCCGACCTCGGCGAGGCGACGCTGCTGCCGAGGCTCCTCGCCGCCGCGCGCGAGCGGGCGCCGGGCGTGTCGTTCACCGTCCGGCCCTTCGACGTGGAGGACGCCGAGAGCCAGCTGCGCCGCGGCGACCTCGACGTCTTCGTGGCCACCCCGGTGATCACCTCGCACCTGACCGTGCGGGTCCCGCTCTTCCGGGAGCGCTACGTCCTGATGGTCGCCGCGGACCACCCGCGCATCCGGGGCGACGCGGCGACTCTGGCCGACCTCGCCGCCGAGCACCACGCGACGGTGTTCGGGCCGAGCGGACACGTCGCGCCCCGGGCGGTGCTGGCCGCGCACGGACTCCTGGAACGGGTCGCCGTGGACGCCACCCGCTTCTCGATGCTGCCCTACCTGCTCGAGCAGACCGACCTCGTCGCCATCGTCCCCGAGTTCGTCGGCGAGGTCTTCACCGCCTCGCACCGGGTGCGCCTGGTGCGCCTGCCGTTCGAGACCGAGCCGATCGAGATCGCCCTGTACGCGCGGCACGAGTCCTCGCGCGCTCCCGCGCAGCGCTGGCTCGTCCAGTTCATGGCGGAGGTACTGGGCGAACAGGTGAGCCCGGCCCAACTGCCACCCACCGCCGCCCGCTGAGATCCAAGGCCGCGCGAACTGCGGGTGTTTGCGGTCGCGGTGAGGGGCAAAGCGGTGTCCATGAGCGATCCGAACAAGGACACGAACAAGAAGCCCACCACTACGCGGACCGCCGAGGCCAAGGCCGAGAGCGCCGCCAAGAAGGCGACCGCCCCCGCCTCCCGGGCGACACGGGCCGCCGCCGACAAGGCGGGTGACGCCACGTCGGCCGCCAAGGCCGGCGCCCAGCGTTCCGCCCAGGCCGCGAACGGTGCCGTGCAGACGGCGGCCAAGGGTGTCGAGGCGGGCCGTCAGGCCGTCATCACCACCTCGGGCCAGGTCGTTGCCGGGGCGAAGACCGCCTGGACGGTCATCGCCCACCGCAAGCTCGTCGCCGCGGGCGTCGGCGCCGGCATCACCGCCCTGAGCGCGGCCTCGTACGCGGTGGGCCGCCGGTCGGGCCGCCACGCGCAGGGGCCCCTCACCCGCATGACCGGCGGCCGGATCTGACGCCGTTACCGGACGGCCCCGGCCGGAAGGCACAGCGCCGCTCCCCGGACAGGGGAAGATGGGACCGCGAGCGAAGTCCCTACCGATGCGGAGGAGTGGGCGCATGCAGCACGACCGAGCCGGGAAGCCGGCCGGCCCCGAGGACCTGATCGACGTCGCCAGGCTGGTGACGGCGTACTACACCCTGCACCCGGACCCGGCGGAGCCCGCCCAGCGCGTGGCCTTCGGCACGTCCGGGCACCGGGGGTCGTCCCTTGCGGCGGCCTTCAACGAGGACCACATCGCCGCCACCAGCCAGGCCATCTGCGAGTACCGCTCCGCGCAGGGCACCGACGGTCCGCTCTTCCTGGGCGCCGACACGCACGCCCTGTCCGAGCCCGCGAGGGTCACCGCGCTCGAGGTGTTCGCCGCCAACGACGTGACGGTCCTCGTGGACACCGGGGACGGCTACACCCCCACCCCCGCGGTGTCGCACGCCATCCTCACCCACAACCGGGGCCGCGACTCGGGCCTCGCGGACGGCGTGGTCGTCACCCCCTCGCACAACCCGCCCGCCGACGGCGGCTTCAAGTACAACCCGCCCAACGGCGGACCGGCCGGATCGGACGCCACCTCCTGGATCCAGGACCGGGCCAACGAGATCATCGCGGCCGGTCTGAAGGACGTACGGCGCATCCCCTACGCCCGGGCGCTCGCCGCCCCCGGCACCGGGCGATACGACTTCCTCGACCGCTACGTCTCCGACCTGCCGGCCGTCCTCGACCTCGACGCGATCCGCTCGGCCGGCGTACGGATCGGCGCCGACCCGCTGGGCGGCGCCTCCGTCGCGTACTGGGGCCGGATCGCCGAGCACCACCGCCTCGACCTGACCGTGGTCAATCCGCTCACCGACCCGACCTGGCGGTTCATGACGCTGGACTGGGACGGCAAGATCCGCATGGACTGCTCGTCGCCCCACGCGATGGCCTCCCTCATCGAGAAGCGCGACCGCTTCGCCATCGCCACCGGCAACGACGCCGACGCCGACCGGCACGGCATCGTCACCCCCGACGGCGGCCTGATGAACCCCAACCACTACCTCGCCACCGCCATCGCCTACCTCTACGCCCACCGCACCGAGTGGCCCGCCGACGCCGGCGTGGGCAAGACGCTGGTCTCCTCCGGCATGATCGACCGGGTCGCAGGCGACCTCGGCCGGCGGCTGGTCGAGGTCCCGGTGGGCTTCAAGTGGTTCGTGGGCGGTCTCCTGGACGGCTCCCTCGGCTTCGGCGGCGAGGAGTCCGCGGGGGCGTCCTTCCTGCGCCGGGACGGCTCGGTGTGGACCACCGACAAGGACGGCATCCTCCTGGCCCTGCTCGCCTCCGAGATCACCGCCGTCACCGGCCGGAGCCCCTCCGAGCACTACGCCGCGCTCACCGCCCGCTTCGGCGAACCCGCCTACGCCCGCATCGACGCCCCCGCCACCCGCGAGGAGAAGGCCCGGCTCGCCCGGCTGTCCCCGGCCGAGGTCACCGCCGACACCCTCGCCGGAGAGCCGGTCACCGCCGTCCTCACCGAGGCACCGGGCAACGGCGCGCCCATCGGCGGCATCAAGGTGACCACCGAGAACGCGTGGTTCGCGGCCCGCCCCTCCGGGACCGAGGACGTCTACAAGATCTACGGGGAGTCGTTCCTCGGCGCCGACCATCTTCGGCAGGTGCAGGACGAGGCCAAGCTCGTCGTCCTCGGCGCCCTGGGCGGCTGAGGCCTCACCTCTGGCCGGCCGCGCCCTGCGCCCCGCGGCGCAGGGCCCAGGCCGGTGCCCAGAGCTCCGTGTCGAGCCGGACGGACGGGCGGGAGACGAGGTACGCGTGCAGCGCGGCCAGCCCCGGATGCGCGTTGTCGGTGTGCCGGAGCAGGGAGTGCGGGTAGACCGGCGCCGGATCGCGCACCGGGATGCGCCGCAGGTCGTGGCCGGCCGGCCAGACCAGGGGGGTGTGCTCGCTGAGGAAGGTCGACACGGTCGACGACTCGGAGATGGTGTCCAGGAGGGCCTCGACGCCGAAGTTCGGGCCGATCGCGTCCACGGTGAACCCGTACTCGGCCGCGAACGCGTCGTAGTAGGCCGACCACTCGGTGCCAGGGACGTTCCCGGGCATCCAGACGCGCTGCCCGGCGAGCTGCCCCGGGGTCACCGCCCGTGCCTTCGCGAACGGGTGGGCGGGCCCGGTGAACAACTGCAGCGGCTCGTCGAAGACCGGCGTGGCCTCGATGCCGTCGGGCAGCCGCTGCCCCGGCATGGTGACGCAGCGGAACGTCGCGTCGATGGCCCCGGCACCGAGGGCGGCCACGGCGGTGTGCGCGTCGGGGAGGGCGACCACGTCGAGGTCGACGTCGGGACGGGCGCGGTGGAAGTCACGCAGCAGACCGGCCGTCGCGGCCCGTCTGCCGATCACGTCCACCCGCAGCGGACGGCGCCCCGGCCGCACCGACGCGACGGCCCGCTCCTCGGCCTCCAGCAGCGCACGGGCGTGCGGCAGGAACGCCTGCCCGTCGATCGTGAGCCGGGCTCCTCGCGCGGTCCGGGTGAACAATGTCACCCCCAGGTCCCTCTCCAGCGCGGCGATCCGCTTGGACACGGCCTGCTGGGTGACGTTCAGCCGGTCGGCGGCGACCTGGAACTGCCCCGCCTCGGCGACGGCGACGAAGGTGCGTACGGCGCTGAGATCCACGGCGGCCATCGTACGAGCGTGGCGCCGCTGCCACCCTGTGGTCGCTGCGGCCGGTGATGTTTCACGGTTTCCTGGGTAGACGGGCTGGCGTAACGGTCAAGGCTCAGGAAGAGGGCGGATCGGATGGACGGGGCTGCCCGGCATGAGGACCGGCGGAGTGAGCCGGTCAAGGTTTCGGCGGAGTACGAGGGCATTCCCGGCGACATCGCCCGGGGCCGCGAGCTGGCCCGGAGATTTCTCGCCCGGGTGCGTGCCGTGCGGGACCGCGCGGTGTCCGACCGTGCGGCGGACCTGGTGCAGCTCGTGGTCAGCGAGCTGCTGACGAACGCCTGCAAGTACGCGCCCGGCCCCTCGCTGGTCGACCTGGAGCTGGCCGACGACCTGGTCGAGGTCACCGTGTGGGACAGCGAACCCGTGTTGCCCGTCGCCGAGGCCACCGACCCCGGCCGCGTCGGCCGGCACGGGCTCGAGATCGTCATGGCCGTGTGCCACAGCTTCGAGGTGCACCGGGAACCCGTCGGCAAGCGCATGCGGGCCGCCGTGATGCTCACCGACGACCTGAACGGCACCGCCCTCGGACACACCTCCTGAACCACCGCCCGGTGAGCGTGTCGGCGCGGCGCAGTAGCCCTCGCGGGTGACGTCGTGTCAACGGGACCGGAAAGTCCATCAACTGCCGTGCGTCCAGGGTGCTTTGCATGCTCCGACAGGCCCTCGCGAGCGGCCGGTGTTCACCCGGCTGAGCGCCTTGAGTGGTGCGAGTCGGACGGCTGGCTGACGGTAATTCACGTCGGGGCCGGGTCACCTCAGCTGACGAAGCAGCAGCTGCCCGGCCGTGACGGAAGGAACCACAGATGCGTTCTGCTCGCATGCTCCTGACCACGGCGGCCGCGTCGGCCGTCATCGTCCTCGGTGCCCCCGGCGCGTACGCGGCCTCCGCGGGCGACTGGGACCACGACGACTCTTCCTACAGCAAGGAGCACGACAACGGAAGCAAGCACGAGAAGCCGCACGGCGGTATGCACACGGGTGGCGGCGCCCTGACCGCGGTGAACGAGTGGGACGGCGGTGAGTCCAAGAAGGACGAGGGCTCCGAGTACAAGCAGGACGAGGGCGAGAAGTCCTGGGGCGGCAAGCACGAGAAGCCGCACGGCGGTATGCACACCGGCGGCGGCGCCCTGACCGCGGTGAACGAGTGGGACGGCGGCGAGTCCAAGAAGGACGAGGGCGGCTGGGACGGGGGCGAGTCCAAGAAGGACGAGGGCTCCGAGTACAAGCAGGACGAGGGCGAGAAGTCCTGGGGCGGCGGTCACGAGAAGCCGCACGGCGGTATGCACACGGGCGGCGGTGGTCTCGCCACGCCGACCACCACCGCGGGCGGCCTCGCCGTCCTGGCCGTGGCCGGCACCGGTCTGTACGCCGTCCGACGCAAGAAGTCGGTCAACGGAATGGCCTGAGCCGTGCCGGGCGCGATAGCGGCCGGGCCGCCAGCAGGAACCCCGTGGCGGCCCGGCTCGCTGTCCCCCTCCGTGTCCGCCCTGCCGCCGTGCCCTACCGAGGTGGTCCTCGATGACAGTCCCTCCTTCGACCCCCGCCGACGACGAGAAGCCGCCGACCGGGCAGGGATCCCGCCCCGGCCTGATGGTGCTGTGCGGCGTGGCCCTGCTGATCCTGGCGGTCAGCCTGATCGGCGGCAACGACACGTCGACCGACTCGTCGCGCCCCCCGCTGCCCGCTCAGCCCGCAGCGTCGGCCTCGCCCAAGGCCGGCCCGTCCGCGACCGGCTCGTCCGCGACCGCTCCGTCCGCGACCGGCCCGTCCCGCGCCCGCCCGGCCGGACCGGTGCTGCCCCGGTCGAAGCCGGTGCGGCTGCTCATCCCGGAGATCTCCGTCGACGCCCCGTTCACCGATCTCGCCATCGGCGCCAAGGGCCAGCTCCAGCCCCCGCCGGCCGCCGACACCAACCTCGTCGGCTGGTACGCCAAGGGCGTCTCCCCGGGGGAGCGGGGCACCTCGATCATCGCCGGGCACGTGGACACCAAGACGTCCCCCGCGGTCTTCGCCCGCCTGGGCCAGCTCGACGAGGGAGACGTCTTCCACGTTCGGCGGGCCGACGGGCGCACAGCGTCCTTCGAGGTCCACGCCCTGGAGACCTTCGCCAAGGACGAGTTCCCCAGCAAGCGTGTGTACGGGGACACCGACCGGCCCGAGGTGCGGCTCATCACCTGCGCGGGCGACTACGACCGCAAGGCCAAGGACTACACGGACAACCTGGTCGTCTTCGCCCACCTCACCTGAGCCCGCGCGGGTCACCCGCGCAGTGCACACGAGTCGCGCGCCGTCGGGGCCGGGCAGAAGATCGTCGGACACGTCGGCGTCGCGGCATCACGGGTGACGCCCAGTTCCGCCTCCGCGAAGGAGAGTGCGCAGGATGACCATCACGACCACCCCTGTATCCGACCCGTCGGCACGTCAGGTGTCGCACCAGGTCTCCCAGTCCGTGTTCGACGGCTCCCGCCTCCGGGTGGTCCTGCTGGTGGAGGTCTACGACGGGGCCCAGCAGCAGTTCCTGGAGACGTACGAGAACCTGCGCAGCCACGTCGAGTCCGTCCCCGGGCACATCGGCGAGCAGTTGTGCCAATCCATCGAGAACCCCTCGCAGTGGCTCATCACCAGCGAGTGGGAGAGCGCCCCGCCGTTCCTGAACTGGGTGAGCAGCGAGGAACACGTGCGGATGGTCAAGCCGCTGCACAAATGCGTCCGGCACACCCGGTCGCTCCGTTTCCACGTGGTCCGCGAGACCGGCCGGCCCGCGACGGGTGCCGAACCCGTCCGGGGCGGGCTCCAGTCGGCCCCCCGGATCGGTGACGGCGTGATCCGGCACGCCCTCACCTTCACGGTGAAGCCCGGCAGCGAGGAGACGGTCGCCGGGATCCTCGCCGACTACGCCTCGCCCGAGCCGCGCGTCGACGACACCACGCGCCTGTGCCGTACCTCCCTGTTCCTGCACGGCAACCGGGTGGTGCGGGCCATCGAGGTGCGCGGTGACCTGCTCGCGGCCCTGCGGCACGTGGCCGCGCAGCCCGAGGTGCGGGCGGTCGAGGAGGCCCTCAACCCCTATCTGGAGCAGGACCGGGATCTCGGCGATCCGGAGTCCGCGCGGGTGTTCTACACGCGGGCGGCGCTGCCCGCCGTGCACCACGTGACGGCGGCGGAGCGGGACCCGGCGGCACAACGCCACGCGCTCTCGTACCCGGCCCGGCCGGGACAGGGCATGCGGCTGGCGCAACTCCTCGCCGAGCGCGACGAGGCGGCGGCCGACGACCCGCGCAGCCCGGTGCTGAGCAGCACCGTCTTCCAGCGCGACGAGATCGTGGTGCGGCTGGTCGATGTGCGCGGCGACCTCCGGGCCGGCGACCCCGCGGTCACTCTCGGCCTCCCCGACCCCGCCACGGTCACCGAACTGACCACCCTGCTGGACGGTCCGGACCGGCCGGGCGACGCACTCGCCCGGGCCCTGGAGGGCGCCCGGATGGAACCGGTCACCGACCGGCGCGCGCCCGACGCCTGAACCGGCACCGGACGCCGCGGACACGCGACGGCCGCCGGACCGCATGTCGCGGTCCGGCGGCCGTCGCCGCCCGTCGGGGCGTCGGTTCACTCCGGGACCGTGCAGTCGAAGGCGTGCAGGTAGGGGTTGACCGGGCGGATGTCGTCGATGACGAGGCCGGCCTCGGTCAGCCGTCCCACCATGCTGTCGGTGGTGTGCTTCGCCCCGCCGACGTTGAGGAGCAGCAGCAGGTCCATCGCGGTGCTGAACCGCATCGACGGGGTGTCGTCGACGAGGTTCTCGATGACCACGACCCGGGCCCCGGGCCCGCCCGCCCGCATGACGCCCCGCAGGGCGCGGGCGGTGCTGTCGTCGTCCCATTCCAGGATGTTCTTGATGACGTACACGTCGGCCCGGACGGGGATGTCCTCGCGGCAGTCCCCGGGCACGATCCGCACGCGGTCCGCGAGCGAGCCGCCCTCGCGCAGCCGCGGGTCGGCGTTCTCCACGACCTTGGGCAGGTCGAGCAGGGTGCCGTGCATGGACGGGTACTTCTCCAGCAGGCTCGCCACCACGTGCCCCTGGCCGCCGCCGATGTCGGCGACCGAGGAGCTGCCCGACAGGTCGAGGAGGGCCGCGACGTCCTCCGCCGACTGCCGGCTGGAGGTCGTCATGGCGCGGTTGAAGACCTCGGCCGACTGGGGAGCGTCCTCGTTGAGGTAGGTGAAGAACTCCTTGCCGTACAGGCCCTCGACGACGTTGCGGCCGCTGCGGACCGCCTCGTCGAGCAGGGGCCACGCGTCCCAGGTCCACGGTTCGGTGCACCACAGGGTGATGTAGCGCAGGCTGTGCGGGTCGTCCTCGCGCAGCAGCCGGGACATGTCGGTGTGCGCGAACGTCCCGTTCTTCTGCTCGGAGAAGACGCCGTAGCAGGTCAGGGCGCGCAGCAGCCGGCGCAGCGGCTTGGGCTCGGCCTTCACCGCGCTCGCGAGTTCGTCCACGGTCATGGGGGTGTCCCCGAGGGCGTCGGCGACTCCGAGCCGGGCGGCCGTGCGGAGGGCGGCGGCACACGCCGCGCCGAACACGAGCTCCCTCAGCCGCATGGGCGGGGGTGGGGCGGTCTGTGCGGTCGTCATGTGCCGCTTTCCTTCCTTCTTCGGTACACGAGAGGCTGTGGCCGGCCGGTCAGCACAGTCCCGCGGGCTTGGAGGCGCCGCAGGTGTTGCCCTCGAAGGTGTTGTTCTTCCCGGTGGCCGCCGTCTCGGTGTTGACCAGGTCGGCGGGGGAGTTGTCGCGCAGCGAGTTGCCCTTGACCTCGTTCTTCTCGCTGGTGACACCCACGAAGCTCTTGAACAGGACGATGCCGCCCGACAGCGGGGACTTGCCCGAGTTCTCCCGCACCGTGTTGTCCGCGACCAGTACCTTCTCGGTGCCGGTCAGGACGATGCCGGAGCCCTGGAGGGCGTCGAGGCGTTCGGTCTTCGGGCAGGACTTGTTGTTGCCCACGACGTGGTTGTCGCGCACGACCAGGTCGCCGGCCTTGGGCTTGTTCTCGTCGCCGACGACGAACACGCCGGCGCAGTTGCCGGTGATGTTGTTGGCCGCGACGGCGAGGTTGCGCAGCCGCCGGACCGTGACGCCGATCCGGTTGCCCTTGAGGAGGTTGCGCGCGACGAGCGTCCCCTCGGTGTCGGCCGCGCCCTTCTCGGCCGTGATGGTGTTGGCGAGGAAGATGCCCGCGTCGCCGTTGTCGAGGGCGGCGTTGCCGCGGAAGGTGCCGTGGACCGACTGCTCCTGGGCGATGCCCCAGACGCCGTTCTCGGCGGCCGTCACGTTCCGCACCGTCAGGCCGTCGGTGGCCGTCGCGTACAGACCGGCGCGGGTGAAGCCGGTCACCGTCAGGTCGGCGACGGTGACACCCTTGACGTTCTTGCCCTTCGTGCCGGTCACGCAGATCCCGTTGCCGCTCTCGGCGCAGGTGTTGGCGGCCGCCTTCTTGGTGCCGGGCTCGAGGATCGTCTCGCGGCCCATGCCGCGCAGGGTGAGCCCGGGGGTGCTCACCTTGACGCTCTCGTGGTAGGTACCGGGAGTGACGAGGACCGTGTCCCCCGATTCGGCGGCGTCCACCGCCTTCTGGATCGACTCTCCGGGCTTGACCACGTGGGTCATGGGGGCGGAGGACGCCGGAGCCGCTCCGAGCCCCGTGCCGATCATCGCTGCGGTGCACACCAGGTACACGACATGGCATTTCTTCATATTCGGAAAGATATGCCGGACATATTCTGACGCGGCCGGGATGAGCCATCCGACGGCGTGTCAGGATGGCAACCTGGGCTGCATGGGCAAGACCGCACTGATCGTCATCGACATGATCAACACGTACGACCATCAGGACGCCGAAGCGCTGATCCCGGCCGCGGAGTCGGTGCTGCCGCAGCTGACCGGCCTGCTGGAGCGGGCGCGACGCCACCACGTCCCCGTGATCTACGTCAACGACAACTTCGGGGAGTGGCGCTCGCACCACGGCGAGATCCTCGACAAGGCCCTCTCGGGACCGCACGCGGGACTCGTCGAGCCGCTGCGGCCCGACGAGTCGTCCCTCTTCGTGGTCAAGGCGCGCCACTCGATCTTCTTCGAGACCCCGCTGACCTATCTCCTCCACCAGCAGGGGATCGACCGGCTCGTGCTGTGCGGGCAGGTGACCGAGCAGTGTGTGCTCTATTCGGCGCTCGACGCCCACATCCGCCATCTGCAGGTCATCGTCCCGCGCGACGCGGTCGCCCACATCCACGCCGATCTCGCGGACGCCGCCCTGCGCATGATGGAGCGGAACATGGGGGCGCGGGTCTGCGACAGCGACGAGTTGTGGACGTGAGGCGATCCGCGGCGCTGCGGGCCGGGAGAGCCGGCCGGTGTCAGGTCCGCAGGCTGCGCACGGGCAGGACGAGCTGGGCCGCCGTCCGCAGGGTGTCCTCGTGGTTGGCGAAGGCGGCGACCGCCCCGGCCTCGCCGGGCTCGCCGCCGGGCCACGGGCGGGTGGCGAAGACGAGGCAGGCGTACCCGCGCTCGTCCACCGCCTCGCGCCATTGCGGCGTGGGCACGAACTGGGCGTTGACGCCCGGCATGGTGAGCGCCGCCGCACCGGGTACGACGAGCAGGCCGACCGGCAGGCCGGGCAGGGCGGTGGCGTCGAGCACGCCGTCGCCCACGGCGATCCCGGAGCGGCTCAGCAGCCCCTCGACGGCGGCCGGGGTCGCCTCCGGGCCGCCCTCGCCGTCGCCGAGGGAGCAGGCGAGGAGGAAGGGGACGTCGCCGTCGGGTGTCTCGCGGCTCCAGGACATGATGACGAGCGTGCCGAGGTCGGCGGTTCGCAGGGGACGCGGGGCGGTGGAGATCGAGGTCATCGCGAAACCGTAAGCGCGCGCCGGGGCGCTCCCGGACGGCCGTCACCCGACCGGACGACGTCCTCGCCCTTCTTCACACGAACGAGGAGTCCGTCGAACGAGGGGTCCGCTCACCGCCGCGACAGTCGGCTGCGGATGTCGTCGAAGTGCCGGTGCACCGCCCGCTCCGCGGCCTCCGCGTCGCCCTCGCGCACGGCGTCGACGATCCTGGCGTGCATCCGGGCCAGTTCCTCGCCGTCGGCCGCCGCGCCCAGTCCCTGGGCCTGGGCGCGCACCCGGTGGAAGGCGCTCCAGAAGGCGTCGAGGAGTTCGCTGAGCAGTTCGTTGTCCAGGGAGCGGTGCAGCACCCGGTGGAAGGCGCGGTCGGTGCGGGCCGCGATCTCGCCGGCCTCCCGCACCTCGGTGTGCATCGTCTCCACCAGCGCGTCCAGCTCCGCCAGGTCCGCCTCGGGCAACCGGCCCGCCAGCCGGTGCATGAGCCCCGCCTCCAGCGCCTCGCGCAGTTGCAGCAGTTCGAGCAGGCTGCCCTGGCCCCGCCGGTGCCCGACCACGGTGCGGAACGCCATGGCCTCGGTCATCGGCTCCAGCGACATGGTGCCGACGTAGGTGCCGAAGCCGCGCCGGATCTCGACGATGTGCATGGCCTGCAGGGACTTGAGCGCCTCGCGCAGCGAGTTGCGGCTGACCCCGAACCGCTCCATCAGCTCCGTCTCGGTGGGCAGCGGGTCGCCGGGGCCGAGGCCCTCCTCGACGATCAGCTCCTTGATCCGCTCCTCGGCGTCGGCGGCGACCGAGCCCATGTGGCGTCCCCTCTCGACCCTTGACATCCCCTGGTCCGTCATGTGTCACTCTAACAGGACGTAGGACATCCTACGTCCTCAGGTTCCGGGAGTCCGGGCGCGCCGCCGCCCCCTGCCCCCGGGACGGAAACACGGCACGACCTGGAGTCACCGCATGCCCATCCCCACGCCGCTGCGCGGCGTCATCCCTCCGGTCATCACCCCGCTCACCCCGGCAGGGGAGGTCGACACCGGGTCGGTGCGCCGACTGACCGAGCACCTGATCACGGCCGGTGTGCACGGTCTGTTCCTGCTGGGGTCCAGCGGCGAGACCGCGTACCTCACGGACGCCCAGCGGCTGACCGCGCTCGAAGCCGCCGTGGACGCCGCCGCCGGCCGCGTCCCCGTGCTCGCCGGGGTCATCGAGACCACCACGGCCCGGGTCCTGGACCGGGCGGCCGACGCGGTCCGGGCCGGGGCCGACGCGCTCGTGGCCACGGCGCCCTTCTACACCCGCACCCACCCGGTGGAGATCGCCGGCCACTTCCGGCGGATCCGCGAGGGCGCGGGCCTGCCGCTGTTCGCCTACGACATCCCGGTCGCCGTGCACACCAAACTGCCCCGCGACGTGGTCCTCGGCCTGGCCGCCGACGGCACCCTCGCCGGACTGAAGGACTCCAGCGGCGACGAGGGCTCGCTGCGCCGGCTGCTGGTCGAACTGCGCTCGCGCACCCCGGACTTCTCGGTGCTCACCGGCTCCGAACTCACCGTGGACGGCGCGCTCCTCGCCGGCGCGGACGGCGTCGTGCCCGGCCTCGGCAACGTCGACGCGCACGGCTACGTACGCCTCTACGCGGCCGCCCGGGCGGGTGACTGGGCCGCCGCCCGAGCGGAGCAGGACCGGCTCGCCGCCCTGTTCGCCCTCACCGACGCGGGCGACCCCGCCCTGATGGGCCCCAGCTCCAGCGCGCTCGGCGCCTTCAAGGCCGCCGCCCGGCTGCTGGGCCTCATCGACTGCGCGGCCACCGCGGCGCCGCAGGTGCCGCTCGACGATGCGGCCGTGGCCCGCGTCCGCACCCGGCTCACCGAGGCCGGACTCCTGTGATCCCCGGACCGGGGCCGCCGGTCCGGCCCCGGTCCCACCCCCGCACCTCCCGTTCCGTCCCGCTGTCCGTCCCCCCCACGCGCGTCTTCCCACCCGCATTGGATCCGTCATGTCATCTGCGCGCCCCACCCCGACCGCCCCGCCCTGGTACCGCGAGATCACCCGGGAGAAGTGGAAGTCCTTCTTCGCCGCCTGGATCGGCTACCTCCTCGACGGCTTCGACTTCGTGCTCATCACCCTCGTGCTGACCGAGATCGCCGACGACTTCGGGCTCTCCACCGTCGAGTCCGCGAGCCTGGTCTCCGGGGCCTTCATCACCCGCTGGCTCGGCGGCGCCGTGCTCGGCGCGCTCGGCGACCGCTTCGGCCGCAAGAGCGCCATGGTGGCCAGCATCCTGCTGTACTCGGTCGGCACCTTCGCCTGCGGCTTCGCCTGGGACTACACGAGCCTGTTCACCGCCCGCCTGCTGATCGGCATGGGCATGGCCGGTGAGTACAGCGCCAGCGCCACCTACGTGCTGGAGAGCTGGCCCGCCCGGCTGCGCAACCGCGCCTCCGGATTCCTCATCTCCGGCTTCTCCCTGGGCGGCGTCCTGGCGGCCGAGGTCTACGAGCACGTGGTGCCGGGGCACGGCTGGCGCTGGCTGTTCTACATCGGCCTGTTCCCGGTCGTCGTCGCGCTGTGGGTGCGGCGGGCGCTGCCCGAGGCCGACGACTGGGAGGCCCGGGTGGGCGCCACCGGCGAGCGGCCCAACCCCTTCCGGCCGCTGTTCGCGGGCCGGCGCCGGGCGACGGCCAACACGGTGCTCGCGGTCGTCGCCACGGGCGCGCTGTTCGCGGTCTTCACCCCGCTCGGCGCGGGAGCGGTGCCCGTCCTCTCCGTCGTGGCCACGGCCTGTCTCCTCGCCTTCGCCGTGCAGCTGGGCGGGCGCAAGCGCTGGCTGCTCTTCGTCGCGCTCTGCGTCACCGTGTTCTGCGCCTTCCTCTACAGCTGGCCGGTCCAGGCCCTGCTGCCCACCTACCTCAAGAGCGAACTCGGCTTCACCCCCGCGCAGGTCAGCGACGCGCTCTACTACGCCGGGTTCGGCACGATGGCCGGCTGCATCGTCACCGGCTTCCTCGGGGACCGGTTCGGCACCCGCAGGGCGTACGCCTGCACCCTGGCCGTCGGCATCGCCTTCGTCTTCCCCGTCTTCGCGATCCGCGACAGCCAACTCGGCCTGGGCATCCTGCTGTTCCTCATGCTCGCCTGCATGCAGGGAATCTCCGGACTGCTGCCGAAGTACATCGCCGGGCACTTCCCGACCGATACCCGCGCGGCGTCCCTCGGCTTCACCTACAACGTCGGCGCGCTGGGCGGCGCCGTCGCCCCCGTGCTCGGTGCCCGGCTGGCGTCGAGCATGTCGCTGGGGCAGTCGCTCGCGGTGCTCACCTTCTCGCTGACCCTGGTGGTCATCCTGCTGATCGGCTTCGACGTCCCGAGCCGGCTCAACCGTCTCGTCGACCCGGAGGCCGTGCCGGACTACCTGGCCACCGAGGCGGCGGTGGAGAGCCCGCCGTCCGTACCGACGGCGAAGTGAGGCGGACGCCGGCCGGAGGGTGGTTCGCCTGCTCCGACCGGCGTAAGGGGGCGGCGGACGGTGCGTCGTCATGTTGTCACGTGCGGTAACAGTCCCAGTATGATCTGTAGACGAAATGCTCATCGGAGTGACGTGTGCGGCGCGCACCGCCGTGGGGTCCGGATCGCCGTGGCGGCGCTGCTCGCCACGACCGCACTGGGCGCCACCACCGAAGCGGCCGCCGCACCGTCCGTCCCCCTGCGCACCGACTGGGACGCCATCGCCGCCTGCGAGTCGGGCGGCAACTGGAAGGCCAACACCGGCAACGGCTACTACGGCGGCCTGCAGTTCAGGACGTCGAGCTGGATCGCGGCCGGCGGTCTCAGGTACGCCTCGCGCGCGGACCTCGCCAGCCGCGCCGAGCAGATCGCCGTCGCCAAGCGCCTGGCCCGGATCCAGGGAATGAACGCCTGGGGCTGCGCCTGATGTTCCCGCCCGGCGGTCCTGGGCAGACGTAGGGGTGTGAGCCGCCCGGCCGCAGGAGGGCTAAGGAGGGCTCGGCAGACATGCCACGTCTCCCCGGTGACCGCTTCCCCGGCCCGCGCGCACGGCTGGGAGAGATGATCTTCTCCCGCGTGGCGGGCCCGGAGGGTCCGGGCAACCGTGCCCGCATCCACGACACACCGGGCCCGCGCTGGTTCGGCCCGGAACGGCCGATCCGGCGGGTGCACGGGGACGCCTCCATGTTCATCGGCGGCCTGTCCGCCCTGCTGCTCCAGTCGCTGCACCCCCTGGCCATGGCCGCGGTCGCCGCGCACTCCGGTTTCCGCGGCGACCCCTGGGGCCGGCTCCAGCGCACCAGCACCTTCCTCGCGGTCACCACCTACGGGACGGCGGACAGCGCGGAGGAGGCCTGCGAGCGGGTACGGGCCGTCCACGAGAGGGTGCGGGGCGTCACGGCCGAGGGCGAGGAGTACGCCGCCGCCGACCCGCACCTGCTGTGCTGGGTGCACGTGGCGGAGGCCGACAGCTTCCTGCGCGCCCACCAGCGGTACGGCGCCCGCCCCCTGGACGACGACGGGTGCGACGGCTACGTGGCCGACATGGCGCGCATCGCCACGGCGCTCGGCGTCCCCGACCCGCCCGTGGACCGCGCCGGACTCACCGAACGCATCGCCGCCTACCGCGGCGAACTGCGCGCGACCGCCGAGGCGCGCAGCACCACCCGCTTCCTGCTGCTCAGGCCGCCCATCCCGCTGCTCGCGCGTCTGCCCTACGGGTTGCTCGCCGCCAACGCGGTGTCCCTGCTGCCGGTCTGGGCCTCACGCGCCCTGGGCCTGCCGCGCGTACCCCCGGCCGAGGGCGTGTGCGTGCGGCCCCTCGGGTCGGCCGTGACCGCGGGCATCCGCTGGGCGATGACGCCGCCCCGGGACGCGGCGTAGGGAGGCAGCGCCCGCCGTACGGTACGCCGTGTTGACCCCCCGTCGGGGGAGCGGAGGGCCGGCCCCGGACGTCCGTCACGCGGAGCCGTCCGGGTCCGGCCTCCGGCCCTCACGCCTCAGCGCGGGACCGACGCGGCCGGCCGCGGCAGTCCGTAGTGCCCGCGCAGCGTCGCCGCGTCGTACGCGGTGCGGAACAGGCCGCGCGCCCGCAGGATCGGAACCACCTGGTCGGCGAAGAGGTCGAAGCCGCCCGGCAGCCACGGCGGCATGACGTTGAAGCCGTCGGCGGCTTGCTGCTCGAACCACTCCTGGATCTGGTCGGCCACCTGCTCGGGGGTCCCGGCCACCACGCGGTGGCCGCGCGCGCCCGCGAGGCGGTGCATGAGCCCGCGCACCGTGGGCCGCTCACGGTCGATGATGTCCAGGACGAGCTGGAAGCGGCTGCCGTTGCCGCGTTCGCCCCGGGTCTCGAGGAGCCGGCGGGGCACCGGCCCGTCCAGCTTGTCCGCGGTGAGGTCGAGACCCAGCAGACGCCGGAGCAGCTGGAGCGAGTACTCGGGCTGGGTGAGTTCGTCGAACTCCGCGTGCAGTGCCCGTGCCTCGGCCTCGGTCGCACCGATGAAGGGGCTGATGCCCGGCAGGACGAGCAGCCGGCCGGGGTCACGGCCGAGGGCCGCGGCCCGCGCCTTGAGGTCGGCGTAGAACTCCTGCCCGCTCCGCAGCGTCTGGTGCGCGGTGAACACCGCCTCCGCGTGGGCCGCGGCGAAGGAGCGGCCGTCCTCGGAGGACCCGGCCTGGAGGTACACCGGGCGGCCCTGCGGGGAGCGGGGGAGGTTCAGCGGTCCGCGCACCTTGAGACGGCGGCCCGAATGGCCGATCTCGTGGATGCGGTCGGTGTCGGCGAACACACCGGCCTTCTGGTCGACGACCAGGGCCTCGTCCTCCCAGCTGTCCCAGAGCTTCGTCACCACGTCGACGAACTCCCGCGCACGGTCGTACCGTTCGGCGTGGACCGGATGTCCGTCGAGGCCGAAGTTCTCGGCGGCCTGGGGGGCGCCGGTGGTGACGATGTTCCAGCCGGCCCGGCCCCTGCTGAGGTGGTCCAGCGAGGCGAACAGGCGCGCCAGGTTGTACGGCTCGGTGTATGTGGTCGAGGCCGTCGCGATCAGGCCGATGCGTTCGGTGGCCGCGGCGATCGCCGACAGCCAGGTGAACGGTTCGAGCCGGAAGCGGCTCGCGTAGCGGACGTTGTCGGCCAGCGAAGGGCCGTCGGCGAAGAACACGGCGTCGAACGCTGCCGCCTCGGCCCGGCGGGCCAGCTCCTGGTAGAAGCCGATGTCGAGGATGCGGCCGGGGTCGGTGCCGTGGTACCGCCAGGCGGCCTCGTGGTGGCCGCCCGGATAGACGAACAGGTTCAGGTGCAGGTTGCGGGCGCTCATGCCGCGGTCTCCTCCTCGATCGGGCCGGCGCTCTCGGAGTTCCGCACGCCCAGCCGGGCCAGCAGCCGGCCGCGCAGGGCGGTGTACTCGGCGCCCGCGTGGTCCCGCGGTGCCGTAAGCCGCACGGGAAGGTCGGCCGCGATCCGGCCCCGGTCCAGCACCACCACCCGGTCCGCGAGGGCGATGGCCTCGTCGACGTCGTGCGTCACCAGGAGCACGGCCGGCCGGTGCCGCTCGCACAGCCGCCGCAGCAGGGCGTGCATCCTGATCCGGGTCAGGGCGTCGAGCGCGCCGAACGGCTCGTCCGCCAGCAGCAGCCGGGGTTCGCGTACCAGGGACCTCGCCAGCGAGACACGCTGCTGTTCGCCGCCCGACAGCTCCACCGGCCAGGCCCGTTCACGTCCGGCGAGGCCGACCTCGGCGAGGGCGGCCCGGCCCCGGTCCTCGGCGAAGGGCCCGGTCAGGCCCAGCACGACGTTGTCGAGCAGCCGCCTCCAGGGCAGCAGCCGCGCGTCCTGGAAGACGACGGACACATGGTCGGGTGCGGTCAGTTCACCGCTGCCCGCCACCTCGTGGTCGAGGCCGGCCAGGGCGCGCAGCAGCGTGCTCTTGCCGGAGCCGCTGCGGCCCAGCAGCGCCACGAACTCCCCGGGCGCGATGGACAGGTCGAGCCCGTCCAGCACCCTGCGCTCGCCGAAGGAACGCACCAGGTTCCCGATGCGGACCGTCACGCGGTCCGCCGTGTTCAGCCCGCCAGCGTCCGCCGCCATGACAGGGCCCTCCTCTCCACCAGACGTACCAGGGCGTCGGAGACCAGACCGAGCAGGCCGTACACCACGAGACCGACGATGATGACGTCGGTCTGCCCGTACGTCCGGGCCAGTTCCATCATGTAGCCGATGCCGCTGGTGGCGTTGACCTGCTCGACCACGACGAGTGCCAGCCAGGCGCCGGTCACCGCGAAGCGCATGCCGAGCAGGAAGCCGGGCAGGGCGCCGGGGAGCACGACGTGCCGGACGAAGCCGATCCTGCCCAGGCGCACGGTCTCCGCCAGCTCGGCGTAGCGGTTGTCGATGGCGCGCAGTCCGTTGTGCGTGTGGATGTAGACCGGCACGAGGACACCGAGCGCGATCGTGATCACCTTCATCGTCTCGCCGATGCCGAACCAGAGGATCAGCAGCGGGATCAACGCCAGTGAGGGAATCGACCGTTTGATCTGCACCGGGCCGTCGATCACGGCTTCGCCGAGCCGGCTGAGCCCGGAGACCAGGGCGAGGACCAGACCGGCCGCGACCCCGAACAGCAGCCCCAGCAGGGCGCGTTGCCCGGAGGTCGCGAGGTGGGACTGGAGCTTGCCGTCGTCGATGAGGCCGCCCGCGGTGCCGGCGACGGTCCAGGGCGCGGGGAGGCTGCGGACGTCGAAGACGCCGAGTCCCGAACCCGCCGCCCAGAGCGCGAGCAGCAGCACCGGGCCGATCGCCCAGCCGTACCGCACGGGTTTGCCGGGGCCCGGGCGATGTCGTCGTGGCCCGCGCGCACGCACCTGGTCCGGCGGGGCCTCGGTGGCCGGGAGCGCCCGCTTGTCGAAGATCGTGGTGCTCATGGCGACGTCCCTTCACCGGCAACGGCCTCGGCGGCCACCGGCTCGTAGCGGCGGTCGAAGAGGAGCCCCGCGTCGAACGGCTCGCGGTCCTGCTCCTTCGCCAGCAGGTCGATGGTCTGCTGCTGCCGGTGGACGGCGTCGGTCCAGTCCGCCGGAAGGTCGGGGTGGCCGATGCGCCGGACCAGGTACTCGCCGTCCTCCTTGCTGAGTCCCTGATCCTCGACGTAGTAGCCCGCCACCCATTCCTCGGGATGCCTGTCGATCCATGTCTGCGCCCGGGCCCAGAACTTCACGAGTTCCCGGAGGGCGGCCGACTTCTGCGCGTCGGCGACGGATTCGGTCAGCGCCCACAGGTGTGCCGGGTCGTCCCGGAGCCCGTGCCTGACCGTCGCGCCGCCCTCCTTGCCGTAGTTGGCCAGGTACCGCTTGATGTTGACGTCAGCGATGGGCGCGGCGTCCACCTGGTGGTTTCCGAGCGCGGTGGGATAGACGTCGCCGGTGCTCGCGAGTTCGACGAGTTCGACGTCCCGCTGGGTGAGACCGGCCTTCTTGAGAATGCGCAGGACGAGTGCGCCCTGGGCCTGCCCCGGGCTGTAGGCGATCTTCTTGCCCCGCAGGTCGGCGAGGGTCCTGATGCCGGACCCCGGGGCGGTGCCCAGCTCGTAGACGGGGTTCTTGTACGGGTCCGCGCGGAACCTGACCGCCACGAGCTTCGTGTCGAGACCCGTCCAGTGCGCGTTGATCGACGGGATGTCGGCGGCCGAGCAGACGTCGAGCGCGTCGGCCCGGAAGGCCTCCGAGCACTGGGGGCCGCCGCTGATGTTGGCCCACTTCACCTTGAAGGGCAGCTCGTCGATCTGTCCGGACAGCTCCAGGGCGACCTTGAGGTCGGGCGCTCCGACGGTGAGCGTGGTGTCCCGGGCGACCGCGGCCGGGATCCTCTCGTCCGAGAGGTCCTCGCCGCCCGCGGTCTGCGCCGGGGCCACACAGCCGGTGACGGTGAGGGAAAGGGCCAGTGCGGCCAGGGCGGGAAGGCGCCGGAATCCGGGCAGGGGTGTGCGAGAGGTCATCACGGCCTTCACGGGGAGCGGGAGAAAAACGGGCAGCGGGCGGTGTGGTTCAGCTACACACCGCGGTGGCGACGCGCATCAGGTCGATGGCCCGTCGCTTCGTGAACTGCCGGGAGTTCCGCATGCCGTGGACGCTAGCCAGGGGGTTGAAACCCGGTCAAGGGCCGCCGGTCCGCTCCGCCGGGACTGCAACGACGCCTTCGTGGGCGTGTCATGTTCCGGAAACGCGGCGGCCCGAATAGGCGGACCAGCGGCCCTCGCGCCGGGCCACCGTGATGTCGCGGCCGAAGCACGCGGTCAGCCGCGAGTCGGTCAGGACACCCTCGACGGGACCACCGGCGAGGATCCTGCCCTCGCGCAGCAGCAGGGCGTGGCTGACGGCCGGGGACAGCTCCTCCAGATGGTGGGTGACCGTCACGGTGGCCAGGTGCGGGCGCGTCTCGGCCAGTTGGTGCATGGCCTCGACGAGGTCCTCGCGGGAGGGCAGGTCGAGGGCGTTGAACGGCTCGTCGAGGAGCAGCAGCGCCGGGTCGGCCATCAGCGCCCGGGCGATGAGGATCCGCGCCCGCTGACCGCCCGAGCAGACCCCGTACGGCCGGTCGGCCAGCTCCTTGACGCCCAGTTCGGTCAGGAGGTCGCGGGCCCGTTCCCGGACCTCGTCGTCGTACGTCCGCCACAGGGGCTGCACGGTGCCGCTGTGGCCGGTGAGCACCACCGCGTGGGCGGTGAGGTCCTGCGGTACCCGCTGGGCGGCGTTGACATGGCCGATGCGCGCCCGCAGCTCGCGCACGTCGACGCGGCCGAGCCGGCTGCCGAGGACCTCGACCGTTCCGGCGGTGGGGTGCATCAGCGCGCCGAGCAGCCGCAGCAGGGTGGTCTTCCCGGCGCCGTTGGCACCCAGCAGGGCCCAGTGCTCGCCCGGCCGGACGGTCCAGTCGATGCCGTCGAGGATCAGCTGGTCGGTGGTGAGGCGCCGGACGTGCACGTCCCGGAGCCGGAGCACCGCCGCCTCCCGCTCGTTCTCCTGCGAGCCGGTCGTCCGCCCGGTCATGCCGTGCCTCCTTCGCGCGGGACGTGTGCCCTACCCCCGGCACAGTAGATGTACTCACCATGCGCCTGCTGGGCCGTCCGATTCGTGGACGGGCCCCGACGGACGGAGGTGGCACTCGGACCGCGGACCTGCGCCTGCCCCCGCCGTGACGGGGGCAGGCCGGAACCGGTCGGTTCCCCGGGCAGGAGGGGAAGGGTCAGACGCCTGCCACCGACTGGATCCACGACCGGTAGGCGGTCACGTTCGTGTACGCCGTGGTGGACTGCCGGTCGCTGGTCGAGGCGACGCCGACCTGGACGCCACCGGCCATCATCGGGCCGCCCGAGTCGCCGCCCGCGGTGATGCCGTCGCCGGGGCGGGCGCATATCGCCCGGCCGTTGTAGGCGTCGTAACACCCGCTGGTGACGCTCAGGTTGGCGACCTTGAGATACTGGGACTGGCAGTTGATCTCCGAGCCGCACCGTGAGGTGGCGCCCCAGCCGTACACCTGCACGGTCTGACCCACGCGCACCGTGCCCGGCTGTCCGAGCGGCGCGTAGGAGGCGGAGACGGAGCGGTCGAGCCGGACCAGTGCGAGGTCCGCCGAGGGGTGGGTGGTGGTCTGTGCTCCGTTCGCCACCGTGCCGCCCGAGCCCTGGTCGAGACTGCCGATACGGAAGGAGAGGCCGCCGCCTGTGACGCAGTGCTTGGCCGTGAGGATCCAGGTGGGCGAGATGATGGTCGAGCTGCACGTCTGGGCGCCGTTGGAGAACAGCCGGGCCGCCCAGGGGGCGTTCTGCGCGTAGCCGCCGCCGATGATCGGCTGGGGGCCGCCGTCACCGGGGCGGGGCTCCGCCGCCGAGGCCTGCGGAGCGAGCGCGAGGGCGGACAGCAGCGTGGCCGTGAGAGCGGCCGTCAGGGTGGGGACGAGTCTGGAGGTTCGCAAGGCTCCTCGATTCCGACGGACACGCGTCGGGGCGCGTGTTCGGTCTGTGGGGGCGCCCAGCATCCCGGGCCCGGCCGCGGCACCGGCACTCCCGACTTCCCATAACGCGGCGTTATGCCCGGGGCGGTCCGGCCGGCGGTGTGCGCCGCCCACGTGCGCGGCAGTGCGGACGGAGACGGTCACGACGCCGGCGCGCCCGTGGCCTCCGGCGGCCCGGGCGGGCGGCGTCCCCGAGCCGGAGCGTCGGCGACGAGGCCCGGATCCCGTGGGTCAGCGCAGCAGCAGTTGCACGAGGGCGACGGTGCCGACCGTCACCACCAGCGTCCGCAGGACGACCGGCTTGAAGTGGCGGCCCACCTTGGCCCCGCCGTACCCGCCGAGCGCCGAGCCGACCGCCAGCAGGCCGACGGCCGTCCAGTCGAAGTCCGCGGCGAAGAGGAAGAAGAGCGCGGCGACGGTGTTGACGACGGCGGCGAGGACGTTCTTGACGGCGTTGAGGCGTTGCAGAGGCTCGTCGAGGAGCGTGCCCATCAGGGACAGGTAGATGATCCCCTGGGCGGCCGTGAAGTAGCCCCCGTAGACGCTGGCCAGGGTCAGGCCGGTGAACAGCAGCGGACCGCCGTCCCGGCGCGGGGAGGCGCCGGTGCGCGCACGGCGGCGCTGCACCCACTTGCCGATCTGGGGCTGCAGCGCCACCAGCACCAGGGCGAGGCCCACCAGGACCGGCACGATCGTCTCGAAGGCGTCCTCCGGGAGCGCGAGCAGCAGTGTGGCGCCCGCGAGACCGCCCATCAGGGCGCCGACGCCCAGCTTGAGGACCCGACGCCGCTGGCCGCGCAGCTCCTCGCGGTAGCCGATGGCGCCGCTGACGGAGCCGGGGATGAGGCCGAGGGCGTTGGAGACGGTGGCGGTGACCGGCGACAGACCCGTGGCCAGCAGCACGGGAAAGGTGATCAGGGTGCCGGAGCCGACCACGCTGTTGATGGCGCCGGCCCCGACGCCGGCCGCGAACACCGCGGCCATGGCCTCGGGCGTCACCCCGGGCCGTCCGAGGCCGCGCCGCGGGCCGGCCGGAAGGTGTCTGGTGCATCTTTCACGGGGCCGACTGTACCCACCGGCGGAGGCGGTACGTCCGGCGGTCTCCAACCGGTCCTGGATGGACGCTTCTTGACGTTAATTCACCTGATCATGCGGTGATACGATCACCGCGTTTGCGGAACGGGCGGATGGGTGAAAGACGGCATCCCCGACTTCAGGACAGCCCGGACAGCCACCCCGGTTGCGGGCGGTCCACCGGCCGTCCGCCTAGACGGGAATTCAGCAAGCCGGCCGTCAGTCGCCTGAAGAGAGTCTTATGACGGAATACACAGGGAACCCCTTGCTCTGGGTGGCCCTCGTCGCCCTCGTGGCCGCCGCCGTGCTCATCAGCCGCCAGCGCAGGGCGGCCCGGGCGTTGCGGCAGCAGGTGCAGGGGCTCAAGGACCACTACACCCAGCTGGAGAACGATTACGGAAAATCCGTACAGGCGGCCCAGGAACGGGCCGAGGACGAGACCAAGACCGTTCTGAAGTCCGCCATGCGGACCCTTCAGGGCCTCGCCGCGGAACAGCAGCTGGTCCTCTCCCGCCTGCAGACCAAGTACGGCGACTCGGCCCTCCTCCAGGACCTGCTGGAGATCGACCACACCAACTCGCAGTTCGGCCGGCGCGCCCAGTCCATCGCCGTGCTCTGCGACGGCTGGCTCGGCGGGCGGCGCGACACCGCCTCGGTGTACGACGTGGTGCGCAGCGCGCAGGGCCGCATCCGGCACTTCCGCAGGGTGGACATCCTCTCCCAGGTCGACTTCGGCATCACCAGCCGGGCCGTGGAGCCCGTCGCCCTCGCCCTGGCCGAACTGCTCGACAACGCCACCAGCTACTCCAGCCCCGACACCGTCGTCGAGATCAACCTCCGGACCGTGCCCAAGGGCATCTGCGTGGTCGTCGACGACGCCGGTGTGGGCATGAGCGACGAGGAGCGCGCCCGCGCCGACCGGCTGCTCGCCACCGAGCGCGCCTCGGGCGTGGCCGGGCTCGGCAATCCGCCGCAGTTCGGCTTCGCGGTCATCGGCCTGCTGTGCGAACGATTCGGCTTCGAGGTGTCGGTGGACTCCTCGTCCCCCTACGGAGGTGTACGGGCGGTGGTCCTGCTGCCGCACGAACTGCTCACCGGCATGCCGGAGAAGAAGACTCCCGCCCCCGCCGCCCACGCCACCGCCCGGCCGGTCCGGGACGGCGGCCCCGAGGCCGCGCCCGTCCCGTCCCGGACCGACGACGGCCTGCCCCGGCGGCGCCGCAAGCGCCCGATGGCCATCGTGCCCGGCAACGAGCCCACCCCCCGCCCGGCGGGCCGCTCCGACTCCGAGCAGGCACAGGTCATGGGTGCCTTCCAGCGGGGAACGCGGTCCGGCCGGGTCACCGACCCCGAGGGCACCGACCGGACGCGCAGAACGCCTGGTGCCAGCAGCGAAGGACATGAGGTCTCGTGAACGACGATCTGTCATGGATGCTCGACAGCGCCCTGGAGATTCCGGGAGCCCTGCACGCCGTCCTGATATCCGCCGACGGTCTGCTGATGGCCCGGACGCAGGACTTCGACAAGGACGACGCCGACCGGGTCGCCGCCGCGATGAGCGGGGTGCAGTCGCTCAGCCGCACCCTCGCCTTCTTCTGTGAGGACCCCGGCCAGTCCTGGCGCCAGACCCTGGTCGAGTTCGACGGCGGCTGGGTGTTCCTGATCTCCGCCGGCGAAGGCGCCTACCTCGGTGTCTCCGCCTCCCCGGAGGTGGACATGGCGGACATCACCTTCCGGATGCAGCAGCTCGTCGCCCAGCTCGGCAAACGGCTGACGACACCGCCGCGCGAGAACCTCGGCGCCCGCTCATGACCGGCCGCGACGGCTGGGAGCCCGAGGCGCCGGAGTTAGTACGGCCGTACGTCATCACCAAGGGCCGGGGCCTGCCCGACGAGGACCACCTCTCACTCATCACCCTCGTCACCGCCTCAGCCGAGGACACCCGGCGCCCGGCCCGGCTGTCCCCCGAGGAGCAGAGCCTGCTGGACCTCTGCTCGGCCGGCTACCTCTCGGTCGCCGAGATCGCCGGACACACCCACTTCCCGCTCGGCGTGGTGCGGATCCTGCTGGCCTCCCTGATGGAGGGCGGCCACCTCATGACCCGCCCGCCGGTGGCCCGCGCCCGGCTCGCGGACAAGGAGATCCTGGAGGAGGTGCTCAATGGGCTCCGCGCCAAGTTTGGATGAGCGGGACTACGTACGCGGCGGAGCGACCCAGACCGCGGTCAAGATCCTCGTCGTCGGACACTTCGCGGTGGGCAAGACCACCCTCATCGGCTCCATCTCGGAGATCGAGCCGCTGTCCACCGAGGAGACGATGACACAGGCCGCCGAGTCGGTCGACGACCTGGGCGGCGTCCAGGGCAAGACCACCACCACGGTCGCCATGGACTTCGGCCGCCTCACCATCAGCGACCGCGTCGTCCTCTACCTCTTCGGCACCCCCGGCCAGCAGCGCTTCGTCCAGATGTGGGAGGACATGGCACGCGGCGCGCTCGGCGCCCTGGTGCTGGTCGACCCCGAGCGGCTGGCGGACTCCTTCCCCGTGATCGACCTCATCGAGCACTACGGGCTCGACTACGCCATCGCCGTCAACCACTTCGACGGCACCCCGCTGCGCGACGAACACGCGCTGCGCGAGGCGCTCGACCTGCTCGACGACACCCCCGTCGTCACCTGCGACGCCCGCGACGAGAAGTCCTCGGCGGCCGCACTGACCACCCTCGTCCGCTACTTGCTGGACCGCACCCGCTAGGAGCTGGGAGCAGACATGAACGCCCACGACACGGCCCCGGTGCCGCCGCCCGGGTGCCCGGCCCACGGCTCCGGCGCCAGAGTGCCTCTGCACGGACCGGAGTTCGCCGCCGACCCGCAGGCGTACTACGAGTACCTGCGCCACTACGGGGCCGCGGCGCCCGTCGAACTGGCCCCGGGCGTCGAGGCGACGCTGGTCACGGACTACGCCGCCGCCCTCCAGCTGCTCCAGGACTCCGGGTCCTTCCGCAAGGACGCCCGGCGCTGGCGGGCCTTCAACGAGGGCAAGGTCGGCCCGGACAGCCCGGTCGCGCCCCTGCTCGCCTACCGGCCCAACTGCATGTTCGCCGACGGCGCCGACCACCTCAGGCTCCGCCAGGCCGTCACCGACAGCATGGCGCGGGTGGACACCCGGCGGCTGAGCCGGAGCACGGAGCAGATCTCCTGCTACCTCATCTCCCAGTTCGCCGCCCGCGGCTCCGCAGACCTGCTGGGCGACTACGCCAAGCAGCTGCCGCTGTTCGTGTTCAACGAACTCTTCGGCTGCCCCGCCGACATCGGCGACCGGGTGCTGTTCGGCATCTCCGGCATGTTCGACGGGGTCAACGCCGAGAAGGCCGTCGAGGTGCTCTTCCAGGCGGTGGGGGAACTCGTCGCGCTCAAGCGGAGCAAGCCCGGCGACGACGTCACCTCCTGGCTGATGCGCCACGAGGCGGGCCTCAGCGACGAGGAGATGGTCCACCAGCTCGCCCTGCTCCTCGGCGCGGGCGCCGAGCCCCTGCGCAACCTGATCGGCAACACGCTGCACCGCCTCCTCACCCACGAGCGGTACGCGCGTGAGGGCGGCCTGATCGACGAGGCACTGGACGACACGCTCTGGGAGAACCCGCCCATGTCGAACTACGCGCCGCACTACCCGGCCGCCGACACGGAACTCGCCGGACAGCACCTCCAGGCGGGCGATCTCGTGCTGGTCAGCTTCGCCGCGGCCAACACCGGTCCGGCCCTCAGAGCGTCCCGCCAGGCCGGCAGCAACCGCGCGCACCTCGCCTGGAGCGCCGGACCGCACGCCTGCCCCTCCAAGGAACCGGCCCGGCACATCACGGTCACCGCCATCGAGCACCTCTTCAACGAGCTGCCCGACGTCGAACTCGCCGTGCCGGAGGACAGCCTGACCTGGCGTCCGGGCCCCTTCAACCGGGCCCTGGCCACCCTGCCGGCCCGCTTCACCCCGGCCCGCACCGGACGGAGCGCCGAATCGCGGCCGACCCCGGGTGCGGCGGAGCCCGAGGCCGCCACCCCGGCCCGGGCGGCCGAACGCAACGGCATGTGGAGCCAGTTCCTCAACTGGCTCACACGGTGATCTGTACAACACCCGCCCAACCAGCCCCTTCCGCATGAAGGTTGAACGGCACGGGTAGTGAGCAACGCGGCATTCAAGTTGCTTACGAGTAAAAGGAGGTGTCGTGGACCACATATCCACGAACGCCGCTTTCCCGCCGCCGAAACCCCCGATACCCGCCTCTCCAGGCGGGTATCGCTCTGTGCGGCCCCGGCCGGGGACGGGCCGGTGACCGCGCCGACGGGCACGGACCCACGGGGCATCCCGACACTCGGCGCCCTCACGGGCGGCCAGCTGCGAAGACTCGGCGCGGTCGCCGGCCTCGCCGGAGCGGACATCGAGACCTACGCCCGGGTCCTCACGGACTCCCTGGGGCCGGTGGCCGCACGGCCGCTCCACCTGCCGCCGCCCTACCGCACCTTCCTCTCCGACGACCACACCCCCGTCGAGTTCTCCCTCTCCTTCCGGCCGGACGCGGCCCCCGTCCTGCGGGTGCTGATCGAACCGGGCTGCGGCGCAGACAGCCTGGCTCGCAACGGCCGCGTCGGACTGGAGACGGTCCGGGAGATGGCGCGCCGATGGCGGTTCGGCACCGGCCCCCTCGACGAGGTGACGGACCTCTTCCTGCCGTCCGCTCCGCACGGCCCCCTGGCCCTGTGGTGTGCGCTGGAGCTGACACCCGGCGGTGTGCCCAAGGTCAAGGTCTACCTGAACCCCGCCGCCAACGGGGAGGAGCGTTCCGCCGCGACGGTGCGCGAGGCGCTGCGCCGGCTGGGGCTCGGGCGGGCCTACGCCAACCTGCCCCCGGGCAGCGGTCATCCGTTCCTCGCCCTGGACCTGGGGGACTGGGAGGAACCCCGGGTGAAGGTCTACGTGCGCCACGACAGCCTGACCTCCGCCCGGGCCGGGAGGCTGTCCCGCATGATTCCGGAGCCGGTTCCGGCCGAGGTCGAAGGCTTCTTCCACACGGTCGCGGGCGCCGGGCCCGGGGCGACGGGACTCGCCGGGCTGCCCGGCCTGTCCTGCCACTCCTTCACCGGCCCGGCGGACCCCCGGCCCAGCGGGTTCACCCTGCACATCCCGGTCAGGGACTACGCCCCGCACGACGGGGAGGCCCTGGCCCGGGCGTCGCGGCTGCTGCGCCGGCACGGCATGGACGCCTCGGTGCTGGTCCGGGCGCTGGCCGCCGTCACCGACCGGCGGCCGGAGGACGGGGCCGGGCTCATCGCCTACCTGGCGCTTGCCCTCCAGCGAGGCCGGCCGCCGCGGGTGACGGCGTACCTCTCCTCGGAGGCGTACGCGGTCCGGCCGCCCGCCGCGGTGCCGGTCCGGCACGCGGTCGCGGTGCACTGAGCCGGCCGTCCGGCACACCACAGGGGCTCCCGGCCGACCTCACCGGGAGCCCCTGGGCACGACGCCGTGCGGGGCGGTCACACGGGCAGCGACTCCCGGAACTCCGCCAGATAGGGGCCCACGTCGACCTGGATCGAGGCGCCCTCGGTCCGGCCGTAGCGCTGGGCCACGGAGGTGAGGTAGGTGCCGATCTCCTCGCGCATAGCCTCCGCCGAGGGCAGTTCGGCCTCGCCGTCGATGATCCGCGCCACCCACTCCGCCTGCGCCTCCACCAGCCGGGTGATCGCGCCCACGGGCCGGACCAGCCCGACGAAGTAGAGACCCGGCCGGCCGGCCGGGACGACCCGTCGGTACAGCTCGACCGAACCGTCCGCCGCGACCGGGCAGCCGGCCGGCAGGAAGGGGAAGGTCATGTGGAAGCCGGTGCAGTACACGACGGCGTCCGCGGTCGTGGAGGTGCCGTCGGTGAAGACGACCCGGTCGCCGTCGAAGGAGGCGATCGCGGGCTTCGGGGTCACGGCGCCGTGCCGGATCCGGCTGAGGATCTCGTCCGAGAGGGTCACGGCGGAGGAGAAGACCGGGTGGTCGGGCTCGGGCAGGCCGTAGTCGGACAGTCTGCCGCGTGCGACGAGCAGCGACCGCTCCACCCAACCCCGTTGCTCGGCGAAGGACATCTCGGTCCACCAGGGCGCCTCCGCGATCTCGTCGACCGACATCCCGAAGAGCTGCTTGGGCACGATGTGCAGTCCCCGCCGCACCGACAGCACGGTCTCCTCGGCGTGCCGCGAGAGGTCGGCCGCGATGTCCACGGCGGACGCCCCGAGTCCGACGACGACGACCCGGCGTCCGTCGAAGTCGGCGCCGTCACGGTAGTCGAGGGAGTGCAGAATCGTTCCATCGAAGGAGTCGGCACCGGGCGGGAGAGGGTCGGGCAGGGCGGGGTCGGTGTGGTGCCCGGAGGCGACGATCACCTGCTCGAAGCGGCGGGCGGACTCGGTGCCGTCCGCGTCGCGGCTGACCACCGTCCACGCGCCGTCCGGGGCCTGCCATACGGCGACCACCTCGGTGCGCAGCTCGACGTGGTCGAGCAGGCCCGCCCACTCGGCGAAGGAGCGCAGATACGCGGCGACCTGGCTGTGCCGGGGGTAGAGCGGATACGAGGACGGCATGGGGAAACCGGCGTAACCGGTCAGCTGCTTCGCGGTGTTCAGGTGCAGCGACAGGTAGCCCGGCCCCCGCTCGCCGGCCTCCGGCTGCCGCCAGATCCCGCCGACGTCGGGCGCCCTCTCCAGGCAGACGAAACCGATGTCCCGCTCCTTGAGGGAGTGCGCCACCGCCAATCCCGACAGACCTGCACCGATCACACACACGCGCACGGGACTTCCCCCCAGGACGGACCAGACCTCCCCCGATCATGCATTGACTGCCCATCCGCATCCCGCGGCACACCAGCACGAGGGACGAACAGACGTGTTCGTCCTCACGTTTCACGCACCGCGCAGGTCCCGGACCCGGCGGATCTTGCCGAGGGAGCGCTCCAGGGTCTCCGGCGCGACGACCTCCACCTCGACCGTGACGCCCACGCCGTCCTTGACGCCCTGGACGATCGCCCGGGCGGCGGCCCCGCGCTGCTCGGGACCGGCGTCGGGGCGGGCCTCGACCCGCACGGTCATGTGGTCCATCCGGCCGCGTTCGGAGAGCTGGATCTGGAAGTGCGGGGCGACGCCCGGCGTGCGCAGCACGATCTCCTCGATCTGGGTGGGGAAGACGTTCACCCCACGCAGGATGATCATGTCGTCGCAGCGGCCGGTGACCTTCTGCATCCGGCGGAAGGCGGGGCGGGCGGTGCCCGGCAGCAGCCGGGACAGGTCGCGCGTGCGGTAGCGGACGACCGGCAGCGCCTCCTTGGTGAGGGAGGTGAAGACGATCTCGCCCTCCTCGCCCTCGGGCAGGACGGCGTCCGTGAGCGGGTCCACCACCTCCGGATAGAAGTGGTCCTCCCACACGTGCAGCCCGTCCTTGGTCTCGACGCACTCCTGCGCCACACCCGGGCCGATCACCTCGGACAGGCCGTATATGTCCACGGCGTGGATGTCCATCCGCTCCTCGATCTCGCGGCGCATCTCCTCGGTCCACGGCTCGGCGCCGAAGATGCCGACCTTCAGCGAGGTGGAGCGCGGGTCGACGCCCTGCCGCTCGAACTCGTCGAGCAGGGTGAGCAGGTAGGAGGGGGTGACCATGATGATCTCGGGCCGGAAGTCCTGGATGATCTGCACCTGGCGCGCGGTCATGCCGCCGGAGGCCGGGATCACCGTGCAGCCGGCGCGTTCGGCGCCGTAGTGCGCGCCGAGGCCGCCGGTGAACAGGCCGTAGCCGTAGGAGATGTGCACCTTGTGGCCGGGGCGCCCGCCCGCGGCCCGGATCGAACGGGCGACGACGTCCGCCCACATGGACAGGTCCTTGTCCGTGTACCCGACGACGGTGGCGCAGCCGGTGGTGCCGCTGGAGGCGTGCACCCGCCGCACGTCCTCCATCGGGACGGCGAACATGCCGAAGGGGTAGGTGTCCCGCAGGTCCGCCTTGGTGGTGAAGGGGAACCTGGAGAGGTCCGCCAGGCTGCGGCAGTCGTCCGGGGTGACTCCGGCGGCGTCGAACTTCTTGCGGTACAGCTCCACGTTCTCGTAGGCGTGCCGCAGGGTCGCGCGCAGCCGGTCCAGCTGGAGCTCGGCGAGCTGCTCCCGGGACAGGCGCTCGGCGTCGTCCAGCAGGTCGTGGGGGAGTGGCTCACCCGGGCGGGGTGCCGGGGCCGCCCCGGTCGTCGGCTCGCTGCTCATCACGGCTCCTTCGTCGTCGTGCCCGGCGTCCGGTCCCCGGTGGTGTCCCGCATGCTGCGGCTGCGTCCGCGGAACTCCGCGATCACCTCGTCGCCGCGCCGCACGCTCACGTCGTACACGCCGCTGCGGCCGAACCGGGCCCGTTCCTCGGCGCGGGCCACGAGGACGTCGCCCTCGCGGGCCGGGGCGACGAAGACGATGTCGGCGCCGGCCGCGACGGTCACCGGACCGTGGCTGTTGCAGGCGCAGGCGAAGGCGGTGTCGGCGAGCAGGAACAGATAGCCGCCGTGGGCGATCCGGTGTCCGTTCACCATCGCCGGGGTCACGGTCATCCGGAGCACGGCGGTCCCCTCGCCGTGCTCGACCAGCTCGATGCCCAGCCCCCGGGAGGCCTCGTCCGCGGAGAACATCGTCTCCGTGGGTGTCGGCCCAGTGGCCTGCGACATCCTTCCCACCACCTTCTGTCCCGACCGACCATTCGGTTAGCGCGCGGCACGGCCCAGTAATCCAGCCGCCCGGGCGCCCTGTCAAGAGTGTGAGCGGCGGGGTCGCGGGTCTTGCCCGGCGCCCGGAAACCCGTCACACTGGTACCGAACGAATGGTCGGTTGGGAAGCTGGTGACGATGACCACGACACACGCCGCCGAGGCGCCGCCCCCGGACGGTCTCCAGGAGCACTTCGACGCGACGATCGCGCACGACCAGCGCATCGAGCCGCGCGACTGGATGCCCGAGGGCTACCGGAAGACGCTGATCCGGCAGATCGCCCAGCACGCCCACTCGGAGATCATCGGCATGCAGCCGGAGGGCGAGTGGATCACCCGGGCGCCCTCGCTGCGCCGCAAGGCGATCCTGTTCGCCAAGGTCCAGGACGAGGCCGGCCACGGTCTCTACCTGTACTCGGCCGCCGAGACCCTCGGCGCCGACCGCGACGACCTCACCGAGCGCCTGATCGAGGGCCGGCAGAAGTACTCGTCGATCTTCAACTACCCGACCCTCAGCTTCGCCGACGTCGGCGTGATCGGCTGGTTCGTGGACGGCGCGGCCATCTGCAACCAGGTACCGCTGTGCCGCAGCTCGTACGGCCCGTACGCGCGCGCGATGGTGCGCATCTGCAAGGAGGAGTCCTTCCACCAGCGGCAGGGCTACGAGCTGCTGATGACGATGATGCGCGGCACCGCGGCCCAGCGCGAGATGGTTCAGGACGCGGTGGACCGCTGGTGGTGGCCGTCCCTGATGATGTTCGGCCCGCCCGACGACGCCTCGCCCAACTCGGCGCAGTCGATGGCCTGGAAGATCAAGCGGCACAGCAACGACGAACTGCGCCGCCGCTTCGTCGACATGACCGTCCCGCAGGCCGAGAAGCTCGGCGTCACCCTGCCCGACCCGAAGCTGCGGTGGAACGAGGAGGCGGGGCACCACGACTTCGGCACCCCGGACTGGGACGAGCTGATGCGGGTCATCAAGGGCGACGGCCCGTGCAACGCACAACGGAGCGATCGGCGGCGGACCGCCCACGAAGAGGGCGCCTGGGTGCGCGAGGCGGCCACCGCCCACGCCGCCAAGCAGGCCGCCCGCGCGGCGAAGGGAGCGGTGGCATGACCGCCGAGAAGGCTGAGAAGCCCGAGAAGCAGGGCTGGCCGCTGTACGAGGTCTTCGTTCGCGGCAAGCGCGGCCTCAACCACGTGCACGTCGGCTCGCTGCACGCCGCCGACGACGCCATGGCCCTCACCCACGCCCGCGACCTCTACACCCGGCGCAACGAGGGCGTGAGCATCTGGGTGGTCCGCTCCGAGCACATCGCCGCCTCCACCCGCGACGAGAAGGACCCCTTCTTCGCCCCCAGCGCGGACAAGGTCTACCGCCACCCGACCTTCTACGACATCCCCGACGACGTCCCCCACATCTAGGAGCAGGGCATGAGCGACGACCACGTCTACCTCACCCTGGCCGAGGGGCACGAGGACGACACCCGCTGGGCCTACGGCACCGGCTTCGAGGACCCGCTGCACGGCGTCGACACCACCGTGCCCGAGGGCGTCGACGCCGCCGGACTGGCCGCGGACTGCGTGGCGCTGGCCGACGACGCCCTGATCAGCGCCCAGCGGCTCGCCGAGTGGGTCACCCGCGCCCCGGAGCTGGAGGAGGAGGTGGCGCTGGCCAACATCGGCCTCGACCTCCTCGGCCAGGCCCGCCTGCTGTACGCGCGCGCCGGGCAGGCCGACGGCACCGGCCGCGACGAGGACGCCTTCGCCTACTTCCGCGACGCCGGCGACTTCCGCAACGTGACCCTGGCCGAGCTTCCCCGCGGCGACTTCGCGTTCGCCGTGGTGCGTCTGCTGGTGCTCTCCAGCTGGCGGCTGGCCCACTTCCAGCGGCTGGTGGACCACCCCGACCCGGTCCTCGCGGCGGTCGCGGCCAAGGGCGTCAAGGAACTGGCCTACCACCGGCAGTACGCCGCCGAGTGGGCCGTCCGCCTGGGCGACGGCACCGACGAGTCGCGGCGCAGGATGCGCGCGGCGCTGGACGCGGTCGCCCCGTACCTCGGCGAGCTGCACACGGCGTACGACGTACGGGACGAGGTCGCCGACGTGCTGCGCCAGGTGACCGAGGCGGCCGGCCTGCCCCTGCCGGTGTACCGCCCGCTGCCCGGCTCCGGCCGCGCCGGCGAGCACACCGAGCATCTGGCGCCGCTGCTCACCGAGTTGCAGGGCGTCGCCCGCGCCCACCCGGAGGCGACATGGTGACCGCGCTCCCGGACACCGCCCGCGCCCGCCGCGTCGCCGAGCGGGTGCCGGACCCCGAGCTGCCCATGCTGACCCTCGCCGACCTCGGGGTCCTGCGCGGCGTCGAGGTCGGCGCGGACGGCACCGTGGTGGCGAGCCTGACCCCCACCTACTCGGGCTGCCCGGCCATGGCCGAGATGCGCGCGGACGTCGCCGCCCGGCTGCGGGACGCCGGATACGAGCGCGTGGAGATCCGCACGGTCCTCGACCCGCCCTGGACCAGCGACTGGATCACCGAGTCCGGCCGCCGCAAGCTCGCCGAGCACGGCATCGCCCCGCCCGGTCCCGCGCCCCGTGGCGGGCCGGTTCCTCTCGTGCTGTCACCCACCCGGGTGGCGGTGCCGTGTCCCCGCTGCGGCTCGGCGGACACAGAGGAGACCTCCCGCTTCGCCGCCACGTCCTGCAAGGCCCTGTGGCGCTGCCGGGCCTGCCGCGAGCCGTTCGAGTACGTCAAGGAGATCTGATGCCCCCGACCGCCCCCGTCCCGGCAGCGCCGGTGCGTGCCCGCCGCCGGCCCGCCTTCCACCGTCTGCGCGTGGCCGCCGTCGAGCGGCTGTGCGCGGACGCGGTGGCCGTGAGCTTCGACATCCCGGACGAGCTGGCCGGGGAGTTCGCCTTCGCGCCCGGCCAGTCGCTCACCCTGCGGCGCGAGGTGGACGGCCGGGACGAGCGGCGCTCGTACTCGATCTGCGCGCCGGCCGGTTCGGTGCCGCGCATCGGGGTCCGGGTGGTGCCCGGCGGGGTGTTCTCCTCGTGGCTGGTCGAGGAGGTGCGGCCCGGCGACACCGTCGAGGTCATGGCGCCCACCGGGCTGTTCACCCCCGACCTGACCGTCCCCGGCCACCACGTGCTGATCGCGGCCGGGTCGGGCATCACGCCCATGGTGTCCATCGCCGAGTCGGTGCTGGCCGCCGACGACCGGTCGTCGGTCACCCTGTTCTACGGCAACCGCCGCACGGACACGGTCATGTTCGCCGACGACCTGGCCGACCTGAAGGACCTCCACCCGACCCGCTTCCACCTGGCCCACGTGCTCTCCCGCGAACCCCGCGAGGCCGAGGTGCTCTCCGGCCGCCTGGACGCCGGACGCCTCTCGGCGCTCATCGGCTCGCTGGTGGACGTGGCGGCCGCGGACCACTGGTGGCTGTGCGGCCCGCAGGGCATGGTCGCCGACGCCCAGCAGGTCCTGGCCGGCCTCGGCGTCCCGGCGGACCGCGTCCACCGGGAGCTGTTCTTCGCCGACGACGAGCCCGTGCGGGAGGTCCGCCACGAGGAGACCGGCCCGCAGGGACCCGTCAGCGAGGTCACCATCACCCTGGACGGCCGCTCCACCACCTCCTCCCTGTCCCGCGGGCGGACCGTCCTCGACGGAGCCCAGCAGACCCGGCCCGACCTGCCCTTCGCCTGCAAGGGCGGGGTCTGCGGCACCTGCCGCGCCCTGGTCACCGACGGCGAGGCGGACATGCGCCGCAACTACGCCCTGGAGGACGCCGAGGTCGACGCCGGGTACGTGCTGACCTGCCAGACGTACCCGGTCTCCGAGAAGCTGACCGTGGACTACGACAGCTGAGCCGCGGTCACCCGGCGCCGTGTCACGCCGGGTTGTCCCCGTGGGTGAGCGTCTCCCAGGCGACGAACAGGTTGTTCGAACCGGACGGACGGGTGCGCTCGGTCAGGGCCTGGGTGTTGTCCATGGCGTGGCCGAGGCGGTGGTGCAGGGCGTTGTAGCCGACCTCGGTGACCGGGCCGAGGCCCAGGTGCACGGAGCCCCCGCACAGCCAGTCCGGGACCGCCGCGCCCTGCTCGTACTTCGCCTGGAAGCCGAGCGCGTGCCGCAGCCGCTCGCCCACGTCGGTGCCGTACAGGTCCTGCCCCTGGATCCGGCTGGTCTCGGCGACGTGCGCGACGGACGAGATGCCGTACCCGGTGTGGGTGAAGTCCCGGCAGGTCTCCTGGGTGAGGCCGGTGACGAAGGTGGACTGGCCCTGCCAGTACTTGACGATCTTGTCCCGGGTGTTGAGGTTCTGGCTCGGCACGGTCTTCGGCAGGGCCCCGTCGGAGGCCAGGTACACGTACGCGGCCGTGCGGGTGCGGAACTTGGCCATGGCCTTGTCGTACGACGCCTTGTCCTCCAGGAAGACGGAGATGCCGACGGCGGCCTCCATCATCGTCAGCTCCCAGTTGCCGTTGGAGTGGGAGCCGTTGATGATCTCGGGCAGGTAGACGTCGCGGAGCATGGTGGCGAAGCGGCCGGAGTTGGCCCACGAGCCGGTGTACGTGTACTTGATGATCTCCGCGGCCTTGGGCCAGGACGAGCCGGCCCAGCCGGTCTGGAGCGGGGCGTTGCTGTTGGTGTGGTCCCGGATCACCGCTGACCAGGCGTCCATCAGCTCGATCGCCTTGCGCGCGTACCGCTCGTCGCGGGTCAGGTACCAGGCCAGCGCGTTGGTGTAGGCCGCGATCGCGTCCTCGCGCTCGTCGGTGCAGCCGATGTTGGGGTTCGAGTAGGAACCGCACTCGACCACCGCGCGGGGCTTGGGCACGCGGTTCAGGTCGGCGTACCTGCTCCTCATCATCTGGTCGAAGGCGCCCTTCCAGGGCTGGGCCCCGGCCTGCACCTTGGCGCGGGCGAAGTCGAGCTGGCCCTCGGAGACGGTGACTCCGGGGTGGGTGAACGCGGCCGGTGCGGCCTGCGCGCGAGGAGCGGCCGGGCCGGGTCCCGCCAGGAGGGTGCCGGCCAGCGCGGCGGTGAGGGCCGTCAGGAGGACGGCTCGGGATCTGCGGCGGCGAGGTGTGGGAGCAGAGGACATGTGGGGGGTCCATCCGTTCGTCTATGTGAACGCTGAGTGTTGTTCTGAACGTTCGACTGCGCGGTGACGATAGGTAGAGACCAATGGGGCGTCAAGGGGCCGCGCAGGGAGTCCCGGAGGACGGCCTGCGGGCGCCGATCCGGTGGGTGTGGGGCGAACACTATGAACGCAATGATCGAAGGGGTGGCCCCGGCCGCGGCGGATTCCTAGCATCCCGGCTCGCAGCGCAACTTCGCGCCGGCACGCAGCACGTACAGGAGCCGCACCTTGACCAGACCCGACGATCCCCCGCCCGCCACCCGGACCGCGCACCGCCGGAGCCGTCCGGCGGTGGTGGCGGCCGCCCTCGCGGCCGTCCTCCTCGGCACCCTCGGCAACGTGTCGGCCGCCCCCGCGCGGGCGGCCGAACGGCCCGTGGCCGCCGACTGCCCGCCCGCCCTGGCCGGAAAGGCCACGTGCTACACCGGCCGGGACGCCAACGGGGCGTACTACACGATGGCCGTGCCGAAGGACTGGAACGGCTCCCTCGTCGTGCACGCGCACGGCGGCCCGGACCTCGGCGACGCCTCCGACCCGGCCCGCGGCGCCGAGGACCTGGAGCGCTGGACCGTGATGGTCGACGAAGGCTACGCGTGGGCCGCGTCCGCATACCGGCGCGGCGGCTACGGCGCCCGGATGGCCGCCGCGGACACCGAGAACGTACGCCGCCTGTTCACCGAGGAGTTCGGCCGGCCGGGACGGACCTACCTGCACGGCCAGTCCTGGGGCGGCAACGTCGCCGCCAAGGTCGCGGAGACCTACGGCCGACGCCACGGCGCGTACGACGGGGTGCTGCTCACCAACGGCGTCCTCGGCGGCGGTTCGCGCGGCTACGACTACCGCGTGGACCTGCGGGTCGTCTACCAGTACTACTGCCGCAACCACCCGCGCCCGACCGAGCCGCAGTACCCGCTGTGGCAGGGCCTGCGCCCCGGCTCCACTATGACGAGCGCCGGACTCGCCGCCCGTCTCCAGGAGTGCACCGGCCACGAGTCCGACCCGGCCGACCGGACCGCCCTCCAGCAGCGCAACCTCGACGACATCCTCGCCGTCACCCGCATCCCCGAGCGCACCCTGGAGTCGCATCTGAAGTTCGCCACGTTCACCTTCCGGGACATCGTGTCGAACCGGCTCGGCGGGCGGAACCCGTGGAGCAACCGCGGTGTGCGGTACTCCGGTTCACACGACGACAAGGCGCTCAACGCGGGTGTGGAACGCTTCTCGGCCGACCCCGCCGCCCGCCGCGACCTCTCCTGGGACAGCGACCTCACGGGCCGCGTCGACCTGCCCGTCCTCACCCTGCACGCCATCGACGACCCGACGGCGTTCGTGGAGCACGAGGCGGCCTACCGGGCCGCTGTCCGGGGCGCCGGCCGGGGCGGGAACCTCGTCCAGACCTTCACGAAGGAGTCCGAGCACAGTTCGCTGAGCGACTCCGAGTACGCCGGCTCCATCGCCGCGCTGGACACCTGGGTCCGCACGGGCCGCAAGCCCGGAGCGCGCTCGATCGCGGCCTCCTGCGCCGCCTTCGACGCGACCTACGGCGAGGGCTGCTTCTACGATCCCGGCTTCCGCCCGTCGCCGTACGCCTCCCGGGTGCGCCCCCGGCCCGGCGGACTCCAGTGGCCCGCCATGACCGCCGCCCAGGAGCGGGCGTGGAGCAGGATCGACGGTGTGGGGATCGCCCCCTAGGCGGCGCCCCGGGGCACCTGCCCCCGCTCCGTCAGCACCGCGCGGATCACGTGGCGGGCGTTGCCCGCCATCGCCGGGTTGGTGTTCCGGTAGTAGGGCAGCGCGATCAGTGCCTGGGAGAGGGTCCGCCCCCGGCCGCGCCGCCAGGTCGCGTCGTCGACGCCGAGCTTCTCCCGGAAGACCTCCCGGGCGCCCGCGGGCAGCAGGTTCCACGCCGGGAAGAGGTCGCAGGCCGGGTCGCCCGCTCCCACGCACCCGAAGTCGATGACCGCGGTGAGCCTGCCGCCCTCGACCAGCAGGTTGCCGGGCATCAGGTCGGCGTGCAGCCAGACGGGCGGCCCGTCCCAGGCCGGGGCCCGCAGCGCGTCCTGCCACACGGCGGCCAGCGCGTCGCAGTCGATGTCCTCCTCGGGCAGGCCGCGCAGTTCCTCGAGGGCGGCCAGCGTCGCCGCGTCCAGCGTGGCGAGCGGGCCGCCGCGGTGCGCCCCGGGAGCGTCGGCCAGGGAGACGGCCCGCATCGCCGAGACGAACCCGGCCAGATCACCCGCCAGCGCCACGGGATCGGTCAGTGCCCCTGCCTCGGGGATCTCGCCGGGCAGCCACCGGTACACCGACCAGGGCCACGGGTATCCCTCGGCGGGCTCACCGTGCCCGAGCACCTCGGGCACGGTGGCGGGGAGCAGGGGCGACAGCCGGGGCAGCCAGTGCCGTTCGGCCGTCACGTCCGCCACGCCGCCCTCGACGAGCGGCAGTCGGACGACCATGTCGTCACCCAGCCGGTACATCGCGTTGACGGTGCCACCGGACGGAAAGCGCTCGACGGGCAGCCCCGCCCAGCGCGGGAACTGCCCGTCGACCAGCCGCCGCACCAGACGCTCGTCGAGGGGGTACGCGTCCGTGTGCATCTGCTCTGAACTCATATGCCTCATCCGACCCTTCGGCACGGACGGCCGTCAATCGCTTTCCGGGCGGACGGTCAGCTCACCGAGATGCTGGAATTGCCGCTGCTCTGGTAGCCCTCGGTGGCCATGATCATGTAGTAGCTGAAGCTGCCGAGCGGCATCCCGGCGCGCGCCCACGCGTCGAAGTGGTTGCCCGTCGTGACGGTCCCTCCGGTCCGCTTCGACTGCCGCACGCTCCAGTACTGGTCGAAGGTGCGGGTGCCTTCGACGGAAGGGGCGTTGTACCGGGTCGTCCGGTAGATGTCGTACGTGCCGCCGTCGCTGTTCACGGTGCCCTTGTACGTGCCCGTGGGCCGGTAGGTGCCCCAGTTGTCCACGATGTAGTACTCGACGAGCGGGTTCGAGGTCCACCCGTAGAGGGTCAGGTAGCCGTTGCCGGACGGGTTGAAGCTGCCCGAGTACCGCACCGTTCTGCGTCCGCCGTTGCTCCAGCCCTTGCCGCAGACGAAGTTGCCGCAGTTGGTCCACGAGGTCCGGTAGCTGCCGCCGGAGCTCAGGGTCATGGACACCGATCCGCCGCCGTCGGTCCAGAACGAGTAGTAGAAGCCGTTGTTCGTGCCGGTCTGGTTCGTACTGATCGTGGTGTCCGCCTGTGCGGTGCCCGGCAGGAGCAGTCCGGACGTGCCGGCCAGGGCCACGGCCCCGGCACCGCCGAGGAAACGTCTGCGGTCGATCCGGCGGGCGAGGTCGTTGTTGTCGCGGTTGTCGCGCATGCGTCCTCCGACTGTGGGTGGGGGGTCTGTCGGTGCCGCCAGTGTTGGATTGTGACCGTGTGCTGTCAACAGTTTCGGAGTTTGTTGCGAAAATTTCTTGACGGTCTGGGTGTGTGCGCTCGACTGTATGGCCAGGTGGATGGCGCGAAGTGGCTATTGCTTATGAGGTTCCGAGGATTTCTCGATCGATGGTGATCGCGATGAAGAGAATGGTGTTCGAAACTTTCGAAGTCTGACCGGACCGATCAGTGCCGCCGCGACAGCCGTGCCCGCCGCCGTGAGCAGGGTGGCCCGGCGGGACCAGGTCGCGAGCGGCCCGCCGCACCGCGGCGCTCGTCAACGTCCTCGCGGACGACGCCCCGGAGCCCGCCGTGGTGGCCGAAGTGCTGCGCGCCCACGGCGAGATGGACCCCGTCGATCTCACCGCGGACGACGTGGAAGGGATGCGCGCGGCCGCCTTCCTGCTGCGGGAGGTCTTCGCGGCGGACTCCGTCGACACCGCGGCACACGTCCTCGACCGCCTCCTGCAAGCGCACACCTGGAGGCTGCGCCTGACGTCCCACGGGGGCGGCACCCCATGGCACCCGCACCTCGACCGGGACGACGACGCGCCCTGGCCCGAGTGGTTCCTGGCCTCGTCCTGCATGGCGTTGGCCGTCCTGCTCCGGGACCACCAACGCCCGCCCGGCAGGGACTGCGCCTCCGGCGGCTGCCGGAACGTCTTCGTCACCCAGGGCAGCGGGCCGGAGCGCCGCTACTGCTCACGCCGCTGTGCGGCACGGGAGCGAGTCGCGGCGCACCGGCGCCGGTCCTGAGGGTGAATCAGACGCCGAACTCCGTCGGCGAGATGCCCAGCGCGGTGCACGCCTCGCGGATCGCCTGCTGCTCGGACGGCTCGAAGACGCCGTCGGCCCCGGCCACGACCATGCCGGTCTGGACGACCGCACGCGCCTCCTGCGGCTTCTTGGCGGCCTTGGCGATCACCTGGAGCGCCTCGGTCTTGCCCAGCTGGAAGTTGGCCAGAAGCTTGTCCACGTGCTGGTTGAACCGCTGGCGGAGCTGGTCCGCCGGGAAGTTCTGCAGCACCTCGTTGGAGACGATCAGCTCCTCGACGCGCTGCCGCTCCGCCGGCTCCACCTGGCCGTCGGCCGCGGCGACCAGCGCGCACATGGCCATGCTCGCGTCCCGGTAGGAACCGCTCTTGAGTTCGGTCTTGACCGAGGCGAGCTGGGACTTGAACAACCCCATCAGCTGGGCCTTGGAGCCGCCCGAGGACGAGCCCGTCCCGCCGGGCTGCTGGTGCCCCTGCGCCCCGTGCCCCGATCCGGTCGCTCCCCGAGTGCCCTGGGACTGCTGGAAGGTCTTGGCCTGGTCCTTGATCTTGTCCCACATCGCCACTCGTGCCACCTCGGCTTCTGTTGCTGCTTGTCGGTCATGGTGCCCGGCCGCGATCTCTCGCGGTCATCAGGATCAACGCCTTCCGGGACCACAGGGTTCCCGGAAGGCAAAGACAGAGCAAAGAGCCTACCGGTGCCGTAGTAGGCTGCGCGACCAGGAGTTGCCGTTTCGGTCGGCCGGGTGGAGGCGTCGGTGTGGCTCGGCTGAAGGGGGCGTCGGTCGCCGAGGCCGCCGGACCGCCCCGTGTTCCCGCAGTCCGGCGGAGGGTGTGGTCGCGCGAGGTCGGCTGGTTCGTCGCGATCGGCGTCGTCTCGACCGCCGGACAGGCGGCGTTGTACTGGGCGCTGCGCCTGTGGTGGCCCCCGGCCGCCGCCAACCTGGTCTCCCTGCTGGTCCTCACCGTGCTCAACACGGAGGCCAACCGCCGCCTGACGTTCCGGCACGCCGACGCCGGGCCGGTCCGTGCCCATCTGGGGGCCGGCGGACTCTTCCTGCTCGGCTACCTGGTCACGTCCGGCGCCGTGCTGTGGTTCCGACACGAGCAGCCGGCCGCCTCGCCCGCCGCGGAGACCGCGGTCCTCGCCGCCACGTCCGTCGCCGTCACCGTGGTGCGCTTCCTGGTGCTGCGGCTCGCCGTCTTCCGAGGCCGCGCCCGCCGCTGACCTGCTCGGTCACCAACAGGTGCCCCGGTCACCGAAAAGTGCGTTCTTCCATGTCACCAGCCACTCTCCTACGGTTCCCGGGTAACCACTGGAGAGCACGGGCAAGGAGAGAGCAGCCATGGCCATCACGCTGGTGAACCCCGCGGACCTGCCGGAGACCGACGTCTACCGGCAGGTGTCGGTCGCCTCCGGCACGAGACTTGTGTTCGTCGCCGGGCAGGTCGCCTGGGACGCCGACGGCGCCACCGTCGGCGAAGGCGACCTCGCCGCGCAGGTCGAGCAGTGCTACGTCAACGTCGGCACCGCCCTCGCCGCGGCCGACGCCACCTTCGCCGACGTGGCGAAACTGAACGTCCACGTCGTCGACTGGACCCCCGACAAGATGCCCCTGCTCCTCGAGGGCATCGCCCGCGCCGCCGCCAGACTGGGCGAGACCCCCGCCGCACCGGCCACTCTGCTGGGCGTCGCGGCGCTGGACGTGCCCGAGCACCTGGTCGAGGTGGAGGCCACGGCGGTCCTGGCCTGATCTCGGGACGGTCCGGTCCGGTGGCGTTCCTGTCACGATCACGTCATTATCCTCGCGCTCGACTGTCAGTTCGCTCGTTCACCTGTTGACTGACTGACGGTGGTGAACTCGAGGCGCGGGAGGCTCGGACGTGCAGGGACAGCTTCTGGGAGGCCGTTACCGGACGGTGCGCCAACTCGGTGCGGGCGGCATGGGGGAGGTGTGGGAGGCACGGGACGAGACCCTGGACAGGCTCGTCGCGGTCAAGGTGATCTCACTCCTGGCCGGCGGAGGCAGCCGAGGCGACGAGACGCGCGCCAGGTTCCTGCGCGAGGCGCGCCTCACGGCACGGCTCCAGCATCCCAACATCGTGACCACACACGACCTCGGCGAGACCACGGGAAGTGACCGGGTGCCGTTCCTGGTGATGGAGCTGCTCCGTGGGGAGGGCCTGGACGCCAAGCTGGGCCGGGGGCCAGTCTCTCTGTCCCAAGCCGCCCGCTGGGGCGCCCAGATCAGCGAGGCGCTGTCGAGTGCGCACGAGGCCGGCGTCATGCACCGGGACATCAAGCCGTCCAACGTCCTCGTTTCCGTGTCCGGCGTCGTGAAGGTCCTCGATTTCGGCGTCGCGCGGGCCGCCGACGTCAGTACGAACTCCGACCGCATCACGCAGACCGGCTTCATCGTGGGCAGTCCGCCGTACATGGCCCCCGAGCAGGCGCGCGGCTTCCCGGAGCCGCGCAGCGACCTGTACGCCCTGGGCTGTCTGCTCTTCGAGCTGATCACGGGGCGGCTTCCCTTCCAGGCCCCTGACACGGTCGGGTATCTCACGGCCCACCTCACCCAGCCGCCGCCCGTTCCGAGTGCGGTACGTCCGGTGCCCGCCGCCTGGGACGAACTCGTGACGACGCTGCTGAGCAAGGAGCCGGCGGACAGGTACCCGGACGCGTCCGCCCTGTCCCGTGCCCTGCTACGGCTCGATGAGGCCGGCCCCACGGCGGGTGGACCCGCGCATGACACGACGCGAACGGCCGTGGTGCCGGGCCCACCGCCTCGGCCCGCTCCCACCGTTCCCGCCGACACGGCGCCCTTCGTCGACAGGGCCGCGGACCGGGACCGGGACCGGGACAGTCTTTCCCGGTTCGGACCTCCGGCGGCCCTCTGCCTGCTGTTCGTCTCGACGTTCGACTACTGGAACGCCGCCGAACTCCACTCGCCTGCCGTCGTCGGATTCCTCGTTCTCCTGGCTGTCCTCTGGGGCCTGACCGCCGCGCTCACACCAGGCTCCGGCAGACCGCTGCGAGCGGCGGGTTACGCGATCGCGGCGCTGCTGTGCATGGGCGTGCTGGTGGACACCGTCATGATCGGGGTGGAGGGAGAGCAGACGAGCGTCTTCGCCAGCATGAAGACTTACTCGAAGACCGTGATCTACGGGGGAACGGCGTTGTCAGTCGCGGCCTACGGCTACCGTGACATCAGCACCCGCAGGGCCCGGCATCGCACCTGCGGGCGCGCTACTCGTACGTGACCCGGTCCAGCAGCCCCTGCAAGTACAGCCCGCGCCGGGCGTCCACCGGAGTCGGTGTGCCGGTGCGGACCGCGGTGGCGAAGTCGTGGCGCAGGATCGGCCAGCACTCCTCGTGGTCGATGCCCGCCGTGTCGTAGACCAGCGGCTGGTCCGGCCCGAACAGCTCGACGCGGGTGAGCGCGTGGGGGACGGCCACCGAGCCGGACAGGGAGGCCTGGCTGACGGCGCCGTTCTCGTGCGTGCAGGTCAACTCGGTCCAGCGGCGCGGGTCGCCGGTGGCGCGGATCGACGTGATGGGGCCGACCGAGGCGTCCAGCAGGTCGAGGAGGTGCGGGCCGAGGTCGAGCAGGGCGCCGTGTTCCAGGCGCCAGCCGGTGGCGAACTCGCCGCCCAGGAAGGCGCCGTGGAGGTAACAGGAGCGTGCGCCGGTCGCCTCGACGGAACGCGCGGCTTCGAGGAAGGCGCGGGTGGCCGGGTGGTAGCGCTTGGTCAGCACCAGCTGGGAGACGACACCGGCCTCGGCGACGGCGTCGGCGACGCGGCGGGCCGCGGACAGGTCGGGGCCGAGCGGCTTCTCCAGCAGCACCGCCTTGCCCCGCTTCGCCGCCAGGGGCGCCAGCTCGGCCTGGACGGCGGGCGGCACGGCGAACGCCACGGCCTCGCAGTGGTCCAGCAACTCCTCGAAACCGGCGGCGACATGGGCGGCGTAGGGCGCGGCGGCCTCCCGGGCCGCCTCGGTGCGGCGGGCCCAGACCGCGGCGAGCCGGGTCTCCGGCCCGGCGGCCAGTACCCGGGCGTGCATGGCGCGGGCCCAGGGGCCGGCGCCCACGAGCCCGACCTCGACGGGCCGGTCGGTCCAGGGGGCGGGGACAGCGTTCACGGTGTTCCTGTCTTCGGGGGGTACGGCACACGGCGGCACGGGGGTGTGCTCACGGTGCGAGGCGGTCGAGCCGGGCGTCGGCGCCGGCGGGGGAGTAGAGGTGCTCCACGACCATGGCGGCGGCCCCGACGAGTCCCGCGTGGTCGCCGAGCCGGGAGGTGACGACCTGGAGGTTGGCCGTGGCGCGGGGCATGGCCCGCTGGTAGACCAGCTCCCGCACCCCGGTCAGGAAGGGCACGCCGGACAGCTCACCGGCGATCATCAGCACTCCGGGGTTGAGCAGGGTCACGACGGTCACCAGGACCTCGCCCACCCGCCGTCCCGCCTCCCGGGCCAGCCGGACCGCGTCCGGATGCCCCTCGTTGAGCAGCCGCCGCACGTCCCGGCCCGACGTCGTGTCGAGGCCGAGGGCGGACAGCTCCTTGGCGATGGCCCGGCCACTGGCGACGGCCGCGAGGCAGCCGTGGGAGCCGCACATGCACAGCGCGTCGGACCGGTCGTGCAGGCGGATGTGCCCGATGTCCCCGGCTCCGCCGTCGATTCCGCGGTAGAGGCTGTCCCCGATGACGACCCCCGCACCGATGCCGGTGGACACCTTCAGCAGGACGAACGAGGCGCAGTCCCGGTGGTTGGCCTGGTACTCGGCCAGCGCCATCAGGTTGGCGTCGTTGTCCACGAGCACCGGCACCGCGTGCGCCGCCGGGTCCAGGCCCGTCTTCGCCGCGTACGCCTTCTGGAGCCGTTCCCTGATGGGGTACCGGTCCCAGCCCGGCATGATCGGCGGCTCGATCACCTGCCCGGACTCCCAGTCGACCGGGCCCGGCACGGACAGTCCGATGCCCGCCACGTGGGAGGCCGGGATCCCGGCCGCCGCGATGAGGTCCGGGAACCACTCGGCCAGCCGGTCCAGGACGTGTTCGGGCCCTTCGGCGACGTCCAGCGGAGCGGTGTGCTCGGCCAGGATGGTGCCCGCCAGGTCGAGTACGGCGGCCCGGGCGTGCCGGGTCTCCAGGTCGAAGGCGATCACCGAGGCGTGGCCCGGTTCGAACACGATCCGGTGGGAGGGGCGGCCGCCGGTGGAACTGCCCGTGGCGTGGCGCAGCCACCCCGCGCGGTTGAGCAGGTCGAGGCGTTGTCCGACCGTGGAGCGGGACAGCCCGGTCGCCTGCTGGAGGTCGGCGCGGGTGTTGGCGCGGCCGCTGCGGATCAGCTGCAGCAGCGCACCCGCGCTGGCCTGACTTGACGTCGTCATGGAGTCCCCCACGGCTCAGCTCTTGTCGGCACCGCTGGTCAGCCCCTCGGTGAGCAGGCGTTCGGCGGCGAAGAACAGAAGTACCACGGGGATCGTCAGCACCACGGAACCGGCCATCAGGACGGTCTTGGGCACCTCGATGCCGTTGGACAGCTGGGCCAGTCCCAGGGAGACGGTCCACTGGCCGGGGTCGGCGGCCAGGAACAGCAGCGCGAACAGGAACTCGTTCCAGGCGATCATGAAGACGTAGAGGCCGGTCGCCATCAGCGAGGGCAGGGCGAGCGGCAGGATCACCTTGCGGACGGTCTGCAGCCGGGAGCACCCGTCGAGCGCGGCCGCCTCCTCGATCGAGGCCGGGATGGTGACGAGGTAGTTCTTCAGCATGTAGATCGACACCGGCACGGTCTGGGCGACGTAGACGATGGCGAGGCCGACCAGGCTGGAGGAGAGCCCGATCCGGGCGAAGATGACGAAGAGCGGCACGGCCAGCAGCGTCGCCGGGAACATGTAGACCGCCAGGAACAGCGCGCTGACCTGCCGGTGGCCGAAGAACTTCAGGCGGCTGATCGCGTAGGCGCCGGGCACCGCCGCCACCAGGGTGAGCACCACCGTGCCGAGGGAGACCAGGGCGGAGTTGCGCAGGAACTTCAGGAAGCCCTGGCCGCCGTCGGAGGTGGAGCGCAGCACGTCCTGGTAGGTGGAGAGGGTGAAGTCCTTCGCCGAGATCCACAGGGATCCGGGGTCGAGCAGGAGCGCGTCGATGGGCTTCAGCGACAGCAGCACCATGTAGTAGAACGGCAGCAGGGTGATCACCGCGAGGAACGCGATGACGAACCAGCGCAGTACGCCGAAGAACCGCTCCTCGAACTGGGCCCGGGACAGGGCCGCCTTGCGCGTCACGCTTCCTCCTGGACCTTGTTGCCGAAGAACTTGAAGTAGAAGCCCAGCAGGATCATCAGCGAGACGGCCAGGACGAGCGCCTGGGCGGCCGCGGCTCCCACGTCGTAGCGGGCGGTGAGGAAGTCGTAGACACGCACGGCGGCCACGTCGGTGCCTGCGCCGCCGCCGGTGAGCAGGTACACGTCGTCGAACTTGTTGAACGTCATGATGAAGCGCAGGACGCACAGCAGCGCGATGACCGGCATCAGCTGGGGAAGCAGCACGTGCCGGAACCGCTGGGTCGGGGTGGCCCCGTCCACCAGCGCCGCCTCCTCCAGCGTGTCGGGCACCGCCTGCAGCCGCGCCAGGATGAAGAGGAACGCGAACGGGAAGTAGCGCCAGCACTCGAAGACGATGACGGTCAGCAGCGCCAGCGGGATGTCGAAGTGCAGGCCCAGCAGGTGGACTTCGTACTCCCGGGTGGACAGGAAGGCGATCGGGTCGTCCCAGCCGAACAACCGCTTGCCCCAGTCGTTGACCACGCCGTACTGGGGGCTGAGCGCGACCTCCCAGACGAAGGCCACGGCGACGACGGGTGCGACGTACGGCAGCAGCATCGCCGCGCGCAGCAGCCCGCGTCCCTTGAACGGCTTGCGCAGCGCGAGCGCGGCGATCAGGCCGAGGACGACGGAGCCGACGGTGGAGCCGGCCGTGTACAGCAGCGTGGTGCCCAGGCTGGACCAGAAGCCGGCCGAGTCGAAGACCTGCGCGAAGTTGTCCAGGGACCAGTTGCCGAACAGGCTCATGCCCTGGATGTCGACGAGCCGGGCCTTCTGGAAGGCGAGCAGCACGGTCCAGGCGATGGGCAGCACGACCACCACGAGGACCACGAGGAAGGTGGGGGAGACGAACGCGAGTCCCGCCCGGTTGGCCCGCCGGCTGGCGGTCATCGGCCGGCGGCCCGAGGGGGCGGACCGGCCGGTGGACCGGGGGCTGGAGTCCCGGCGCTGCGGTGCGCCGGCTGGAGCTGTAGTCATGAGGGACCTTCGTGAGGTGCAGGCGGGCGGCTACTGCAAGGAGTTCTTCAGGGCGGCGACCTCTTCGGCGGCGTCGCGCGCCGCCTCGGACGGTGAGCGCTGGCCGCTGGTCATGGCGCCGACCGCCTTCGGTACGGGCAGTTCGCCGTTGGTGGCCCCGACCAGGGCTCCCTCGCCCTGGGAGATGCCCCAGCGGCGCATGTTGCTGACGCCGTCGGCGAGCTGGTCGAGCAGGCTGTCGGGGAAGACCTCGTCCAGCGGCTTGCGGGTGTCGACGCCGATCTCGCTGTGGCGCCACGATTCGAGGTAGCGCCGAGGGTCGGCGGCCGTGCCCTTGCGGACCGGGATCTTGCCCTCGGGTGCCATGCCGAACCAGGACTCGTAGCCGGTGCCCATCATGTACTCGATGAACTCGCGGGACGCCGCGGTCTCGGCGGTCTTGGTGGCCACCCAGGACGTGATCTCGCCGAACTGGGCCGCCTCCTCGGCGTCGGGGCCCTTCATCGCGGTGACGATGCCGCTGTTGTCCGACAGGTACTGGGGGTCCTTCGCGCACTGCGGGCAGCTGGGCAGGGCGTCCTTGCGCAGGCCGGCGAGTTCGTCGAGCAGGAACGAGGACCAGACGACCATCGAGGAGCGGCCGGCGAAGTAGGTGGCCCGGGTGGAGTCCACGGTCTGGGTGCCGGGCGCCCCGTAGGCGCGGGCCAGCTGGTCGTAGGTGCGGAAGGCGGTCTCGCACCGCGGGGAGTCGAGGGCGACCTCGTGCCGGTCGTCGACCAGTTGGCAGTCGTTGGCGAGGGCGACGCTCTCGAAGCTCTGCGAGGTGAAGACGTCGCTCGGGTCGGTGGCCGCCGAGATGCCGTCGTGGCCCCTGGTGGTCAGCGCCTTGGCGGCGGCCAGCGTCTTCGCGTACGTGTCGGGCGCCGGCAGGCCCTTCTGCGCCAACTGGTCCTTGCGGTAGACCAGCAACTGGAGCCAGGCGTCGGAGGGCACGCCGAGGCTGGTGGCGCCGTCTGAGGTCAGCTCCAGCGCGTTGGCGTTGAACGTGTCCCGGCCCAGTTCGCCGACGATCCGCTTCGGGATGTCGGTGTTCAGCAGGCCGTTGGTGTACATCTGCCAGACCTGGCCCATGGGGGCGGCGCCGATGACGTCGGGCAGCGTGCCCGAGGCCGCCGCCGACATGATCAGCTGCGGCATCTGGGCCTCGTCGACCCCGACGAGTTTGACCTTGATCCCGGTCTTCTTCTCGAAGCCGTCGACGACCTTCCGCGTCGCCGCGACCCGGTCGGGGAGGTTCTCCTGGGACCAGACCGTGATCTCACGGTCCGGCCTGCCGGGCCCGGTGCTGCCCGCGCAGCCCGAGAGCAGCCCTACTCCCAGGGCCGCCGTGACGCCGACCGCGGTCGTCCTCGACCGCAGGGTCCTGATGCGCATTGAGTGTCCTCGTTCCGGCTTACGTCTGCTCGCCACGCATCACAGCATCACTTTTGCTTGTTGACAAGACATAAGTTGCGGATATTGTCGACGCAACCGCATCAGCAACCCTTCCGGAGCCCTCCGTGTCATCCGTGTCGCCGAAGTCAGCAGCGTCGCCCGTGCCGTCCGTGGAGCGGGTGGTCCAGTTCACCGGCCCCCGCCAGGTCGAGGTCGCCGAGCACGCCAGGGCCGAACTGCCGCCCGGCCACCTGCGCGTCCGCACCCGGTACTCGGGCATCTCGGCCGGCACCGAACTCACCGCCTACCGCGGCACCAACCCGTATCTGACCCGGACCTGGGACCCCGAGGCGCGGCTCTTCCGCGACGGCGCGCCCGGCATCGAGTACCCGGTGGCCGGCTGGGGCTACTCCGAGGTCGGCGAGGTCGTCGAGGTCTCCCCGGAGCTGGCCGGCACCCCCGGCCTGCCGGTCGCCGGCGACCTGGTGTGGGGCATCTGGGGCCACCGCAGCGAGGGCATCGTGCCCGCCGAGCGCATGATCGGCCACACCCTCCCGGCCGGCCTCGAACCGCTGGCCGGCGCCTTCGCCCGGGTCGGCGCCATCGCCTACAACGCCGTCCTGGCCGGTGACATCCACCTCGGCGAGGACGTCGCCGTGTTCGGGCAGGGCGTCATCGGCCTGCTCACCACCCGGCTCGCCCGGCTCAGCGGCGCCCGCGTCACCGCGGTGGACGCCCTCGACGGCCGCCTGGAGACCGCGAAGCGGTACGGCGCCCAGCACACCCTCAACGCCCGCACCGACGCCGTCGCCGAACGCGTCCGCGAGGCCACCTGCGGCCTCGGCGCCGACCTCGCCATCGAGATCAGCGGCGCCTACCCGGCCCTGCACGAGGCGCTGCGCTCGGTCGCCGCCGGCGGGCGCGTGGTGGCCTCCGGCTTCTACCAGGGCGACGGCATCGGCCTGCGGCTCGGCGACGAGTTCCACCACAACCGGGTCCAGCTGATCTGCTCCCAGATCGGCGGCGTCCCACCGCAGCTCTCCAACCGCTGGACCGTCGAACGCCTCCAGCAGACCTTCCTCCGCCTGGTCGCCGAGGGCCAGGTCGACGTCGACGCCCTGGTGAGCCACGTCGTCCCCGTCGCCGACGCGGCCGACGCCTACGTACTGCTGGACGAGCGGCCCGCCGAGGCGCTGCAGGTCGTCCTCGAATTCTGAGCCCCGCTCCTTCGCGACCGGTATTTTCCGAAAGGCCCCCCATGCTCAAGACCGCCGTCCAGGAACAGCTGCTGCCCGGGGAGACCCTCCAGGCCAAGTGGGACTTCGCCCGGCAGGCCGGGTACGACGCGATCGAACTGCGCGGCAAGGGCGACTTCCACTTCGCCTCCCGCCTCGGTGAACTGAAGCAGGCCCGCGAGGACGGCGTCGTCATGCCGACCGTCTGCGTCGACATGCTGCACTTCCTCGGCGCCTTCGACGAGGACGTCCGCCGCGATGCCGTCGCCCAGATGAAGTCCCAGCTCACCGTCATCGCCGAGATCGGCGGTGTGGGCGCCCAGACGCCCGCCTCGTACGGCATGTTCTCCCGCCGGCTGCCGCCCTTCGAGCCCCCGCGCACCGAGGAGGAGGACCGCGAGGTGCTCCTCGCCGGTCTCACCGAACTCGGCGAGCACGCCCGCAAGGAGGGCGTCACGCTCTTCCTGGAGCCGCTCAACCGCTACGAGGACCACATGGTCAACCGGCTCGACCAGGCCGCCGACCTGATCCGCGCCGTCGGCCTCGACTCGGTCCGGATCGGCATCGACAGCTACCACATGAACATCGAGGAGACCGACCCCGCCGCCGCGATCGTCGCCCACGCCGACGTCATCGGCCACGCCCAGGTCTCCGACTCCAACCGCTTCCAGCCCGGTGCCGGACACCTCGACTGGCCCGCCTGGCTCGGTGCCCTGCACACCATCGGCTACGACGGCCACCTCGCCCTCGAATGCCGGCTGACCGGCGACCCCCTGGACGCCGTGCGCTCCGTCCCCGGCTTCCTCGCGAGGTCCGGCGCGTGAACTCTCCCGACCTCCTGGACCGGCCCGCGCCCGCCGCGCCCGCAGACCTGACCCTGCGGCGCGGTGCGGCGCGGGTCCTCCTCGACAACTGGACCGGCGCCTCCACCGTCCCCTCCCGCACGCTCTACCCGCACCAGTGGAGCTGGGACTCCGCCTTCGTCGCCATCGGGCTGCGCCACCTGTCGGTGCGCCGCGCCCAGCGCGAACTGGAGTCCCTGCTGGCCGCGCAGTGGGCGGACGGCCGCGTCCCGCACATCGTCTTCAACCCGGCCCTGCCGCACGACGCCTACTTCCCGAGCCCCGACTTCTGGCAGTCCTCCCGGGCCGGCCGCGCCGCGGGCGCGCCGTCGGCCGCCGAGACCTCGGGCATCGTCCAGCCGCCCGTGCACGCCCTGGCGGCCTGGCTGGTGCACCGCGCCGACCCGGACGAGTCCCGCCGCCGCGGGTTCCTCGCCCGCGTCCACCCGCGCCTCGCCGCCTGGCACGACTACCTCCTCGACCGCCGCGACCTCGGCGGCGGCGGCCTCGCGGCCGTCGTGCACCCGTGGGAACCCGGCATGGACAACAGCCCCTGCTGGGACCGGGCGCTCCAGCGGATCGAGCCCAGCCCGCCCGGCACCTTCCGGCGCGCCGACCTCGACCACGGCCACCCCGCCGACCGGCCCACCGACCTCGACTACGGCCGCTACGTGCGGCTGGCCACCGAGTACCGGGAGGCCGGCTACGACGACCGGACGGCACCCCACCGGTTCGCCGCGGAGGACCCGTCCTTCAACGCGCTGCTGGCCGTGAGCGAACTGGCGCTCGCCGCCACGGCACGCGAACTGGGCCTGCCGGGGGAGCGGCACACGGAACGGGCCGCCGCACTGACCCGGGCGCTGGTGGACCGTCTGTGGGACGGGGAGGCCGGACTGTTCCGCGTCCGCGACCTGCACACCGGCACGCACGTCGACGAACGGAGCGTCAGCGGCCTGGTCCCGCTGCTCGTCCCGCACCTGCCCGAGGACGTCGTCCGGAGCCTGCACGCCACGCTGACCGGGCCGCACTTCAGCGCCCCGGCCACCCGGCTGGTCCCGAGCTACGACCTGACCGGCCCCGCCTTCGACCCCACCCGGTACTGGCGCGGCCCCGCCTGGTTCAACACGGCCTGGCTGATCGAGCGGGGACTGCGCACCCACGGCCTGCGGCAGGACGCCGACGTGCTGCGCGCCGACTTCCTCGCCCGGGCCGGACGCTCGGGGTTCGCCGAGTACGTCGACCCCGGCACCGGAGCGGCCCGCGGCACCCGGCACTTCTCCTGGACGGCCGCCCTCACCCTCGACCTGCTGAGCCCACACCCGGCGGCGGGCCACCCGGCCGGGTACGACCCGACGGGGTACGACCTGACGGGGCACGACCTGGCGGAGGCCCGGTCATGACCACGGCCGAAACCCGCGTCCAACTCGTACGCGACGCCACCTTCGTACGGCTCGGCACCGACGGTGGGATCACCGGAACCCGCGGCACGGCGCCGGACGGCCTGTTCTTCCAGGACGCCCGGCACCTGAGCCGCTGGCGGCTCACCGTCGACGGCACCGCGCCCGTCGTCCTGGTGCCCGCCACGGCGGACGGCGACGACACGGCCGACTGCGTCCTGACCCCCGAGGGCACCCGGGACCACCCGCCCGCCTACACCGTCTTCCGGCGGCAGAGCGTCACCGCGGGCGCGTTCACCGAGCACCTGACCCTGGTCAGCAACCGCCCCGACCCCGTGACCGCCCACGTCGAGCTGACCGTCGGCGCCGACTTCGCCGACCTCTTCGAACTCCGCGCCGACGACCGCCACTACGCCAAGCCCGGCGCCGAGTACGAGACCCACGACCGCGCCGACGGGCCGGTCTTCACCTACCGGCGGGCCGCATGGCACGCCCGTACGGAACTCACCTGCCGCCCCGCCCCGGACACGGCCGGAGCCGCGGAGCCGGAAGGGGACGCCACCGTCCGGACCCTGTCCTGGCGGCTGCCGCTCGACGCCCACGGACGGGCGGAGGTGCGGCTGACCGCCCGCGCCCACCCGCACGGACACACCGCTTCCACCCCTGCCGCCCCCGCCACGGGCCGACGGCACGCGCACGGCCAGGCGTCCGCGCCGGACGACCTCACCCGCACCTGCGAACGCGGACTGGCCGACCTCGATCTGCTGACCATCCCGGTCACCGGCGTCGACGGCGAGCACCTGCGCGTCCCCGCTGCGGGAATCCCGTGGTTCATGACCCTGTTCGGTCGGGACTCGCTGCTGACCTCGTACTTCCTGCTGCCGTACCGGCCCGCGACGGCGGCCGCCGTGCTGAGCGCGCTCGCCGCCGTGCAGGGCGAGCGCCACGACCCCTTCAGCGGCGAGCAGCCCGGACGCATCGTCCACGAGACCCGCCACGGCGAACTCGCCCACTTCCGGCAGGTCCCGTACGGCCGCTACTACGGCGCCGTCGACGCCACCCCGCTCTTCCTCGTGCTGCTCCACGCCCACCACGAGACGACCGGCGACCGCACCCTCGCCGTCCGCCTGGAGCGGCACGCCCGGCGGGCCGTCGACTGGATGCTCACCGACGGCGGCCTCGAACGGCACGGCTACCTCGTGTACACCCCCGACCCGAACGGTCTGGTCAACCAGAACTGGAAGGACTCCGAGGGCGCCGTCTGCTTCGCCGACGGAACCCAGGCCGAGGGACCGATCGCGGTCTCGGAGGCACAGGGCTACGCCTACGACGCGCTGCTGCGCACCGCCGAACTCGCCGCCGGCCTCTGGGGCGACGAACCCTACGCGCGCCGCCTGCGGGAGACCGCCGCCGGGCTGCGCGACCGCTTCACGTCGGACTTCTGGATGCCCGGGGCGGATTTCCCGGCCCTCGCCCTGGACGGCGACGGCCGGCAGGTCGACGCGCTGGCCTCGGACGCCGGGCACCTGCTGTGGTCCGGCATCCTCGACGAGGACCGCGGCCGCCGGGTGGGCAGGCGGCTGCTGGAGCCGGACTTCTTCTCCGGCTGGGCCGTCCGCACCCTGGCCGCCGGGCAGCGCCCGTACCACCCGCTCTCCTACCACCGGGGCAGCGCCTGGCCGCACGACAACGCGGTCGTCGCGCTGGGCCTGGCCCGCCAGGGACTCGCGGACGAGGTGCGCACCGTCGCCGACGGCCTGATCGCGGCGGCGTCCCACCACGGCCACCGGCTGCCCGAGGTCCTGGCCGGCTACGACCGCTCCGCGACCCCCGCACCGGTCCCGTACCCCCACTCCTGCTCCCCGCAGGCCTGGGCGGCGGCCACCCCGCTGGCCCTGCGGACGGCGCTGGGAATCGTCCGACAGGCCCCGGGGGAGGGGCCGCTCAGTCCCTGACGGGTGCCGCCGTGCTCGCGCGGACGACGAGGCGCGGTTCCACCGACGCCGGTTCGGGCACCGTCTCGGGGGCGGCGATGTAGCGCAGCAGGTGGGCGACGGCGAGTTCGCCCATCTGCGCGAAGGGCTGGGCGACGGTGGTCAGGGGCGGTGCGCAGTACTCCGCCAGCTCGATGTCGTCGACGCCCACCACGGAGACGTCCTCCGGGACGCGCCGCCCCAGTTCGCGCAGGGCCCGGACGACGCCGAACGCCATCTCGTCGCTCGCCACGAACACCGCCGTCGCGTCCGGGATCCGGCCCAGGACCAGGCCGCCCCGGTACCCCGAGGCGGGTGACCAGTCGCCCTCCAGCGGCGGCGGCACCGCGCGCCCGGCGGCCTCCAGCGTGGTCCGCCAGCCCTCCCGTCTGCTGGCGGCCTCCAGCCACTGCTCCGGGCCTGCGAGGTGCCAGACCGTCTCGTGGCCGAGGTCCAGCAGATGCCGGGTGGCCAGCCGGGCCGCCAGGGACTGGTCCACGGCGACGACCTCGGTGGCGTCGGTGCGGGAGCCGTCGATGGTGAGCGTGGGCGTGGCCCGGGTCAGCTCTTCGAGCCGCGGGCTCGTGTGGATCAGCGGCACCGACAGGATGATGCCCTCCACGCCCTGGTCGGTGAGCCGGGACAGCGCGTCCTCGATGGCGGAGGTGTCCAGCGAGGCGGTGGTCGCGGTGCTCACCGTGTATCCGGCGGCCTGCGCGGCGCCCTCGATGCCCGAGGTGACCAGGGCGCGTGAGTAGAACGTGGTGCGGAGGGTCACCACGCCGATCGTGCGGCTGCGCCCGGAGGAGAGCATGCGGGCCGCGTTGTTGCGCCGGTAGCCGAGCCTGGCCACCGCGGCCATGACGTCGGCCCGGGTCTTCTCCCGCACGTGCGGATGGCCCGAGAGCACCCGTGACACCGTCTGTGCGGACACCCCGGCGGCGCGGGCCACGTCGGTCATACCCGGCGGCCGTCGCCCGCCGTCGCCCTGTTGCTTCGTCATGCGGTCCTTCCTCGGGTGCCTCCCGGTCGATGATATCGCTGACATGAGCACTCACCTGGCGTTTCCCGGGCCTGCGGCCGTGCCCGTTCCAACCTGTTGGCATCGATAACATTCTCTGCCATAGTCAAGCGGGACAGCACCCGCCTTCGCCCAGGGATCGATAACAACCGGGGCGGGGCCGGCACGACCACCGGAGCCGTCGAGTGACCCTCCCCCGCACACCCGCACTCACCCACGCCGACGGAGCGTTCCTGCGCGCCGGCCGCCCGCACCGCGTCCTGTCCGGCTCGCTGCACTACTTCCGCGTCCACCCGGAGCAGTGGGCCGACCGCCTGGACCGGCTGGCGGCCCTCGGGCTCAACACCGTGGACACCTACGTTCCGTGGAACTTCCACGAACGCCGCCCCGGCGAGGCCGACTTCGACGGCTGGCGGGACATCGCGCGCTTCGCCCGGCTGGCCCAGCGGACCGGCCTCGACGTGATGGTGCGGCCCGGCCCCTACATCTGCGCCGAGTGGGACAACGGAGGGCTGCCGGCCTGGCTCACCGGCACCCCCGGCATGCGGCTGCGCACCAGTCACGGCCCCTACCTGGAAGCGGTCGGCCGCTGGTTCGACGCGCTCGTCCCGCGCCTGGCCGAACTCCAGGCCGTACACGGCGGACCGGTCGTCGCCGTCCAGATCGAGAACGAGTACGGCAGCTACGGCGACGACCACGACTACGTCCGCTGGGTGCGGGACGCCCTGACCGGCCGCGGCATCACCGAACTGCTCTACACCGCCGACGGCCCCACCCCGCTCATGCTCGACGGCGGCAGTGTCCCCGGTGAACTGGCGGCCGCCACCTTCGGCTCCCGGCCAGAGGAGGCGGCGGCACTCCTGCGCGCACGCCGGCCCGGTGAACCCTTCTTCTGCGCCGAGTTCTGGAACGGCTGGTTCGACCACTGGGGCGAGAAGCACCACGTGCGGTCCTCGCAGAGCGCCGCCCGGGACGTCGGGGACATCCTCGACGCGGGAGGCTCGGTCAGCCTCTACATGGCGCACGGCGGCACCAACTTCGGCCTGTGGGCGGGCGCCAACCACGACGGGGAGTCCCTGCAACCCACGGTCACCAGTTACGACTCGGACGCCCCGGTGGCCGAACACGGCGCGCTCACCCCCAAGTTCCACGCACTGCGGGAGAGGTTCGCCACCGTGCCCGGCGGCCCGGCGCGCCCGCGGCCCCTGCCCGCCGACCCGCCCCTGCTGCCGCCCGCGACGCTGCCCGTGACCCGGCGGGCGGCCCTGCTCGACGGAGTGCGCGCCGCCGCCGAGCCCGTGCGCGCGCCCGTGCCGCTCGGCTTCGACGAGCTCGGCCAGTCCGCCGGCCTCGTGCTCTACACGGCCCACCCCCTGCTGCCCCCCGGCCGCCACGAGGTGACCGTGACCGGCCTGCACGACCGGGCCCAGGTCTTCGCCGACGGCGTGCCCGTCGCCGTACTCGACCGCGAGACCGCCTCCTTCCCCCTGACCGGCACCGGTGCGCGCGTCCGGCTGGAGCTGCTGGTGGAGAACCAGGGGCGGATCAACTACGGGCCGCTCCTCGGCCAGGGCAAGGGCATCCTCGGCGGCGTACGGGTGGAGCGCCGGCTCGTGCACGGCTGGACCATGCACCCGCTCCCGCTGGACGAGTGGTCGCCGCACGACATCGCCCGCGCCACGTCGGCCGCCGGGCCCGGCGGCACGGCCGGGTTCGCCACCGCGGTGCTGGACGTCCCCGAACCCGCCGACACCTTCCTCACCCTGCCCGGATTCGCCAAGGGCTTCGTCTGGGCCGGCGACATGCTGCTCGGACGCTACTGGGAGGCGGGCCCCCAGACCACGCTGTACCTGCCCCGCCCCCTCCTCCGCCCGGGCCCCAACACCCTCACCGTCCTGGAGCTGGAACGCCTCGGCGACCACGTCGCCCTCGTGGACCGCCCCGACCTCGGACCGGCCGAGGAGTACGTCGAGACGTTCGACTGACCGCGCCCGCCCCCGCTCACCGGCCCGCACACCGCAATCGGTTCACCAACCCCCACTGGTAGCAACACGAGTTGAGGAGTACCCGTGTCACGGTTGACCGCTCCCCGGAGCAGACTCGCCCTCGCGGCCGTCGCCACCGCGCTCGCCCTCGCCGGCGGCGCGTCCCTCGGGTCCCCGCCCGCGTCCGCGTCCGACCCCGGCACCACCTACACCGTCACCGTCGGGGACAAGGGTTCCTGGACCCGGCCCGACGACACCCCCGCCGCCACCTACATCGACAAGGACGGCACCTTCTACTACCAGCAGGCCCACGCGCTGTACGGCGCCGACGACAGCCGTGCCTGGAGCTTCTACACCGGCACGGACTTCGACACCGCCGAACGGTCCGACGCGATCAGCGACGCCGCCGACCCCGACGAGCCCAGGGACCGCAACGACGACACCACCTGGCGGTGCAACAACAGCCCGACCGGCAAGGAGTCCACGTTCCCGCCCGCCGGCTCGCACTACGCGCAGAAGAACTACTGCGACCTGGCGGGTGTGTGGGTGGACCCGGACACCGGCGACTGGTACGGGCTGGTGCACAACGAGTTCACCCCGCAGCCCTTCGCCGACGGCCTCCACTACGACGGCATCGACCTGGCGGTCTCCCGCGACCAGGGCCGGACCTGGTCCGTCGAGGACCACGTCATCACCTCGCCGTACAGCACGAAGCGCGGTGACACCGAGGCGTTCGGGCAGCAGACCTACCATTACGGCGACGGCGACCCCCGCCTGTTCGCCGACACCGCCTCCGGGTACTTCTACGTCTACTACGGCTCGCGGATCGTGGACAAGGGCGGCAGCTGGAAGGCGTTCCACGCCCACGTGGCCCGCGCGCCGATGTCCGGCAAGATGGCGCCCGGCACCTGGCAGAAGTGGTACGACGGCGCCTGGTCCGAGCCCGGCGTCGGGGGCCGCGAGAGCAACATGGTGCCGGTCGGCGGCTCCGGGGACACCGGCTACACGCCCGTGGCGGACGAGTACGACCCGGCCACTCCCGGCAAGGTCGACGAGCAGGTGGCCGCGGGCGAGATGCCCCCGACCTCGCCCCTGTTCGTCATGGACATCACCTACAACGCCCACCTGGGCCTGTACGTGGGTGAACCCCAGGCGGTCGACCAGAGCGGCGACGCCCCGCAGCAGTTCTACGCCACCGACGACCTCGCCACGCAGAAGTGGTTCCCGATCGGCGACACCGGCGACCACACCAACGCGTCCTGGTACCGCTGGTTCCTCGACGGTGTGAACAGGACCGGCTCCGGCATCGTCGGCAAGTCGTTCCGCTCGTACTGCTCCTTCGGCTGCTCGGACGGCAAGGACGCCGAGTACGTCGACATCACCATCGGCACCTCCGACCCGGCGGCACCGGTCGACGTGGACGAGACGTACCGGATCACCGGGGCGGACGGCCGGGCCCTGGCCCAGAGGACCGCGCACGGCTCCGCCACCACGTCGGTGCGCGGGCCGAAGCCGTCCGGACTGGCGGCGTGGGTCTTCACCGGCAACGGCGACGGCTCCTACCGCATCGCCAACGCCGCGACCGGCAGGCTGCTCGGCGTCGACTCCACCACGACGGCCGGCCGGGCCTGGGGCACCAAGCCCACCGTCACCCGCCCCGGCAGCGGCGGACCCTCCGTCGGACAGCAGTGGTTCGTCATCCCCGGCACCTCCGCCGACGGCACCACCGACAGCACGTACCGGCTGGTCAACCGCTACAGCGGCCTGGTGATCGGCGTCTCCGGCGACCCCCACCGGCGCGCCGAGACCACGCCCGTCCGCTCCTGGACCGACAGCACCGGCGACCGGGTCGGCGGCCGGCGCGGCCCCGGCGAGCAGACGCTGACCCTCACCCCGACGGGGCGGGCCGGCTGACGTCACGGTGTGAGCGCCGGGCCGGGACACGTGCGGTGTCCCGGCCCGGCGCCGGCACGCTCCGGTCAGGAAGCGGGCAGCTCACCGCGGACCGTGCGGGCGGCGGCGACCAGGTTCTCCAGCGACGCGCGGGTCTCGGGCCAGCCGCGGGTCTTCAGCCCGCAGTCGGGATTGACCCAGAGCCGCTCGGCCGGGATGGCCTTCAGGCCCGTGCGCAGGAGGTCGGCGGCCTCGTCGGCGCTCGGGACCCGCGGGGAGTGGATGTCGTAGACGCCTGGCCCGGCCTCACGGGGGTAGCCGTGCGCGGCCAGTTCCCGGGCGACCTGCATGTGGCTGCGGGCTGCCTCCAGACTGATGACGTCGGCGTCGAGGTCGTCGATGGCCTGGACGATGTCGCCGAACTCCGCGTAGCACATGTGGGTGTGGATCTGGGTGTCCGGACGCACCCCGCTCGTGCTGAGCCGGAACGCCTCGGTCGCCCACGCCAGATAGGCGGCGTGGTCGGCGGCCCTCAGGGGCAGGGTCTCGCGCAGCGCGGGCTCGTCCACCTGGATGACCGAGGTGCCGGCGGCCTGCAGGTCGTTCACCTCGTCGCGCAGGGCGAGAGCGACCTGGCGGGCGGTGTCGCCGAGGGGCTGATCGTCGCGGACGAAGGACCAGGCGAGCATGGTGACCGGCCCGGTGAGCATGCCCTTCACCGGGCGGTCGCTCAGGGACTGGGCGTAGTTCGTCCAGCGCACGGTCATCGGCTGGGGGCGGGAGATGTCACCGGCCAGGACCGGCGGACGGACGTAGCGGGTGCCGTACGACTGGACCCAGCCGTGCTGGGTGGCGAGGTAGCCGGTCAGCTGCTCGGCGAAGTACTGGACCATGTCGTTGCGCTCGGGCTCGCCGTGCACCAGGACGTCGATTCCGGTCTTCTCCTGGAAGGAGACGACCTCCTGGATCTCCGACTTGATGCGCTCCTCGTAAGCGGCCTCGTCGATGCGCCCGGCGCGCAGGTCGGCGCGCGCGGTGCGCACTTCGGTGGTCTGCGGGAACGAGCCGATGGTGGTGGTCGGCAGCAGGGGCAGCCCGAGGTGGGCGCGCTGGGCCGCGGCCCGTTCGGCGTACGGCTGGGAACGACGGGTGTCGGCGTCCGTCACGGCCTCCGCACGGGAGCGGACGGCGGGGTCGCGGGTGATGGGTGAGGTGGCCCGGGAGGCGAGGTCGGCGCGGTTGGCGGCGAGTTCGCCGGTGATGGTGCCGGTGCCCTGGGCGAGGCCCTTGGCGAGCGTGGCGATCTCGGAGGTCTTCTGCCGGGCGAACGCGAGCCACCGCAGGATCTGCGGGTCGATGTCCCGCTCGAGGGCCGCGTCCAGCGGGACGTGCAGCAGGGAGCAGGAGGCGGAGACGTCGACACGGTCGGCGAGCCCGAGCAGGGTGCCGAGGGTGGACAGCGACTTCTGCAGATCGTTGATCCAGATGTTGCGGCCGTTGACCACACCGGCGACCAATCGCTTGCCGGGCAGTCCACCGACGGCGGCGAGCGCGTCGAGGTTGGCGGCGGCGGCCTCGGTGAAGTCCAGCGCCAGCCCGTCCACCGGTGCCTTGGCCAGCATCGGCAGGGCGTCGCCGAGCCGGTCGAAGTACGAGGCGACCAGCAGCTTGGACCGGTCGGGCAGGGCACCGAGATCACGGTAGGCGCGCTCTGCGGCATTCAGCTCGGCCGGGGTGCGGTCCTGCACGAGGGCGGGTTCGTCGAGCTGGACCCATTCGGCTCCGGCCGCACGCAGGTCGGCGAGGACCTCGGCGTACACGGGAAGCAGCCGGTCCAGGAGCGTGAGCGGCTCGAAGTCCGCGGGCACGCCGGGAGCGGGCTTGGCGAGCAGCAGGTACGTGACGGGGCCGACCAGGACCGGACGGGCGGTGAGGCCCTCGGCGAGGGCCTCCTTCAGCTCGGCGACCTGCTTGGTGGAGTCGGCCGTGAAGACGGTGTCGGGACCGAGTTCGGGGACGAGGTAGTGGTAGTTCGTGTCGAACCACTTGGTCATCTCAAGCGGCGCCACGTCCTGGGTGCCGCGGGCCATCGCGAAGTAGCCGTCCGTCGCGTCGGCGGCGACGGCGGCGCGGTGCCGTTCGGAAATCGCGCCGACCATGACCGTGGTGTCGAGGACGTGGTCGTAGTACGAGAAGTCGCCGGTGGACACCTCGTGGATGCCGGAGTCGGCGAGCTGCCGCCGGTTGTTCCGCCGGAGTTCGGCGGCGGTGGTGTGGAGGGCGTCGGCGGTGACGCGGCCCCTCCAGTAGCCCTCGATGGCCTTCTTCAGTTCACGGTTCTGGCCCTGGCGGGGGTAGCCGTACACGGTGGCCCGTGCTGCCGCGGCTGCGGACTTCGCTGTCACGGAGATCTCCTTCGCGAGATGAATCCCTGAGATCCCGGGGACGGGACGAGAGCGCGAAGGTCGTGGCTGACAGCCGGACGGTGACGACCCGCGCGGCAAAGGCACGGTCGTTCCGCCTGGTGTGTACGCCGACCCGCCCTCGAGGTCACCGGGATGTCCGCGCGCGGAACGGTCCGCACGCGGGCAGTTGGCAGGTCTTCGGACTCGCGGGCACGCCCTCCGTCCGGAGGACACCTAGTGGCCGTCGCTTCCCGGGCCCGGTACGTCGGACCCAGTGCGTATGACGGCGGTCGTTCCCACTCACCGCTGCGGGGCAGTCCCGGATTCCCACCGGGTTCCCTCTTGCGACGCATCCCGCCTGGCGGACGGGGCGAACCAGCTGCACCGTTCACCCTACCGGGACCGGACCCGGCACCGGCCGGTCGCGTCCGGCATGCGGACGGGGCGGCGGGACACGCCGCCGGCGGACTACTGCGGAGCCCAGTCGCTCCGGTTCCGGTCCGGCGCGCCGACGTGCCACGGACAGGCCGTGTCGTGCGCCGAGCCCAGCGAGGTCCACCACACCTCGCAGCAGTCGGCGCCCACGGGGACGCGGGCGGCGGCGGGGCGGGTGCACTCCGGGCCGTGCACGGCGCCGTCGGAGTGCCGCCAGAAGGCGCAGCAGGGGGTGAGACCGACCGGCTGCCCGTGAGGCGGGCGGGCCAGGAGTTCGGCCCGGCGCGCCAGGACCGTCCGGCGCCGGTGCTCGGCTCCCTCCCGGGCCGCGCACCAGGCCATGACCCCCGCGGCGTAGAGACCGGGCAGGGCGAGCCAGGGGTGGTGGCTGCCCCCGTACCAGGCGGCGGCGAGCAGGAGCACGGCGGCGGCACGGCACCCGCGTGCGGTGCGCAGGCTCGGTGTCACAGGAGACTCCCGTGGTCGGCGACGGAGAAGGTCCTCAGGACACCCGTATGCCCGCGGTTCGCGGACCTACGTCCACTCATCGCGCCCGTCCGCGTCCGGGCGGGTCCTCAGCGGCGTAAAGGGCGGAAATTCCGTTGCGGGCGCCCGCCGACGCCCCCGATTCTGCTCTCATGTCCACCGCCGACCTGCGGCCGGCCACCCTTGCCGACGCGCCCGCCATCACCCAGCTCCTCAACGAGATCGACCGGATCGAGATCGGCCGCCCCGAGACCGACCAGCACACCGTCGAGGCCGACCTGAAGCATCCCGAGACGGATCTGACCCGGGACTCGTGGCTCGCCTTCGACGGCGGCCTGCTGGTGGCGTACGGGCTGCTGTGGGACGAGTCCGGCGGCGAGCGCGTGGACATCGACCACTACGTGCTCCCCGGCCACCAGGGCACCGGCCTGCGGCTGCTGGCCGCCATGGAGGACCGCGCCCTCGCCAAGGCACGGGCCAACGGGGCCGCTCGGGCCGTAGTCCACCTGCACCTCAACGCCCGGCCCACCACCGACACCGCGCTCCTCGCGGAACGGGGCTGGCGCATCGTCCGGTCCCACCACGTCCTGCGCCGGGCGGTGGACCCGGCGGCCGACCTGCCGCCGCGGGCCCCGGCCGGGGTGAGCGTGCGCGCCTGCGCGACGGAGGCGGACCGTGTCCGGGTGCACGAGCTGTACCAGCAGGCGTTCGCCGGGCACTTCGACTTCCAGCCGCGCCCGTACCGGCTCTGGCTCAGCGACATCGACGCCGAGGGGCTCGACTGGTCCCTGGTGTGGATCGCCGCCACCGACGGCCTGGGGGACGCCGGTTTCCTGCTGGCCCGGGACGACCGCGAGGCCATGGGCTGGATCCGCGCCCTCGGCGTGCTGGGCGAGGCGCGGGGGAGGGGCCTGGGGGGATTCCTCCTGCGGCACGCCTTCGCGCACTTCGCCGCGCGGGGCCGGGACACGGTGGGCCTCGGGGTCGACACGGCCAACGCCACCGGCGCACCGCGCCTCTACGGCCGCAACGGCATGACCGTCCACTTCGCGGTCGACACCTGGGAGGCCGTCATCGGCTGACGCCCGGTGCGGCACCGGGCGGCGGTCCGTGCCCTCGGCCAGCGTGTCAGACCACCATCGCGACCGTCACCGCGCCGAGCAGCGCCACGTACGTCCACGCGTGGGCGCGGTCCGTGATGCGGGGCGGGCGGCGCCGCAGCACCGTGATCACCGGCAGGGCCGGGCCCGTCGTCAGGTCCTGTCCGCGGAGCCGGGGCAGTCGGAGTCGTAGACGAGCAGCCCTGTCCGCGACGACTGGGTGGGGATCCCTCTTCGGCACGAGGGCGCCGACCGCATGGAAACGGGCCGGCGGAGCACACCTCCTGCATGGGAACCGTCGTGCACGTACCGCAGACAAGGGACATGATCGGCGACGAGCTGTCCGGAGACGAGGCGTGGACCGCGCTGCGCCGCTACGGGGGCCGCCGGCTGGTGACCGACGGGTTCCTGCGCTTCCGGTACGCCGACGGATTCAGTTTCGCGCGGGCCCTCGCCTTCCAGCTGGTCATCGGGGTGATCCCGCTCGCCATCGCCCTGGTCGGGGTCTCCGCGGCCACCCACACGGAGAGCGTCGGACGACTGATCGAAGTGACCTTGAGCGAGATCGTTCCGCCGGCCAGCGCCGAACTCGTGCGCGAGGGACTGCTGGCGACCCGCACGCATGCCGGTGCCGACACGGCGGGCACCGTGGCCATGTGGCTGGGCCTCGTCTTCGCCGTACTGAACCTCGCATCGGCCATGGGCCAGATCGAGCGGGGGTGCAACCGCATCTACGGCATCGAACGCGACCGGCCGTTCTGGGCGAAGTACGCCCGCAGCCTGCTGCTGGCGGTCGGTGCGGGCGGGCCGCTGGTGCTCGGCTTCCTCGTGACGGTGGCCGGGGGAGCGGTGGGCAGGGCGGTGACGGAGGTCTTCGACTGGCCCGGGGAGTGGCTGAGCTGGTGGAACTGGGCGAAGGTCCCGGTGGGCGTGGCGCTCGCCTGCATGGCTTCGGCCGTCGTCCTGCGGTGGGCGCCCCGGCGTGACCAACCGGGGTACACCTGGCTCGTGTTCGGGTCCGCGGTACAGCTCGTCCTGTGGATCACGGCGACCTGGCTGCTGGCCCTCTACGTCGGGCACAGCGGGTCCTTCGGGTCGCTGTACGGGCCACTGACCGCCCTGATGGCCCTGTTCCTCTGGGCCAACCTGGCGGGCGTCGCGCTCTTTTTGGGCGTGGCCTTCGCGGCCCAACTGGAGGCCGCCCGAGCCGGCATCTCCGGGCCCGTGCATCCGGATCCAGGTTCCGGGCCCCGGCCCGCCGGCCAACCGCCTCGGCAGCGAACGGACGGGGATCAGCCCACGATGTCCGCGAGGAGGTCGCGCCGCGGTTCGTGACGCGGTCGCCGTGCCCCTCGCGCGAGCGCTTCCAACGACCTCTTGCCGGGTGGTTGATTCGGCCCGGCGAGCTCGTGTCGTCACCCCGGCCCTTCCGTGAACGGCGCCTCGGTCGACGGTTCCCCCGTCCCGTTCAGCTCTGCGCGACACGGACGAGTCCTGCGGCCGGGGAAGAAGAGGGCCCGCCCGTTCGTCGGGGCGCACGGCAGGCGACGGCGCGCCATCCGGGCCACGGCGCGTTCCTGACGCGCTCGACCATTTCGACGCCGCCGAACGCGTGCTTCTGCGGGACGGACCGAGCGGGCTGACCAACCGGGCCGTCACTGAGGGAGCGGGCTACGCCAAGGGGATCCTGCACCGGCACTTCATCGACTTCGACGCCTTCCTCACCGACCTCGTGCTCGACCGGGCCGCGCGGCTCCCGACGAGCGTGCCTGGGGCCGCATCGCGGCTGACGCCGACATCGACTCACTCACCCTCTCCCTGGTCGGTGGCGGGCATCTCGTGTTCACCGACCGTGGCCCCGGTCCGCCGGCCACGGAAGCCGTCGAGAAGCTCGTGACAGCGGTCGTCGCCGATGCCGTGCAACGACGACCGGCTTAGCCGCTCGGAGCGCACGGCTGGACGCCATCTCACAACGACATACGTCTACGCTGGTCGCGGACCGAAGGGGGCGGCACATGGCCAACGTCGTGGATCTGATCTGCTATCCCGTCAAGGGGTGCGCAGGTACGTCGATGAACGATGCGCTCCTGACACCGGCGGGCCTCGCCCACGACCGCAGCTTCATGGTCGTCAGCGAGGACGGAATCTTCCGCACGCAACGCCGGCACCCCCGCCTGGCCCTGATCCGGCCCGCCGTCAGTACCGACGGCTCCCGGCTCACGCTTGACGCGGCCGACGGCACCGGCCCCTTCGGCACGCTGTGCCTCGACGTGACGACATCCGCGCCGCGCCGCGACGTCGACCTGTTCGGCACCCCCTTCCAGGGGATCGACCAGGGTGACGAAGCCGCCACCTGGCTGTCGGAGTTCCTCGGCACCCCCAGCCGTCTGGTCCGCGTGCCGCCGGAGCACGACCGAATCGCCGACGGCCTGACCCCCGGCCCGTCCGGCTATGCCGACAGCAGTGCGGTGCACCTGCTGTCCCGCGCCTCCCTCGCCCTCCTCAACCAGCGGATGGCCGAGCGAGGCGCGCCGTCCCTGTCGATGAACCGCTTCCGCCCGAACGTCGTCGTCGGCAGCCACGACGGTCACGACCACGACGGCGTCGACTGGGCCGCCCCACCGCACGGCGAGGATCGCGCACGCCGCATCACCATCGGCGACGCCGAGTTGGGCTTCGCCAAGCTCGCGGTGCGCTGTGCCGTCACTCTGGTCGAGCAGGAGGCCGGAGCAAGGCGGGGGCCGGAGCCGCTGCGCACACTCGCGAGCTACCGACGGGCCGCTGCCGGCGGCGTGGTGTTCGGCGCGAAGTTCTCCGTGGTCACGCCGGGGAAGCTGTCGGTGGGCGACGAGGTGGTCGTCCAGGAGTGGGGCGACGCCGGCCTGCGGAACCCCTGACAAGGCGGACCGGCGTTCCTAGGTCTGCTGCCGCTCGTCGCGCCGCGCCTGCTCCCGGGCGTGGTGGCCCAGGGCCGCGCTGCGGCTCGTCGACAGATGGTGCAGGACCAGTTCCTGGACGCGCTCCACGTCGCGTTCCGCGATGGCCTGGTAGAGGGCCTCGTGTTCCAGGGCGACGGCCAACAGGTCGTCGTGCTGGCCCATGAGCCAGCGCAGGCGGCTGTGCAGGACGCGTTCGAGTTCGTTGAGCAACTCGTTGGCGGCCAGCGAGATCACCGTCTGGTGGAAGTCGGCGGCCGCGCGGCGTGCTCCCACCGCGTCGTCGGCGCGGGCCGCGTCGAGTTCGGCGTCCACCGTCGCACGCAGCCGTTCGAGACCGTCGCGGGTGTGCCGCCCGGCGGCGAGCCGGAAGGCCAGGGTCTCCAGACCCGAGCGGACCTCGTCGAGGTCGGCGATGTCGCTCGTGGTGAACTCCCGCACCACCGCCCAGGACCGGGGCCGCGGCGTCACCAGCCCCTCCGACACCAGTGTCCTCAGGGCCTCCCTGACGGGCAGCCGGCTCACGCCCAGCGCCTCGGCCAGCTCCCGCTCGACCAGGCGGCTCCCCGGTCGCCGCACGCCGTCCACGATCTCGTCGCGCAGCCGTCGCGTGACCCGCTCGGACTCGGGCATGAAGCCCTCTGACGCAGCCATCGCCGTCCTTCGTCCCTCTTCCCGTTCCGAGCCGTACGACCGCGCCGTGCGGAGCGGCGGTCGGGCGGCCCGTCAGAATACCCCGGAGCCGGCCGCCGGCCGGGGCGCGGGAGGACTTGGTGAGGGGTCAGCCCACCCGCGGGGGCCAGTTGACGATCCGCTTGGCACGCGGGGGCGCGTAGGTGCGCACCTTGGACGTGGACAGGCCGAGCCGGACCAGGGACTCGGCGACCGTCACGGCTGCCGCGACGCCGTCGACCACGGGGACACCGGTCCGTTCCACCACGCGTTCGGCGAGCCCGGCCATGCCTCCGCAGCCCAGGCAGATCACCTCGGCCCGGTCGTCCTCGACCGCGCGGGCGGCCTGTTCGGTGATGGCGTCCACGGCGGCCTGTTCGTCCCGTTCCAGTTCGAGCACCGGCAGCCCGCTGGCGCGCACCGAGGCGCACCTCGCGCTCAGTCCCGCCACCTCCAGCCGCTCCTCGATCAGCGGGACCGTACGGTCCAGGGTGGTGACGACGGAGTAGCGGCGGCCCAGGAACTGGGCGGTGCTCGCGGCGGCCTCGGTGATGTCGACGACGGGTACGTCGAGCAGTTCCTGGAGCCCTTCGCGGCCGTGCTCCCCGTACCCCGCCTGGATCACCGCGTCGAACGGCTCCGGGTGGGCCCGGACGGTCTCCATGACGGCGACGGCGGCGAGGTAGCTCTCGTAGTTGCCCTCGACGGACTCCGCGCCGAAGGCCGGGGTCAGCGGCACGATCTCGGTGCCCTCCGCGGCCGCGGCGGCGGCCTGCTTGCCGATCGCGTCGGTGATGGACTGCGTGGTGTTGACGTTGACCACGAGGATGCGCATGGGTGGGCCTTCTGCTCGGGCGGGAGGTTCCGCGGGTCGCCACGTGGCGGTGGGGCCGGTTCGCGGCGACGGTGGGGCCGTGTCGCTACGGCGGCGTTGCTTCGCGGCGACGGTGGACTTGCGGCGGGTGTTCAGTGGCGAGGGCGGGTCGCTGCCGCGCGACGACATCGGTCAGCGGTGGCTGCGGGTCGCTGCCGTGCCAGACATCGGTTCGCGGCGACGGTGGGCCGACGTCCCCGCGGCGGGCCTCCTCGGCGGCGCCCGCGGAGTCGAGGTGCCATGCCCGGCCCGCCCGCCGCAACCGCGCCGCGGCTACTCCGCCGCCACGGCGATGGCCTCGCCGTCCACGTCGCGGATCGGTGAGGCGCGGTCCGCGATGACCGCGTACAGCGCGGCGGCGACGATCGCTCCGACGAACCAGGAGAACCCGGCCGCGGCGTGGAAGTAGGGGACCAGGGCGACCACCACGGCGACGGCGGCGCTGGGGACGAACGCGGCGACGGCGCGCGGGTTGTAGCCGCGGCGGTAGTGGTACTCGGCGCCCGCGTCCTCCGTGTAGAGGGCCGGCACGTTCACCCGGGACTTCCGCAGCAGCCAGTAGTCCGCCATGATCACGCCGAACAGCGGGCCGAGCAGCGCGCCGAGCCCGCCGAGGAAGTAGTTGACGACGACCGGGCTGTTGTAGAGGTTCCAGGGCGTGATCACCAGGCCCAGCACCGCGCTGACCAGACCGGCGCGGCGGAAGTCGAGCCGGTGCGGGAAGAGGTTGACCAGGGCGTAGATCGGCGCGACGAAGTTGGCGAGCAGGTTCACCGCCACCGTGAGAGCGATCAGGCAGAGCGAGGCGACGGCCAGCAGGAACATGTTGGGGATGGTCCGCACGATGTCCGTCGGACTGGTGATGACGTGCCCGTCGAGGCTGAACTGGGCGCCGCTGAGCACCGCCACGATCACGGCGAAGAAGAGCATGTTCACCGGGATGCCGATCACGTTCCCGCGGACGATCGAGCCCCGGCTGCGCGCGGAGCGGGTGAAGTCGCAGAAGTTCAGCACGAACGTCCCGTAGATCACCACCCAGAGCGCGGCGGCCTGCAGCACCTGGAGCCACATCGCGCCGCCGGTGAGCGGATCGTCGACGGACAGGGAGATCGAGCCGTCCGCCCGGACGAACATCCACACCGCGAGGGCGCACATGGTGAGCAGTGTGGTGGGCGCCGCGAAGGCCATGTACCGGCGGATCATCTGCATGCCGTAGCTCACGATGAGCACCTGGAGGGCCCACAGGACCAGGAAGGTGATCCAGCCGAGCGTCGACTGCCCGAGCAGGGAGTTCGTGTCCAGGCGGGCCAGCCCGGGGAACATGGCCACCAGGAGCGCGCTCAGCACCGCCGCCGCGAGATAGGTCTGGATACCAAACCAGGCGATCGCCACGACGCCCCGGACGACCGCCGGAATCTTCGCCCCCTTGATACCGAACGCGATCCGGCTCATCACCGGGAACGGAACGCCCGTCTTGTGACCCATGAATCCGGACAGGGTGAGCAGGAGGAAGAGCAGGACCGAGGCGAGCGCGAAGGCGGCGAGGATGCCCCACACGTTGAGCCCGAGGGCGAACAGCCCGATCGCGAAGGCGTAATTGCCCAGGCTGTGCACGTCGTTGGCCCAGAGGGTGAAGACGTTGTACGCGCCCCAGCGGCGCCCTTCACGCTTGGTCGGGGCCAGGTCGTACGTGTAGAGGCCGGAGCTGGTGGCGGTGTCACTGGACTCCGCGGACGAGCGGCGGTCTTCCAGGGCAGTCATACGGGACTCCTGGGATCAGGATGCGGGGAGTTGGAGAGTTCCACAAGGCGGAAGCGGCTTTCCGATGAACAGAACGTAGTTTTCGCCAAACCGCACCGTCAAGAGGTCTACGGCAAATGGAATACCATTTCTCGCCCTGTTGACACCCCTGCGGCGCCTCCCTAACCTGACGCCCCGCCATTACATCGATGTAAAGCTGCGGAAAGGGACCCCACCGTGCCCCCCAGCCCCTCACAGCATCCCCGCACGCACGCCGGCCTGCTCCTCGCCGCCCTCCTCGGGCTGCTCGTCGGCCTGCTCCCCGGGCTCACCTCCCAGGCCGGCGCCGCGCCGTCCGCACCCGAACCCCGTGCCGGCGCCGCCGCCGCGGCCGGCGCCTTCCGCAACCCGCTCAACAGCGGGCCCGACCCCTTCATGACCAACTGGAAGGGCAACTACTACCTGACCACCACCCAGGGCGGCAGCATCAGGATGTGGCGCTCGCCGTCCCTGGGCACCCTGGCCGCGGCCGACCCCGTCACCGTCTGGACGGACACCGACCCCTCGCGCAACCGCAACATCTGGGCCCCGGAGTTCTACCGCTTCGGCGACCGCTGGTACCTCTACTACACCGCCGACGACGGCGTCGACGAGCACCACCGGCTGTACGTCCTGGAGTCGGAGCGCGACGACCCGACCGGCCCGTACCACTTCAAGGCCAAGCTCGCCCCGCCCAACCACGCCGACGACTTCGCCATCGACGCCGGCGTCCTCCAGCTCGGCGGGCGCCTCTACCTCGCCTACAGCGGCATCAACCAGTACCAGCACAACGGGCTGAACATCGCGCCGATGTCCAACCCGTACACCGTCTCCGGCGACGCCGTCGCGATCAACGCGGCCGGCGGCTGCCCCGAGGTGCGGGAGGGGCCGGAGTTCCTCTACCGCAATGGGCGGGTGTGGATGACGTACTCGGCCTGTGACACGGGCAAGCCGGACTACCAGGTCTGGATGATGTCGATGCCGCTCACCTCCGACCCGCTGGTGCCGGGCAACTGGCGGCAGCACCAGGGCGCGGTCTTCTCCCGGGCCGACGACCGGGGCGTGTTCGGGCCGGGCCACCACGCCTTCTTCCAGTCCCCGGACGGTACCGAGGACTGGATCGTCTATCACGCCAAGACGACGTCGGTGAACACCTACAGCAACCGCACCACCCGGGCCCAGAAGTTCACCTGGCGGGCCGACGGCAGCCCCGACTTCGGCCGTCCGCTCGCCATGGGCGCCACCCAGAACCTGCCCTCCGGCGACCCCGGCTCGGGCAACTACTGGATCAACGACGACGGCCGCTCCAGCGGTGCCGGGAGCGTCACCTACACCGGTGCCTGGAACTCCGGTTCGGGCTGCGCCACGCAGTGCTTCTGGAGCGACGACCACTGGAGCGACCGGGCCGGTGCCACGGCCACCTTCTCCTTCACCGGCACCCGCATCGCCCTGCTCTCGGTCAAGGACACCGGCAACGGCTACGCCGCCGTCAGCATCGACGGCGGCCCCGAACAACGGGTGGACTTCCACAACCCGATCCGCGTCGGTGAGGCGGTGCAGTACACCAGCCCACGGCTCGCGAACGGCAGGCACACCTTGCGCGTCCGGGTCACGGGAGAGCACAACTCCCAGTCCGGGGCGTCCTTCGTGAGCGTCGACCGCGCCGAGGTCTACACGAACTGACCCGCCGGGGCGGACCACCCGTCAGCGCCGATCGTGGCCCTCCGTGCTCTCCCTCAGGACGAGCCGGTGGGCCACGATGCGGTCCTGGGGCGACTGCGCCCCCGACTCCGCGTCGGCCCGCACGCCGTCCGCGTCGGTCGCGTCCTCGATGCGGCGTTGCAGCAGCTCCACGGCGACCTTCGCCACCGCCGCCTTGTCCGGGGCCACCGTGCTCAGCGTCGGCACGCTGAACCGCCCGCCCTCCACGTCGTCGAAACCGATCACGGCGACCTCACCGGGCACGTCCACCCCGTGCTCGTGCAGCGCGCGCAACGCGCCCAGCGCCAACTGGTCGTTGAGGCAGAGCAGCGCGTCGGGCCGGACCCCGTCGTGGAGCAGCCGCGCCACGGCCCGTGCTCCGGCGGGCATCCGGAACGAGTCGACCGGGACCACCAGGGAGGCGTCGTAGGCGATGCCCGCTTCCGCCAGGGCGGCGCGGTACCCGCGAGTGCGGGCCTCCGCCGTGCCCAGGCCCGGGGCGTCGACCCCGCCGACGGCCAGGACGGTGCGGCGGCCGAGGCCGATCAGATGCCGGGTCGCCTCGCGCGCGGCACGCTCGTTGTCGATGGCCACGTGGTCGGCGCCCTCCTCCAGCAGCTCCCCGAGCAGGACGGTCGGCGGGAAGCCCGAGCGGTCCCGCAGGTCGTCGGCGGTGAGGGCGAGCGGGCTGAGGATGATCCCGTCCACGAAGGTGGAGCCGAACCCGGCCAGCGCCGCCAGCTCGTGGGCGCGGTCCGCCCCGGACTGGTGGATCAGGACGGTCAGGGAGCGCTCCTCGGCCTCGCGGATGACATGCCGGGCCAGTTCGGCGAAGTACGGTATGTCCAGTTCCGGGACGACGAGCGCGATGATGCCGGTTCGGCCCTTGCGCAAGTGGCGGCCCGCCAGGTTCACCCGGTATCCGAGCTGTTCGATGGAGTCCCGCACGACCCGCCTCGTCCGGTCCGAGACGTGGGCGTAGTCGTTGATGACGTTGGACACCGTCTTCTCCGAAACGCCCGCGTGACGTGCGACGTCCTTGATCCTGGGCCGTGCCACCGAGACCTCCCTGCCTCCCGTGCGGTGCACGAGTCTATGTCCCGGCGGCCCGGACGGTTTCCGTGCGGGCCACCGGGACGCCGATCCCACGGTCACGGTCGCCGCTCTGCGCCCCAGCTCTTTACAGCCAATGTACATCGATGTAAAAACTAGCCACCGCATGAGCTCCGGCCGTCGAAAGGTCCGCGATGAGTTCTCGTTCGCCCCTCCAGGGGGTGCCGGCCGTGTCCGACCCGCTACGCCGCCTCAGCCGCCGACGGCTGTTGCGCCACGCCATGGCCGGTACGGGCGCCCTGCTCGCCGCCGGGCCGCTGTCCGGCTGCGCCTCACCGGCCTCGGCCTCCGGGGCGTCCGCGCTGAGCGTCTGGGACCTGTTCCAGGGCGGCGACGGCATGCTCATGGACGAGATGATCGACGCCGTGTCCAAGGGCGACGACGGCTTCGACGTGGACCGCACCATCCTGGACTGGGGCCCGTCGTACTACACCAAGCTGGCCATGTCCGCCGCCGGCGGCCGGGCCTCCGACGTGGCCGCCATGCACCTGTCCCGGCTGGCCGGTTACGCGCCCGGCGGCCTGGTCGACCCCGTCGACCTGGACCTGCTCGCCGAGTTCGGCGTCACCGAGAGGGACTTCACACCGGCGGTGTGGTCGCGGACGCGGCACGAGGGCACCGTCTACGCGATCCCGCTGGACGTCCACCCCTTCATCGTCTTCTACGACAGGAAGGCCGCGGAGAAGGCCGGGCTCCTGGACCCCTCCGGCGCCCTGGCCCCCATGGGCTCGCCCGAGGCACTGCTGGAGGCGGGCAGGGCCCTCGCCGAGGCCACCGGGCAGTCCGGCATCCTCTTCGGCCACGTCACCGACACCGCGCAGAACTGGCGCCTGTTCGCCGGCCTGTACGCGCAGACCGGAGCCGAGTTCGATCTGCCGGACGGCGGGCCCGCTCGGATCGACGTCGACGCCGCCGTCCGCGTCGTGACCCTCATGACGCGGCTCTTCGACGGGAAGACCAACCCCAACAACCTGGACTACAACGGCGCGCTGGCCGCCTTCACCGGTGGCCGCGGCGGCATGGCCATGCTCGGCGAGTGGGAGCTGCCGACGCTGAAGGAGTCCGGCATCGACCTGGGTGCCGCGCCCTTCCCGCAGGTCTTCGACAAGCCGGCCGTCTACACCGACAGCCACAGCTTCGTCCTCCCGCACCAGGAGAACCCCGACCCGGCCCGGCGCCGCGAGGCCCACCGGTACATCGCGGAGATCCTCAAGCAGAGCCTCACCTGGGCGGGCGCCGGTCACATCCCCGCGTACCAGCCCGTCCTCGCGGAGCCCGAGTACGCGGCGCTCGAACCGCAGTCGTCCTACGCCGACGCCGCGGAGGTGGCGGTGCTCGACCCGCCCAACTGGTTCGTCGGAGCCGGTTCGAACTTCCAGAACCGGATGTGCCAGCCGCTCCAGTCGGCGCTGCTGGGCAACACCTCCCCCGAGAAGGCGGTGCGGCAGATGGTCCGCGAGGCGGACGCGCTGCTGCAGCAGCCCAACCCGGTGGCCTGACCCAGCAGAAGGAGTGACCGACGTGACCACCACCGCACCGCTCGGCGCCGAGGAGCGGACCGACCCCGCCACCGGCCCCGCGGACGGCCGCCGTGCCGTCCTGCGCCGGATACGCCCCGGCAACGGATTCGTCTTCGTTCTGCCCTTCCTGCTCGTCTTCGGCCTCTTCATGGTCTGGCCGATCGTGCAGGGGCTCTGGATGAGCTTCACCGACAGCTCGCTCGCCCTGCGCGACACCGGCTTCGTCGGCTTCGACAACTACACCGAGGCCTTCGGCGATCCGGACGTCTGGAGCAGCCTCGGCAACACCGTCTTCTTCACCGCCATCTCCAGCGTCCCGCTCGTGCTGGTCGCCCTGGCCATGGCGCTGCTCGTGCACAGCGGGCTCGCCGGACAGTGGGCGTGGCGGCTGGCGTTCTTCGCCCCCTACCTGCTGCCGGTCACCGTGGTGACCCTCATCTGGACCTGGCTCTACCAGCCGGAGCTGGGCCTGGGCAACCAGCTCCTCGACAGCTTCGGCATGGCCCCCGTCGGCTGGCTGTCCGACGAGTCCGTCGCCATGTGGTCCATCGCCGGCCTCACCGTCTGGTGGACGGTCGGCTTCAACTTCCTGCTCTACCTCGCCGCGCTCCAGTCTCTGCCCACGACCTTCGACGAGGCGGCGGTACTCGACGGGGCAGGTGCGTGGCGGCGGCTGTGGTCCGTCACCCTGCCGCAGCTGCGCAGGACCACCGGGCTGGTGGCCATGCTCCAGATCCTGGCCTCCCTCAAGGTGTTCGACCAGATCTACATCCTCACCAAGGGCGGCCCCAACGGTTCCACCCGCCCCGTCCTGGAGTACGTCTACGACGTCGGCTTCACCGGCTACCGCCTCGGCTACGCCTCCGCCGTCTCGTACCTCTTCTTCGCCCTGATCATCGTCGTCTCGCTCGTGCAGTTCCGTCTCTTCCGCCGGGAGGACTGACCGTGTCCGCAACCGCCACCCCCGTCCGCGCACGGCGGCGTCCACCCCGTGAAGCGTCCGGCTCCCCCCTGCTCCTCGGCCACGGCCGGCTGCCCCGGGTCCTGGCCGGCACGGCGCTCGTCGTCCTCTCGGTCGTCTGGCTGGTGCCCTTCCTGTGGGCGATCGCCACCTCCGTGCAGAGCGAGAAGGACGTCGCCACCACCGGGCTGTCCCCGTTCAAGGGCGCCTTCACCCTGGACGCCTACCGGGAGATCCTGGAACGCGGGAACGTCTCCGTCTGGGCCTTCAACAGCTTCCTGATCGCCGGACTGGTCACCCTGCTCACCGTGGTGGTCTCCACGCTGGCGGCGTACGGCTTCTCGCGCGGCACGTTCCGCGGCCGGCGCGCGCTGCTCGCCGTCACCGTCGCCGCCATCATGATCCCGCCGCAACTGCTCGTCGTGCCGCTGTTCGACCAGATGCTGCTCTTCAATATGGTCGACACCTACGCGGCGGTCATCCTGCCCCAGGTCGTCGCGCCGATGATGGTGTTCATCCTCAAGCGGTTCTTCGACGGCATCCCCAAGGAGCTGGAGGAGGCGGCCCGGATCGACGGCGCCTCCGAGTTCCGGGTCTTCCGGTCGATCGTGCTGCCGCTGTCGCGGCCGATCGTGGCGGCGGTCGCGATCTTCGTCTTCATCGGGGCCTGGAACAACTTCATGTGGCCGTTCATCGTCACCAACGACCCCGACCTGATGACCCTCCCGGTGGGACTGGCCACCGTGAAGGACGCCTACGGCATCCAGTACGCGCAGTCGATGGCGTCCGCCCTGCTCGCGGCGCTGCCGCTCATCGTCGTCTTCCTCCTCTTCCAGCGCCGCATCGTCAACTCCGTGGCCACCACCGGCCTCGGCGGTTCCTGACCCTCCTTTCTCATCCCCTCACAGCTGTACACCCGGGTCCGGCGTCCGAGCGCCGCCCCACCGATCGACTGGAGCATGTGTGTCCACTCACTCCGTACCGCGCCCGGAGTACCCGCGACCGCAGTTCGTGCGCCGCGACTGGCTCAACCTGAACGGCGCCTGGCAGTTCGAGACCGACCGGGGGGACAGCGGCCTCGACCGCGGGCTCCTCGACCGCGAGCTGCGCGACGAGATCCTCGTCCCCTTCCCGCCCGAGTCCGAGCTGTCCGGCATCGGCGACACCGACTTCCTGGAGGCCGTCTGGTACCGGAAGGCCCTCGCCCTCCCCGCGGCCTGGGCGGGACGCCGGGTGCTGCTGCACTTCGGCGCCGTCGACCACGACACCACCGTGTGGGCCGACGGCAAGGAGGTCGTCCGGCACCGCGGCGGCTTCACCCCCTTCACCGCCGACCTCGGCGACATCGCCGGGGCGGGCGAGGAGGTCGTGATCACCGTCCGGGCCCGCGACCCCAAGTCCGGTCCGCAGGCCCGGGGCAAGCAGGCCGTCAAGTACGCCAACCACGACTGCAACTACACCCGGGTGACCGGTATCTGGCAGACCGTCTGGCTGGAGCCCGTCCCCGACGTCCACCTGCGCCGCCCCCGGATCACCCCCGACCTGGCCGGCTCCGCGTTCCACCTCGAACTGCCCCTGTCCGGCAACCGGCCCGGCCACAAGGTGCGCGCCGTGCTCAGCGACGCCGCCGGCGAGGTGAGCCGCGCCGAGGCGCGCGCCGACCTGGACCTCGCCCCGCGCCTGCACCTGCCGGTGCCGGACGACCGGCGCCGCGAGTGGGGCCCCGGGGACCCGCACCTGTACGACCTGCGACTCGAACTCCTCGACGCGGCGGGCGAGGTGGTCGACAGCGCCGAGAGCTACGCCGGTCTGCGTGCCGTCGGTCTGCGCGGCAAGGCCGTCCTCATCAACGGGCGTCCGCTCTTCCAGCGTCTCGTCCTCGACCAGGGCTGGTACCCGGACGGGCTGATGACCGCCCCGACCGACGAGGCACTGGTCAAGGACATCGAGCTGGGCCTGGCGGCCGGGTTCAACGGAGCCCGGCTGCACCAGAAGGTGTTCGAGGAGCGCTTCCTCTACCACGCCGACCGCCTCGGCTACCTGGTCTGGGGCGAGTTCGGCGACTGGGGCTGCGAGACGGGCGGTTCCTCGGGCGACAATCAGAAGCCCGACGCCTCCTACGTCGCCCAGTGGCTGGAGGCGCTGGAGCGCGACTACTCGCACCCCTCGATCATCGGCTGGTGCCCGCTCAACGAGACCTACCAGAAGCTGCACGACCGGATGACCCAGCTCGACGACGTGACCCGGGCGATGTTCCTGGCGACCAAGGCCATGGACACCACCCGGCCGGTCGTGGACGCGTCCGGGTACGCCCACCGGGTCGCCGAGACCGACGTCTACGACTCCCACAACTACGAGCAGGACCCGGCCGCCTTCCGGGAGCTGATGTCCGGCCTCGCCAAGGACGCGCCCTTCGTCAACGCCTACGAGAACGGCGCGCCCTACTCCCAGCCCTACCGGGGACAGCCGTACTTCGTCAGCGAGTTCGGCGGCATCTGGTGGGACCCCGAGGCCGCCGCCGACCTCTCCGGCGAGGACCGCACGGTCTCCTGGGGCTACGGGGAGCGCGTCCGCAACGAGGACGAGTTCCACGAGCGGTTCAGCGGACTCACCGGGGTGCTGCTGGAGGACCGGGACATGTTCGGCTACTGCTACACGCAGTTGACCGACGTCTTCCAGGAGCAGAACGGCATCTACCGGTTCGACCGCGGGGAGAAGCTCGACGTCGCCCGCGTGCGGGCCGCGCAGCTCCGCCCGGCCGCGATCGAGGAGCAGGACCAGGCGTAGCGCGACCCGGAGGGGGTCGGGAGCGGACACCGCCTCCGACCCCCTTCCCCTCCTGTCAGAAGGGCCGGTCACCCGCGATGGCGACGCGTTCGGCGACCCGGCGCTCGGAGCCGTAGTCGCCCACCGCGTAGTGCTGGGTGGCCCGGTTGTCCCAGAAGGCGACGTCGCCGGCCTGCCAGCGGAAGCGCACCTGGTACTCGGGCACGTGCGCCTGCTGGAAGAGGAGACGCAGCAGCCGGTCGCTCTCGGCCCGGTCCATGCCGGTGATGCGGGTGGTGAACGACGTGTTCACGAACAGCATGCGCCGCCCCGTCTCGGGGTGGGTGCGCACCACGGGGTGCTCCACGGGCGGGAAGAGGTCCTGGTGCGGGGCCAGCCGCTCGGGCCCGTAGAACCTGGCGAACCCTGGGATGAAGTCGTGCACGGCGCGGGCGCCGTCGACGCGCTCCTTCACCTCCGGCGGCAGGTTGTCGTAGGCCGCCGCCATGTCCGCCCACATCGTGTCCCCGCCGAACGGCGGGACCTCGCGCAGCTGGAGCACGGCGCCGAGCGCGGGCCGCTCCCGGAAGGTGACGTCGGTGTGCCACACGTTCTCGTACGTCGGCGCACCCCCGGCGCCCTTGTCGAACCGGACGACGTCCGCGCTGGCACCGGCGCTGAGCAGGGGGTTGGTCTCCAGCTCGCCCCAGTGTCCCGCGAAGTCCCGCTGCTGGCCTGAGGTGAGGTGCTGGGCGCGGAAGAAGAGCACCTTCCACTCCAGCAGGGCGCGGTTCAACTCCTCGCGCAGGGTGGCGCCGAGCGGGCGCGAGAGGTCGACGCCCCGGATCTCGGCGCCGATGGTGCGCGCCTGCGGAACGACCTCGAAGTGCTCGTAGGGCCGCTCCCGCCATCCCTCGGGCAGCCGGCGCAGGACGCGCCGGCCCTCGTACATTCCGTCCTCCGGGATGCGCGCTTCGCGCAGGACGGTGCTCGGGTCTGCGGCCGTGACGGTCATGGGAGTCCTCCCCTGGTGCGGTGGTATGGGCGGTACCGGGCCATGGCGGTACGACGTCGTCGCCCGACGGCCGGGAAAATGTGAGGGTTCCGGAGCGTTTCAGCGTTTCGCCGGAGAATGCTTCGCCGGAAGAAGAACCGACCGGGCCCCGACGCGTCGCGCGTCGTGCCTGCGGTGCGGGGGACGGCCGTTATCGGCCGGAGCGCTCACAACCGGTTCGCTCGGGCACGCGGGGACACTCCGCCGTGGTGCCGAACCGGTATGTGGTCATGGCACCGATTGTGTGATCTCCGCTCGTCCCTGTCAACGGCGCCGGACCGGCCGGGGGACGAAGGGGAGCATGTCGTCGCCCTCGGGCTGCACCACGCCGTAGCTGCCCTCGGGCACCTTGTTCCAGACGCCGGGCAGGTCGCCCAGGGGCTCCGAGACGATCAGGCGGGTCTCGTCGGACGCCTCCCGCAGGAACGGCAGGTCGGGATGGAGGGCGCGCACGCTCTCCACCCGTGAGCTGTAGTAGAGCGACCGGGAGTCGGCCTGGGTGGAGTAGCGGAACGCCCACAGGCGCCGTCCGTCGGTGACGGCGACGGTCATCTGCAACGGGAACTCCACTCCGTGCTCGTGACCGACCTCCTCCACCAGCCCCGCCATCCGCGCCACGGCCCCCGGGGGATCATCCTCCAGACCGAAGGTGAGGGCCAGGAAGAACATCATCTCCGAGTCCGTCGACCCCTGGATGTCGGGGTAGAGGCGGGGGGCGACGGCCAGGGCCAGTTCCCGGCGCAGCTTGTGGAAGTCGGCGATCGCGCCGTTGTGCATCCACATCCAGCGTCCGTGGCGGAACGGATGGCAGTTGGTCTGCTGCACGGGGCTGCCCGTGGACGCCCGGATGTGCGCGAAGAACAGCGGCGAGCGGACATGACCGGCGATCTCCCGCAGGTTGCGGTTGCTCCAGGCGGGCCCGATCTCCGTGACGATCGCGGGGGTCCGCATCTCGGGGCCGAACCAGCCGACGCCGAACCCGTCCCCGTTGGTCGTCTCCACCCCCATCCGGGAGTGCAGGCTCTGGTCGATCAGCGAGTGCTGCGGCTGGTAGAGGATCGTCTCCAGCAGCACGGGGGTCCCCGAGTAGGCGAGCCATCGGCACATCGTCCGCCGCCTCCCTGGCGTCGTCAGTCGACCGGCCAGGTGTGGACCGGAGCGTTGAGGTGCATGTAGTCCATGTACTGCTGCGTCATGCGGCGCAGCGCCTCGTGGCGGCTGGGCCGGGCGGTGGCGTCGATGTGGTGGAACATCTCCTTCTGCCACACCGCGCCGTTGCGGCCGGTGACGCAGCGCTGCTCGATGATGCCGAGCAGCGGCTCCCGCCAGGCCGAGTCCATGCCGGACAGCTCCAGTCCCCGGTGCGCCAGCGGCAGCAGCCGCCGCAGCACCAGCTCGGGCACGGTGACCTCGCCCATGCCGGGCCAGTAGAGGTGGGCCTCGATGCCCTGCCGGGCGGCGGTGTGCAGGTTGTCCTCGGCGACCGAGAAGGACATCCGCGACCACACCGGCCGTTCCTCCTCCACCAGGGCACGGGTCAGGCCGTAGTAGAAGGCCCCGTTGGCGAGGGTGTCGGCCACCGTGGGGCCGGCGGGCAGGACGCGGTTCTCCACCCGGACGTGCGGTTTGTCGTGGGCGACGGCGTAGACGGGCCGGTTCCAGCGGTAGATGGTGCCGTTGTGCAGGGTCAGCTCGCCCAGGTCGGGGACGTCGCCGCGGTCCAGCGTGTCGGCGGGGTTCTGCTCGTCGCAGAGCGGCAGCAGGGCAGGGAAGTAGCGGAGGTTCTCCTCGAAGAGGTCGAAGACGCTGTTGATCCAACGCTCCCCGAACCACACCCGGGGCCGTACGCCCTGTGCCTTGATCTCCTGCGGCCGGGTGTCGGTGGCCTGCTCGAACAGGGGGATACGGCTCTCGTGCCAGAGTTCCTTGCCGAGCAGGAAGGGCGAGTTCGCCGCGAGGGCGACCTGGACCCCGGCGATCGCCTGGGCGGCGTTCCAGTAGTCGGCGAACTCCTCGGGCGCCACCTGGAGGTGGAACTGCGTGCTGGTGCACGCGGCCTCGGGCGTGATGGTGTCCGCGTAGGTTCGCAGGCGGTCCACGCCGTCCACCTCGATGTGCAGGTCCTCGCCCCGGGCGGCGAACACCTGGTCGTTGAGCAGCCGGTAGCGCGGGTTCTCCGACAGGGCCGCCTCGCCCACGTCCGACTGGCGCAGCGTGGGCAGGATGCCGATCATGATCAGGTGGGCGCCGACCGACGCGGCGCGGTCCTCGGCGTGGTTCAGGGCGGCCCGGATCTCGGTCTCCCAGGCGTCGGGACCGCCCGCCGTCAGCCGGCGGGGCGGGATGTTGATCTCCAGGTTGAAGCGGCCCAGCTCGGTGGCCCAGGCGGGGTCGGCGATCGCCTCGAGCGCGTCGCTGTTGCGCATCGCCGGCTCGCCCCGGCCGTCGACCAGGTTCAGCTCGATCTCCAGGCCCACCTGGGGTCGCTCGGTCTCGAACCGGGACTCGCGCAGCATCTGCGCGAAGGCCTCCAGGCACTCCTGCATCTTGATCCGGTACCGGCGGCGGTCCTCGCGGGTGAAGACCACCGCCGGGACGTCCCGTCCCATCGGCCCTCCCGGGGTTGCCGTCCTCGGACGCTCCTCCACCCCAGCGTCGCACCACTGTGCGGACCCCACCAGACGGGACGCGAACGGGGGCCCGCCGCACTGTGTGCGCCGGGCCCCCGTCGGTTCAGCCCCGGAAGGGCCGATCAGGCTCTACAGCTTGCCGGACGCGCGCACCGAGATCTTCTTGGAGGTCTTGCCCGCCGGAGACGAGCCGTAGCCCTCGATCTTGTCGACCACGTCCGTGCCCTCGACGACCTTGCCGAAGACGACGTGCTTGCCGTCCAGCCAGGGGGTGGGGACGGTGGTGATGAAGAACTGCGAGCCGTTGGTGTTCGGACCCGCGTTCGCCATGGAGAGCAGGTACGGCTCGCCGTGCTTCAGCTGGAAGTTCTCGTCCGCGAACTTCTCGCCGTAGATGCTCTTGCCGCCGGTGCCGTTGCCCGCGGTGAAGTCGCCGCCCTGGAGCATGAACTGCGGGATCACACGGTGGAACGGGGAGCCCGCGTAGCCGAAGCCGTGCTCGCCGGTGGCCAGCTCGATGAAGTTCCTGGCGGTCTTGGGGGTGACGTCCTCGAAGAGCTCGAAGACGATGCGGCCCGCATCCTGGCCGTCGATGTCGATGTCGAAGTAAACCTTGGAATTGCTCATCGCACCATTGTGACGTGCGAGCCCCCGTGATGCCGAACCGGCTACCGGTTCAGCGTGTGGCGAGCAGTTCCAGCGTGTCGATCACGCGGTTCGAGAAGCCCCACTCGTTGTCGTACCAGGCGACGACCTTGACGTGCCGGCCGTCCACGCGGGTCAGGGCCGAGTCGAAGATCGAGGACGCCGGATTGCCGGTGATGTCGGAGGAGACCAGGGCGTCCTCCGAGTACTCCAGCACGCCCGCGAGCGGGCCCTCGGCGGCGGTGCGGTAGGCCGCCAGCACGTCCTCGCGGGTCACGTCGCGGGCGACGGTCGTGTTCAGCTCGACGATCGAACCCACCGGGACCGGCACGCGGATCGAGTCGCCCGACAGCCTGCCGTCCAGGTTCGGCAGCACCAGGCCGATCGCCTTCGCGGCGCCGGTGGTGGTCGGCACGATGTTGACCCCGGCGGCGCGGGCGCGGCGCGGGTCGCGGTGCGGGCCGTCCTGGAGGTTCTGCTCCTGCGTGTAGGCGTGCACCGTCGTCATGAAGCCGTGCTCGATGCCGGCCAGCTCGTCGAGCACCGCGGCCAGCGGCGCGAGGGCGTTGGTGGTGCAGGACGCGTTCGAGACGATCGTGTGGGCGGCCGGGTCGTACGCGTCGGTGTTCACGCCGTACGCGAGCGTCACGTCGGCGCCGTCCGACGGCGCGCTGACCAGGACCTTCCTCGCACCCGCGGTGAGGTGGCCGCCCGCGGCGGCGGCCGAGGTGAAGCGGCCGGTGGCCTCCAGCACGATGTCGACGTCCAGTTCGGCCCACGGCAGCCGGGCGGGCTCGCGCTCGGCCAGCACCTTGATCCGGCGGCCGTCGACGACGAGGGTGTCCCCGTCCACGCTCACGGGGCGTCCGAGCCGGCCGGAGGTCGAGTCGAACGCGAGCAGCCGGGCCAGCGCGGCCGGCTCCGTGAGGTCGTTGACGGCGACGACCTCGATCTTGGAGTCGCGTTCGAGCAGTGCGCGCAGCACGTTCCGTCCGATGCGGCCGAATCCGTTGATGCCGATGCGCGTCATGAGCGCTGTCCCTTCGTTGCGCGGCCAGGTCCTTCGCCACCAGGCTCGCGCGCCGCGTCCGCCGGCGGCAGCGGCGTGAGTGCCACGGTTCGTAAGGATCGCGCCAGGCTCGGGGACGGGGGCGGTCAGTCGCCCCGGGCGAAGGTGCGGCGGTACTCGCTGGGGGTGGTGCCGAGGATGTGCTGGAAGTGCAGGCGCAGGTTGGCGCCGGTCCCGAGGCCGACGTCCACGGCGATCTGCTCCACCCCGCGCTCCGAGCGTTCCAGCAGCTCACGGGCCATGTCGATGCGGGCCCGCAGCACCCACTGCATCGGCGTGTAGCCCGTGTCCTCGACGAAGCGCCGGGACAGGGTGCGCGCCGACACCGTCGCGTGCCGGGCCAGGGCCTCCAGGGTGAGCGGCTCGTCGAGGCGGCGCAGCGCCCACTCGCGGGTCGCCGCGAACCGCTCGCCCAGCGGCTCGGGCACGCTGCGCGGCACGTACTGCGCCTGGCCGCCGCTGCGGTAGGGGGCCGCGACGAGGCGCCGGGCGGCGTGGTTCGACGCGGCCACCCCGAGGTCGCCGCGCAGGATGTGCAGGCACAGGTCGATGCCGGAGGCGGCGCCGGCGGAGGTGAGCACGCTGCCCTCGTCCACGAAGAGCACGTTCTCGTCGACCCGCACCCGGGGATGCCTGCGGGCGAGTGCCCGCGTGTAGTGCCAGTGCGTCGTGGCGCGCCGGCCGTCGAGCAGTCCCGTGGCGGCCAGCGCGAAGGCGCCGGTGGAGATGGCGGCCAGCCGCGCGCCCCCGCCGTGGGCCCGGGCCAGCGCCGCGACGACGGCCGGCGGCGGGTCGTCGCGGTCGGGGGACCGGTAGCCGGGGATGAAGACCACGTCGGCCCACGCCAGCGCGTCCAGGCCGTGGGCCACGTGGTACGACAGGCCGTCACCGCCGGTGACGAGGCCGGGCGCCGCGCCGCACACCCGGACCTCGTACGGCATGCTCGCGCGCGTCGTGAACACCTGCGCCGGGATGCCGACGTCGAGCGGTTTCGCGCCTTCGAGCACGAGGACGGCGACGCGGCGCAGGCGGGAGGACGGCACGCGCCCAGCGTACGCGGGGCGCAGGTGGAATCAGCCCAGGCCCAGGGCGTCCATGGTGTGCTCGGCCATCCGGCGCTCACCGAGCGCGTTGGGGTGCACGGGGACGAGGCTGTGGCCGAAGAGGAGCGGCTCGATCCACCGGGTGCCGGGGGCCTGGCACGCGTCGTGGCCCTCGGAGACCCCGGCGAAGTCCACGAAGGCCGCGCCGGTCTCCTCGGCGGCGCGCTCGACCACGTCGTTGAGGTGGGCCTGGATGCCCCGCAGGTAGGGCACGTCCCCGGCGGCGATCGGCAGCTTCACGAAGCAGGACGGGTCGGCGGCGGCCGGTGTGATCCAGGGGTACCCCAGGGCGGCGACCCGGGCGTTGGGCGCCGCCTCCATGACGGCACGCAGGGCGGCCTTGAGCGCGGGGTAGGTGTTGTTCTCGATCTGGTCGTCGAAGGACGTGCCGTGCTTGTCCTTGCAGGGGCTGCCCTTGCCGCCGCTGAGGACGCCCGCGGAGCCGCAGGCCGTGATGGCGTTGATGAACGTGCTGTTGTCGTTGCCGCCGATGGTCAGGGTGACCAGGTCCGTGCCGGCGCTCAGCGCGTTCACCTGCGGGGCGACACCGGGGTACTGGGCCTGGGTGAAGTGGGAGGTCTGGGCGGCTCCGCAGGTGACGTCCTTGAGGCGGGCGCCGGTCGCATCCGCGATGACGTGGGGGTAGTTCGCCGTCGAGCGCAGACAGAGCAGGTTGGTGGGGTCGACCGGCAGGACTCCCGAGCCGGCGCTGTAGCTGTCGCCGAGGGCGACGTAGTCGAGGGTGGTGGTGGCGTGCGCCGTGGCGTCCGTGACGCCCAGGGCCAGCACACCGGCGGCGGCAGCTGTCGCGGCCATGACACGACGCAGGGCAGGCTTCGGCATGTGCTCTCTCTTCTGGAGTGCGGCGGCCGTTGGTTACTGGTCGGTTTTACTTTTAAGTAATGTGCAGGGCCGCTGACTCCAAGTCAACGTTGTTGACGGGACTTATTGCAGCGGCCCCAGCGCGTCCTGCCCCACCTCAGCCGGGCACGGAGGCACGTTCCCGCTCCGGCGCCGTGAGCCGGGCCCGCCGTGGCTGACCGCGCGGGGCCGCTGTCGGTGCGGGTCGTTACGCTCCCCGGAGCCACGACCCACCGCCGCCCTTCGCACGCACCGGGAGCCGCCCCCATGCCGCCCACCGAGGCCGAACTCGCCGACGCCGTCCACCGCGCGGCCCGCGCCGCCCTCCTCGACCTCTTCCGGGAACACCCCGGCGACCGGTTCTACTACTTCACCCTGGTGACCTCCGGCGAGGCCTACGGTCCGGCGCTGTCCGCCTGGTCCGTCGAGGCTCTGGCGGCGGAGGCGGCACGGCAGGGCTGCGCGCCGACCCACCTCAAGTGGTCGTACGCCGACTCCCCGTTCTGCTGCTACGGCGAACGGCACCTGGAGCCCGTACGCCCCCTCTTCGAGGCCCGTGGCGAGTTGTTCGACCTGCCCGACGACGAGGCGGACGCGGAATTCGACCTGCGGCTGCGGGCGATGGAGACGGCCGTGGCCCGGCTGGACGCCGAAGGGCTCTTCGGCACCGGTTCCGACCGTCACTCCGTCGTCGTCACCGTCGAGGTGCCCTCCGAAGCGGGCAACGACGAGCGGGTGCTGCGGCTGAACCCGCCCCAGGCCCTGACGGAGTGGCGCGGGGAGGCCGCCGTGGCGGAGGACGTGTGAGCGGTCCCGACACGGCCCCCGCGCTGTTCTAGAGTGACTTCCGCCAGTGGCACGACGGACCTGTGAGGTACTCACCAGCCATGACGACCGAAACGTTTGAGTTCCAGGTAGAGGCACGTCAGCTGCTCCAGCTGATGATTCACTCCGTCTACTCGAACAAGGATGTCTTCCTGCGCGAGCTCGTCTCCAACGCCTCGGACGCGCTGGACAAGCTGCGCCTCGCCGTGCTGCGCGACGACGCCCCCGGCGCCGACGTGAGCGACCTGCACGTCGAGTTGGAGATCGACAAGGACGCCCGCACGCTGACCGTGCGGGACAACGGCATCGGCATGTCCTACGACGAGGTCACCCAGCTGATCGGCACCATCGCCAACTCGGGCACCGCCAAGTTCCTCCAGGAGCTGCGCGACGCCCAGGACACCGCCGGGGCCGACGGGCTGATCGGCCAGTTCGGCGTCGGCTTCTACTCGGGCTTCATGGTCGCGGACGAGGTCACCCTCGTGACCCGGCACGCCGGAGAGACCCAGGGCACCCTGTGGACCTCGCGCGGCGAGGGCACGTACACCCTGGAGCGGCTCGACGAGGCCCCGCAGGGGACCGCCGTCACCCTGCACCTCAAGCCGGCCGACTCCGACGACCAGCTCCACGACTACACCTCCGCCTGGAAGATCAGGGAGATCGTCAAGCGGTACTCGGACTTCATCACCTGGCCGGTCCGCCTGCTGCCGGAGCCGGGCGAGGACGCCGCCGAGGACCGCGAGCCCGAGACGCTCAACTCGATGAAGGCCCTGTGGGCGCGCCCGCGCGACGAGGTCTCCGACGAGGAGTACCACGAGCTGTACAAGCACATCGGCCACGACTGGCGGGACCCGCTGGAGACGATCCGGCTCCAGGCCGAGGGCACCTTCGAGTACCAGGCCCTCCTCTTCATCCCGTCGCACGCCCCCCACGACCTGTCCACCCGGGGCTACCAGCGCGGCGTCCAGCTCTATGTGAAGCGCGTCTTCATCATGGAGGACTGCGAGGAACTGCTGCCGCCCTACCTCCGCTTCGTCAAGGGCGTCGTCGACGCGCAGGACCTCTCCCTCAACGTCTCGCGCGAGATCCTCCAGCAGGACCGCCACATCCGCATGATCCAGCGGCGGCTGACCAAGAAGATCCTCGCCACCGTCAAGGACCTCGGCACCTCCGCGCCGGACCGCTACGCCACGTTCTGGCGGGAGTTCGGCGCGGTGCTGAAGGAGGGGCTGGTCACCGACTCCGAGAACCGGGACGCGATCCTCGCCGCCTGCTCGTTCGCGACCACGCACGACGCCGACGCGCCGACCACGCTGAAGAGCTACGTGGAGCGGATGAAGGACGGCCAGGACGACATCTACTTCATGACGGGCGAGTCCCGGCGGGCCATCGAGAACTCCCCGCACATGGAGGCGTTCCGGGCCAAGGGCGTCGAGGTCCTGCTGCTCACCGACCCCGTCGACGAGGTCTGGGTCGACGCGGTGGGGGAGTACGAGGGCAAGGCGCTGCGCTCGGTCGCCAAGGGCGACATCGACCTGTCCGGCACCGAGGAGGAGAAGAGCGGGGCCGAGAAGGAGAAGCAGGGCGAGGAGTACGCCGGGCTGCTCGGCTGGATGACGGAGCACCTGGGCGAGGACGTCAAGGAGGTCCGCCTCTCCTCCCGGCTGACGGTCTCGCCGGCCTGCGTCGTCTCCGACTCGGGCGAACTCACCCCCGCTCTGGAGAACATGTACCGGGCGATGGGCCAGGAGGTCCCCGAGGCCAAGCGGATCCTGGAGCTCAACCCCGAGCACCAGCTGGTGAAGACCCTCAACCGGGCCTACGCCGACCGGCAGGACCGTACGGAACTCACCGAGACCGCGGAACTGCTGCACACCCTCGCGGTGCTGGCCGAGGGCGGCCGGCCGAAGGAACCCGCCCGCTTCGTGCAGCTGATGGCGGACCGCCTGGAGCGCACCGTCTAGCGGCGCACGCGGACCGGGGCGCTCCGGCGCGCCCGCCCCCCCCGCCATCCGCATGGCGAGACGGCATGGCATCCGGAGGGCCCCGGTCCGTATATTCGCACGCATGTCTGCCTCGGCTCCGCTGCTGTGCCTCGCGCTCTTCGCGTGCTCGGCGTGGTGCGTCGACGACGGCCTCTGTCGCCGCTGAGACCGGACCGGCCGGACGATCCGCGCCGCCTCCGCCAGCCCGCCCGCCGTCCCCGTGCACCACACCGGAGATCTTCCGTGACCACCGCACCCCCTGCCGGGTCGCCCCCGGCCGCGCCGCCGCGCGCGTCCACCTCCCTCTTCGCCCCCGCTCCCACCTCCTCCGCCCGGCCCGAGGCGCCGCCCCTGCCGCCGGTAAGGCGAACGCCCCTCGTGGTGTCCGGGCTGCTCGCCGCCGCCCTGACGGCCTACGTGTGGTCCGCGCACGGCGCCAAGCCCGGCGTGCTGCTCCTGCTGGGCCTCGGTCTGGGCGTGGCCCTCTTCCACTCCCGGTTCGGCTTCACGTCGGCCTGGCGGCAGCTGGTCGCCGTCGGCAACGGAGCCGGGCTGCGCGCCCACGCCCTGCTGCTCGGCACCACGGCCACCCTGTTCGCCCTGCTCATCGGCACCGGGACCGGACTGTTCGGCTCCCAGCCGGCCCCGTCCGCCGGCCCGATCGGCGTCGGCCTGTTCGCCGGCTCGGCGCTCTTCGCGATCGGCATGCAGCTCGGCGGCGCCTGCGCCTCGGGCACCCTCTTCGCCGTCGGCTCGGGACAGACGTCGATCGTGCTGACCCTCGGCGGCTTCGTCGCGGGCGCCACCCTGGCGGCCTGGCAGTTCGACCTGTGGAAGGACCTGCCGGCCTGGGAGCCCGTCGTGCTCTCCGACCACGTCGGCTGGCTCGGTTCCTGGGCCGTGACCGTCGGGGCGCTGCTCCTCGTGGTCCTGGTCACCCGTCGCATACAGGCCCGCCGCAATCCGCCGCCCCTCGGAACCGTGCCCTCGGCACGCGGCGCCGCCCTGCGGGCCGTCCGGGGCTCCTGGCCGCTGGCCGCCGGTGCCCTCGTCCTGGCGGTGCTCGGCGCGGGCGTCCTGCTGGTCTCCGGCGGCGCCTGGGGCGTCACCAGCGCCTTCAGCCTGTGGGGCTCGGAACTGGTGGGCGCGCTCGGCGGACACCCGGAGAACTGGACCTGGTGGCGGCAGCCCGGCAACGCCGAGATGCTCGCGGGCCCGGTCCTCGCCGACAAGACCAGCCTCACCGACATCGGCATCATGATCGGCGCCGCTGTCGCCGCGGCGGTCGGCGGCACCTGGGCGCTGCACCGGGGCATCCCCTGGCGCACGGCTCTCGCCGCGGTGCTCGGCGGCCTGCTGATGGGCATCGGCGCCCGGCTGGCCGGCGGCTGCAACATCGGCGCCTACCTGGCGGGCATCGCCTCGGGCAGCCTCAGCGGCTGGCTCTGGGGCGCCTTCGCCCTGGCGGGCACCTGGGTGGGTCTGAAGCTGCGCCCCCTGTTCGGCCTGGGCAACCCCAAGCCGGGCGACGGCGTCTGCTGAACGGTAAGGCCCGTGCGGCACAGGGGTCAGGCCCGTGCCGCACGGGCGGCTAGGGGGTGCGCCGGTCCGTGGTGGTGACGCGGGCGACGGCCTCCAGGGTGAGGGCGCGTCCGTGCGGCTCGCGGGCCAGGGCGCGGTGCAGTGTCAGGCCCTCGATCAGCGCGTCGAGCTGGCGGGCCGTGTCCGGGTCGAAGTGCTTCTCCAGGTGCACCCGGCTGCGCCGCATCCACTCGTGGGTCAGCTCCCGGTAGGCAGGCTGCCGCGCGGCGAGCGTGTACAGCTCCTGGGTGAGGATCAGGTCCCGCTGGCTTCCCTCCGACAGCTCGTGCACCAGGTCGGCCACCGCCGCGCGGGCCTCGTCGCGGTCGGCCGCGGCGCCGAGATACGCGTCGAAGACGGCGACGATGTGGTCCGTGAAACGACTGAACGCCTCCCGGAGCAGCTCCTCGATGCCGCTGAAGTGGTACGTCATCGAGCCCAGGGGGACCCCCGCGCGCGTCGCGATCTTCCGGTGGGAGACGCGGGCGATGCCCTCCTCGGCGATCAGGTCGAGGGTGGCGGCGATGATGCGCTCGCGGCGCTGCGGGTCCGTGTGTCCGGTTGCCATGGGAGCAGGCTTACACGTTCCGCACCGGCCGGGCAGGGTTGCCGACGGCGACGACGTTCGCGGGCACGTCCTTGGTGACGACCGCGCCCGCGCCGATGACGGAGTTGTCCCCAATGGTCACGCCGGGCAGCACGATGGCACCGCCGCCCAGCCAGACGTTGTCGCCGATGGTGATGGGCAGCGCCGCCTCGAGCTTGTCCCGCCGGGGGCCCGGCTCCAGCGGGTGGGTGGGGGTGAGCAACTGCACGTTCGGGCCGATCTGGCAGTCCTCCCCGATGGTGATCGCCGCGACGTCCAGCGCGGTGAGGTTGTAGTTGACGAAGGTGCGCGCGCCGATCGTGATGTTGCTGCCGTAGTCGACGTACAGCGGGGGCCGCACGTGCGCCTCGGCGCCCAGTGAGCCCAGCAGCTCGGCGAGGACCGGCCGCGCGGCCGTGGCGTCCTCCGCGTACGCCGCCTGGTAGCGGGCGGCCAGCCGTACGGCCTCCTGCTGCCTGCGGGCGATCTCCGGGTCGTCGGCGATGTAGAGGTCGCCCGCCTGCATGCGTTCGAGGTTCGTGCGGGAGTCGCCCGCGAAGTGGTCCGTCGGCATGCGCACGATCGTACCCCTGAAGCGTACGAACGTACACTCCCGTGCGTCCGGAGCCCCGAGACCGACCCGTACGGAGGTACCGCTCAGCGGCGCCGGGGCTGGAGCACTCCGGCGAGCAGCAGCACCAGGAGTCCGGCGAGCGGCACGACCAGCAGCCCCACCCGCAGGCTCGTCGCGTCGGCGACCAGGCCCACGACCGGCGGGGAGAGCAGGAAGCCCAGGCGCATCAGCCAGGAGACGATCGTCAGCCCCGAACCGGGCTTCAGGCCGGGCAGTTCGTCGGCCTCGTGCATCGCCGCCGGGACCAGCGTCGCCACCCCGAAACCGGCCGCGGCGAACCCGAGCACCGTCCCGGGCACCGTGGGCACGGCCAGCGCCAGCCCCATGCCGACCGCGGCGATCAGCGCGCCGGAGCGGGCCACGGCGCGCTGGCCGAACCGGTCCACGAGCCGGTCCCCGATGAGCCGGCCGACGAACTGCGCCCCGACCAGGGCGACATAGCCGGAGGCGGCCAGCGCCACCGACGCGTGCAGCGAGTCGGAGAGGTAGAGGGTGGCCCACGAACTGCCCGCGTCCTCGACCAGGGTGCCGGCCGTGGCGATGAGGACGAGCGCCGCCAGCACGTAGCGGATCCGCGCGCCCGTGGCCGGGGCCGGCGCAGTCCGCCGCGCGCCGTCCCCGCCGTCCTCCTCCTCGGCCGCCTCGGTCTCCGGGCCCGGCAGGCAGAACCGCAGCGCCACACAGGCCGCCACCGCGAACACCACGCCGGAGAAGAACAGATGCTGGCCCCGGGGCACGCCGAGCGCGATCGCGCCGGCGGCCATGGAACCGCCGGTGACGGCGCCGATGGACCAGATGGCGTGGAAGGAGTTGATGATGGAGCGTCCGTAGCGCCGCTGTACCCGCAGGCCGTGCGCGTTCTGCGCGACGTCGGTGAACGCGTCCATCGCGCCTGCCAGGAACAGCGCCCCGGCGAACACCACGACCGACTCCGCCAGTCCGGCGGCCAGGATCCCCACGCCGGTCAGCAGCGTGCCGCCGACCGCCACCCGCGCCGAGCCGAACCGGCGGACGAGTATCCCGGCCGCGAGTCCGGCCGCGATCGCGCCCGCCGGGAACGCGGCCACGGCCAGCCCGTAGGCGGCGTTGCCGATCCCGAGGTCCGCCTTGATCTGCGGATAGCGCGGCAGCAGGTTGGCGAACAGCGCCCCGTTGGTGAAGAAGAGCACGGCGACGGCCACCCGGGCCCGCCGGTCGGCCGGCGTGGCCCGGCGCAGTACGTCGACAGTCATGCGCGGAGCCTACAGGCGCAAGCGTACGAACGTACACTCTGCTCTCGGTCCCTGCCGAAAAACCGATGTCGTGCCGACGCCGTCGCGGCGATCATGGGGCTCCGTGCCGGCCCGACCGTGAGGAACCCACCGCCATGCCCGTGCCCGCAGACCCGACGGTGCTCCACCCGATGCCCGAGCACCCGCGAGTGGTGCTTCTCAGGCCGCTGGTGAAGTCCCCGCTCATCGAGGTGGGGGAGTACTCCTACTACGACGACCCCGACGACGCGACGGCCTTCGAGACCCGCAACGTGCTCTACCACTACGGTCCGGAGAAGCTCGTGATCGGCCGGTTCTGCGCGCTGGGCACCGGCACCCGGTTCCTCATGAACGGCGCCAACCACCGGATGGACGGCCCCTCGACCTTCCCCTTCCCCAGCATGGGCGGCTCCTGGTCCGAGCACTTCGACCTGCTCACCGGCCTGCCCGGCCGGGGGGACACCGTCGTCGGCAACGACGTCTGGTTCGGCCACGGCTCCACCGTCATGCCCGGGGTCCGCATCGGCCACGGCGCGATCGTCGGCGCGGGCTCCGTGGTCACCCGGGACGTGCCCGACTACGGCATCGTCGGCGGCAACCCGGCCCGGCTGGTGCGCACCCGCTTCAGCGACGAGGACGTGGCCCGGCTCCTCGCGGTGGCCTGGTGGGACTGGCCCGCCTCGCTCATCACCGAGCACGTCCGGACGATCATGTCCGGCACCATCGAGGACCTGGAGGCGGCGGCTCCGCGCGACGGGCGTGGATGACCGCGCGCACCAGCTCACCGCGTCGGTCACCTCGGTCTTCACGTTGGCGGTGACCCGGTCGGTGCCACAGCGGAGTTTCCGCGGGAGGCACCAGCCCTTCAGGGCGGCCGCGGCTTGCTCGCCGAGGCAGCGGAACCTGGCGTGGGTGCTGTTGTACCGACGTCGCCGCAGCTTGAGACGCAGGCCGCGGAAGGGCACCGGGATGATGCCGTCGTCGCCTTGATACGCCTTGTCCGCCCAGCACTTCACCTCCGCGTCGCGGGGGCGTAGTCACCGGCAGTCCCCGTGTCGTGGCGAGCGCCGGGAACGGTGGGTGAGGCCGACAGCAGTCGACCCGCCGCATCGGCGATGACCTGCCACTCCGACGGGCTCGTCGGACATGGCGGCGCCGATCCGGCTGAGAGCTACCGTGGAGCTGCGCGCCGACCGGTCACCGGTCGGCGCGGACCCGGTCTACCGGTTCGCGGCTTCGCGAGAGGTGACCCGGTTCGTGCGACCGACCGCGCGGCCCACCGCGTTGCGCACCGCGAGGCCCGGCCGGGTGCGGGGCACCATGAGCCTGGAGAGGAGACCGACGCGTCGCTGCCGCGGGCCTACCGCACGGCGGAGCCGCGACTCGTAGGCGGCGAAGGCGCGGGCGTGATCACCAGGATGGGCGGCGAGCTCCTCTGCGAGGGCGTGCGCGCCCGCCATCGCCATGCTGGACCCGTCACCCAGCAGGGCCGTCGCCGCCGCCGCGTCCCCGAGCAGTACGACCCGTCCGCGGGACCACGAGGGCACTCGGACGGTGGTCAGGGGGTCGAAGTACGGAGCCGGATGGTTGAGGAAGGCTGCCACGAGTTCCGGTGCCCGCCACCGCACGTCGGCGTAGGCGTCGGCCACGGTCTGCTTGTGAAGGGCGATGTTCTTGCGGTCGTGGGGCGCCGGCTGCGCGGCCCGGAAGGTGAAGATCGCGAGCGGGGTGGTCCGCGAGGGGTGGAGGACCAGCATCCGGTTCGGCACGGTCAGCATCGTCATCTCGGTCGGGTCCTCGACGGCGTCGGGTTCCAGCGGGACGGTCGCGCCGTACAGGCCCAGGTCGTTCGCGAACTGCCGCTCGGGGCCGAATACCAGGCGCCGAACGGTGGAGTGCATCCCGTCGGCACCGACTACCAGGTCGAAGCGCCGTGGCGCGGACCGCCGGAAGGTGACGTCCACCCCGCGTTCATCCTGATCGAGAGCGGTGACCGTGTCGTCGAACAAGAACTCGGCCTCGGTCTGCGCCGACCGGTGGAGCACCTCGGACAGGTCGGCTCGGGTCACCTCGACCGTCGGCGCCTTGTCCGAGGTGAGCGCGAGTTGCAGGATGCGCCTGCCGCCGGGGTCGAGCAGGGTCAGCGACCGATTGCGGGTGGCGAGCTCGCGGAGCTGCGGGAGGATGCCCATGCGCTCGGCGACCGGGATCGCGGGCCCCTTCACGACGATCGCGCTACCACCGGAGCGCAGCTGCCGGGCATGTTCGACGACCGTCGGCCGGTAGCCGTTCCGGGAGAGCCAGTACGCGAGTGCGGGCCCTGCGATTCCGGCACCGACTATCAGCACCTCGGGCTTCTTCATGACGATGACCTCTCGGAGTGTCGATGACCAGGTCCCCGGCGAATGCCGGGCCGGGTCTGAGGGGGCGGCGGCACGGGGCGGTGCAACCGGACCCAGGTACGATCAATTTCGTACCTTAGGGAAGCATGCCCTTCAGGTACGATGCAAGTCGTACTTGAAGGAGGTGCCGCGTGGCCGGGAGGAACCTGGACGGCCCGGAGGCCGATGCGCTCGATCTGGGTGCGGTGTTCCGTGCCCTCGCCGACGAGCACCGTCGTTCGGTGATGACGGAGTTGGCCACCGACCGCAGCGACAGCGAGCGGGGCTGCAACTCGTTCGGTCTTCCGATCTCGAAGCAGACCCAGACCCACCACTTCCGGGTCCTGCGCGAGGCAGGTCTCATTGACGAGATCGACTACGGCAACCGCAAGGGCGTCAGACTACGACGCGCGGACATCGAGAAGAGATTCCCCGGGCTCCTCGCGCTCCTGGGAGCAGGCCCCCCGGCCGATACCGCTCCTCGCTGAGCACGCCGGAGGGGGGCCCGGTCCGGTCCTGAGCCGCGAGCTCGACCCAATCCAGCTCGCGCCCGGCTCGCAGGTGTCCGAGCACCGTTGTCCGGGCTGAGCATGCGCACCGTGTGCGGCACGTCGCCCTCGGCCTCGCCGCGGAGACTTTCCCGGTGGGTGACGCGGACAGCACCCTTCCGGGGTGCTCGGCCTCCCGCGTGGCGATCCCTCTCGCCAGCCGGTCGTGGGCGACGGCCGCGCGGGGCCTCTTCGAGCGCCCGGGGGCGCGCGGGGGCGTCGACGATCACTGCTGCAGGAGTGGTCGTCAGCCGCAACGCGTCACCCCCTGACCGTGGGCGCCGGCCCTCGGCGCCGCCGCTCCGTTTGCGGAGCCACCGGCATCGGGTTTCGGTGGAGTGGTCGCGCCACCGCCCCGGGAGCTGTCATGTCGATGTCGTCGTTCGGTTTCGGCTCGTCCGATCCGTTCAGTGAGCTGCTGAACCGCTTCTTCGGTAGGTCCCCCGCCTCGTCGCCGCCGGCGGTCCAGCGCGTGCCGATCGGCCGGCTGCCGACCGAGTCGTCCCGGGAACTGCCCAACCTGGCCGGACGGCGGGCCCTGGAGGACGGAACGTCCGACCTGGACACCGAGCACCTGCTGTGGGCGGCCACCCAGGTCGAGCCGGCCCGCGGCCTGCTCGCCGGGGCCGGGAAGGCGGACCAGGCATGACCGACGTCGAGGAGACGATCGAGGTCGCGGTACCGGTGCGGGCCGCCTACGACCAGTGGACCCAGTTCAAGAGCTTCCCGAGGTTCACGGCCACGGTGCTCCGGGTCGAGCAGGTCAGGCCCGCCCTGATCCTGTGGGTCGTCGGCCGCGGGCCGGTGCGCCGCGAGTTCGCCACCGAGATCGTCGAGCAGGTGCCCGACTCGCACCTCGTCTGGCGCGGACTCGGGCGCCGGCCCCGCCACCGGGGCGAGGTGCGGTTCCGGGCCGCCGGGGACGGACGTACGGCCATCACGGTGCGCCTGTGGATCGAGCCGCGCGGTCCCCTCGGCCTGCTCGCCGCCGTGCCCGGGGCGACGCGCCGGGTGGTGCGCCGGGAGCTGGCGAACTTCGGCACGTTCATCGAAGGCCACGGACAGGCCGGCGGGGGCTGGCGGGGAACCATCCGGGGCGGCCAGGTCCGGCCGCAGGAGCCGGAACCGCCCAGGAGCCGGGTCGCGGGCTGGCCGGTGGGCTGAACGTCGTAGGGCACAGGACGAACAGGGAACGAGAGGCGGTCCTCGGATGAAGAAGCCCCCCAGGGAAGACCCCAGGGACGACCTGAAGGTCACGGCTCCCAAGACGTGGGCCGCGGGCGTCCCCGCCGTGGTGCACGCACTGGAGTACTCCCTGGAGCAGGCCGGCCCCCGGGAGACCGCGGTGGACCTGCTGACGATGAACCAGGTCGGCGGCATCGACTGCCCGGGCTGCGCCTGGGCGGATCCCGCCCCGGGCCACCGGCACCGCAACGAGTACTGCGAGAACGGCGCCAAGCACATCAACGACGAGGCGACGACCCGGCGGATCACCGCCGGGTTCTTCCGCGAACACCCCGTCTCCGACCTGGCAGGGCGCTCCGACCTGTGGCTGAACCAGCAGGGACGGCTCACCGAGCCGATGGTCAAGCGGCCCGGCTCCGACCACTACGAGCCGATCAGCTGGTTCGACGCCCTCGGCCTGCTGGCCGACGAGCTGAAAACGCTCGGCACCCCCGACGAGGCGGTCTTCTACACCTCGGGCCGGGTCAGCAACGAAGCCGCCTTCGTCCTCCAGCTGTTCGCCCGCGCCTTCGGCACCAACAACCTGCCCGACTGCTCCAACATGTGCCACGAGTCCAGCGGCTTCGCCCTGCACGAGACCCTCGGCACCGGCAAGGGCACGGTCGGCCTCCAGGACCTCCACCACGCCGATCTGATCTTCCTGGTGGGGCAGAACCCCGGCACCAACCACCCACGGCAGCTGTCCGCGCTGGAGGAGGCGAAACGCAACGGCGCCCGCGTCGTCGCCGTGAACCCGCTGCCCGAGGCCGGACTGCTGCGGTTCAAGAACCCGCAGAAGGCGAGCGGGGTGATCGGACGCGGCGTCGAGATCGCAGACCGCTTCCTGCACATCCGTGCCGGCGGCGACCTGGCCCTCTTCCAGGCGCTGAACCGACTGCTCCTGGAGGCCGAGGACGCCCGGCCGGGCGAAGTCCTCGACCACGACTTCATCCGCGACAGCACCAGCGGCTTCGAGGAGTTCGCCGAGCACGCGCGCGGCGTCTCCTGGGCGGACGTGCTCACCGCGACCGGGCTGACCCGCGGCGAGATCGAGGACGTCCGCGACGACGTCCTGCGCAGCGAACGCGTCGTCGTCTGCTGGGCGATGGGCGTCACCCAGCACAAGCACGCCGTTCCCACCATCCGGGAGATCGTCAACTTCCTGCTGCTGCGCGGCAACCTCGGCCGGGCCGGCACCGGCGCCTGCCCGGTGCGCGGTCACAGCAACGTCCAGGGCGACCGCACCATGGGCATCTGGGAGCGGATGCCCGGCTCCTTCCTCGACGCCCTGCGCGACGAGTTCGGCTTCGACCCGCCGCGCGCCCACGGCCTGGACTCGGTGAACACCATCAGGGCGATGCGCGAGGGCCGCGTCAAGGTCTTCCTGGGCGTCGCCGGCAACTTCGTCCGAGCCGCCCCGGACAGCGCGGTCACCGAGGACGCGATGCGGCGCTGCCGCCTGACCGCCCACATCTCCACCAAGCTCAACCGGTCCCACGCGGTCTGCGGCGATACCGCGCTCATCCTGCCGACCCTCGGCCGGACCGAACGCGACCACCAGGCCGGCGGTGAGCAGTTCGTCACCGTGGAGAACTCGATGAGCGAGGTGCACACCTCCCGGGGACGGCTGAAGCCCGCGTCCCCGCTGCTGCTCAGCGAGGTCGCCATCCTGTGCCGGCTCGCCCGCCGCACCCTCGACGAGAGCCGCGCCGGCCTGCCGTGGGAGGAGTTCGAGGCCGACTACGGTGCCGTCCGCGACCGGATCTCCCGGATCGTGCCGGGCCTGCACGACTTCAACCGGCGCGTGGCGCGCCCCGGCGGCATCAGGCTGCCGAACCCGGTCAACGAGGGCGTGTTCCGCACCGAGACCGGCAAGGCACGCTTCACCGTCAACGCCTGCCACATGCCGTACGTGCCCGAGGGCCACCTGCTGCTGCAGACCCTGCGCTCCCACGACCAGTGGAACACCGTCCCCTACACGCCCGACGATCGCTACCGGGGCATCCACGGCAGCCGCCGCGTGGTGCTCGTCAACCCGGCGGACCTGACCGCCCTCGGTCTGGCCGAGAAGGACCGGGTCGACCTGGTGAGCGTCTGGCACGACGACGCCGAGCGCCGCGCCGAGGGGTTCGAGGTGGTCCCGTACCCGACGGCCCGCGGCTCCGCCGCCGCGTACTACCCGGAGACCCAGGTCCTCGTCCCGTTGGACAGCGTGGCCGACATCAGCAACCAGCCCACCTCCAAGGCGGTCCTGGTCAGACTGGAACGGGCGGCGCCCACGGGGAGCTGACCGCCGCATGCTGAGACGGCCGCCCGTGCGGGAATGACATGATCGACCGCTTCGTTGGCACCTGTCATGCCCGTATCTTCCCCACGGACCGCGGCCGCCCGCATGCCGCTCGCCGTCTACATCCTCGGCCTCTCCGTCTTCGCGCTCGGCACCAGCGAGTTCATGCTCTCCGGGCTGCTGCCGCCCATCGCCGACGACATGGACGTGTCGATCCCGCAGGCCGGTCTGCTGATATCGGCGTTCGCGATCGGCATGGTGGTCGGCGCGCCGCTGCTCGCGGTCGCGACCCTGCGGCTACCCCGGAAGACCACGCTGATCGCGCTGATCTCGGTGTTCGGCCTCGGCCAGGTCGCCGGCGCGCTCGCGACGTCGTACGAGATCCTGTTCGTCTCCCGGGTGGTCAGCGCGCTCGCCTGCGCCGGTTTCTGGGCCGTGGGCGCGGCCGTCGCCATCGCGATGGTGCCGGTCACCAGCCGGGCCCGCGCGATGGCCGTGATGATCGGCGGACTGTCGATCGCCAACGTCCTCGGCGTCCCCGCGGGCGCCTTCCTCGGCGAACACCTCGGATGGCGGTCCGCGTTCTGGGCGGTCGGCGCCGCCTCCGCCGTCGCCCTCGTCGGTGTGGTGACCCTCATCCCGCGCATCCCGCTGCCCGAGCGCCGCCCCCGGCTCAAGGGCGAGCTGGCGATCTACCGGGACCGCCAGGTCTGGCTGTCGATCGTGGTGACCGCGCTCGCCGCCGGCGGCGTGTTCTGCGCCTTCTCCTACCTGTCGCCGCTGCTCACCGACGTGGCCGGGCTCGCGGAGGGGTGGGTGCCCACCGTGCTGGCGCTGTTCGGGGCCGGCGCGCTGATCGGCACCACCATCGGCGGCCGGGTCGCCGACGCGCACCTGTTCGGCGTCCTGCTCTCCGGCATCACCGCCTCGACCGTACTGCTGGCCGCGCTGGCCCTGTTCGCGTCCAGCCCGGCCGCCGTGATCGTCCTCTCGCTGCTGCTCGGCGTCTCCGCGTTCTACACGGCGCCGGCCCTCAACGCCCGCATGTTCAACGTCGCCGGCGCCGCGCCCACCCTCGCGGGCGCGACCACCACCGCCGCGTTCAACCTCGGCAACACCGGCGGCCCCTGGCTCGGCGGCACCGTGATCGACGCCGACTTCGGATACGCCGCCACCGCCTGGGCGGGCGCGGCCATGACCGTCGTCGCGATCGGCTTCGTCGCCGTCTCGCTGCGCCTGCACAGCAGGTCGCGCATCGTGGCGGGCTCCGCGGCCGCCGAGCCCGCGGGCGCGGAGCCGGGCCGGCAGCGGGCGTGACCCGCCTCGCCCGCCGGGCGGACTAGGGGTCCCCGTCCCGTGGGACCGCCGGGTCGTCCGCGGCCCGTGCGCAGCGGTCGGCGAGGCGGGCGAAGGCTGCCCTCAGCGCAGGCGGACCGACGGCCTCGACGTCCGCGTCGAAGGCGCTGAACGCGGCTGCGAGGGCGGGCCACGACCATGATCCCAGGCTGACCCGGCAGCGGTCCGGGCCGAGTTCCTCCACGGTGCCCTCGGCGACGTGCGGGACCACGGCGGAGGCGGGCAGGCGGAGGACGGCCTCTCCTCGGCAGGGCCACTCGGGGGAGGTCTCCAAACCCCGGAATCTGCCCGTCAGGAACGCGGCCACGTCGTCGCCGGGCAGGCGCCTCGGTGTGAAGCGGGGACCGGTGGGCGTCCGCGGGGTGATCCGGTCGGCACGGAAGACGCGCCAGTCCTCCCGGTCGAGGTCCCAGGCGACCAGGTACCAGCGGCCACCGCGGACGACGAGGTGGTGGGGCTCCACCCGGCGCGGCGGCACCAAGGCGTCCTCGGCGTCCGCGGGGTGGGCCGGGTACGCCGGGGTGTGGTCGAAGCGCAGCACCTCCCGGGCCCGCACGGCGGCGCCGATCGCGAGCAGGACCCCGGTGCCCGCCCGGGGATCCGGCCCGGTCGCGGACCGCTCGACGGCCGTGACCTCGAAGGCGTCGATCCGGTGCCGCAACCGCTCGGGCATGATCTGGCGCAGGGTGTTCAGGGCGCGTGCCGCACCCTCCTCGATGCCGGCCCCTGTGACGGCGGCGGTGCGCAGGGCGACGACGAGCGCGACCGCCTGTTCGTCGTCGAACAGCAGCGGAGGCAGATGCGTGCCGGCGTCCAGCCGGTAGCCGCCGTCGGGGCCCTTGACCGCCCTGACGGGGTAGCCCAGCTCACGGAGCCGGTCCACGTCGCGGCGCAGGGTGCGCGGGCTGATGTCCAGCCGCTCCGCCAGCAGCGCGCCCGGCCAGTCCCGGCGCGCCTGGAGCAGCGAGAGCAGTGAGAGCAGCCGGGCCGAGGTCTTCTGCATGTCCGCCATGCTGCCGCAGGTAGCGGCCACAACCTGACCGCTATGTTCTTCAGAGTGGGAGGCACGGGGTCCGAACGGGCCCCTGGGCGGCCCACCGGCGTGGGGTGTCCGACCGTGTCCGCGACAGGCGAGGAGCCCATCGTGTCCGTCAGAGCAGTGACCCACCTCAACTTCCGGGGTGACGCCCGTGAGGCCCTCACCTTCTACGCCTCCGCGTTCCGCGGCGACATGGCCGTGGTGACGTACAAGGACGCCGGGAGCGTCCAGGACCCCGCCGAGGCGGACCAGGTGATGTGGGGCCAGGTGTCCACCGCCGACGGCCCGTGCGTGATGGCCTACGACGTGCCCTCCGGCCTGCCGTGGAACCGGGGCGAGAACGCCTTCTTCGTCTCGCTCCGGGGCGACGGCCCCGACGGTGCCGACGAGATCGGCGCGTACTGGGAGAAGCTGGCCGAGGGCGCGACCGTGCTGCGGCCCCTGGCCCCCGCCGAGTGGGCGCCGCTCTACGGCATGCTGCGCGACCGCTTCGGCGTCACCTGGGTCCTGGACGTCGTGGGCGAGTACCAGGCGTGAGCGTGCTCGACGCCCGGGCACTGGGCCGCGCGACCCTCGCCAGGCAACTGCTGCTCGACCGTGCGGACGCCCCGGTCCTGGACACCGTCGCGCACCTCGGCGGCCTCCAGGCGCAGGAGCCGCAGGAACCGTTCGTGGGGCTCTGGTCGCGACTGCGGGGCTTCCGGCCCGCGGTGCTCTCCGACCTGCTGACCGGGCGTCGGGTGGTGCGCACCCACCTCATGCGGCGCACCGTCCACCTCGTCACCGCCGAGGACGCCCTTGCCTGGCGGCCCCGCCACGACGCCATGCTGCGCGGCCGAGTCCTCGGCACCTACCGCCGCGAACTCGAAGGGGTCGACCTGGCCGAGCTGGCGGCGGCGGGGCGGGCCGTGATGTCCGACGGCGAGCCCCGTTCGATGGGTGACCTGGCGCGGGCGCTCGCCGACCGCTGGCCGGAACCGGGACCCCGGGCCCTGGGGGAGATGCTGGTCGCCGCGCTGATCCCGATGGTGCAGCTGCCCCCGCGGGGACTGTGGCGCACCCGGGCGGGCGTGCGCAACGCCCCGTTCACCGCCTGGCTGGGCCGTGACGCCGACCCGCCGGCCCCGCCGGGCACCGACCCGGTCGGGGAGACGCTGGTACGGCGCTACCTCGCCGCATTCGGCCCCGCCGCCTCGGCGGACCTGCGCGCCTGGTGCGGCCTCGCCGGACTGCCGGCCGCGGTCGCCGCCGTACGCGGGGAGCTGGTGGCCTTCCGCGACGAACGGGGCCGGGAGCTGCTGGACCTCCCCGATGCCCCGCGCCCCGATCCAGGCACCCCCGCCCCGGTGCGGTTCCTGCCGGCGTTCGACAACGTGATCCTCGGCTACCAGGACCGGAGCCGGATCATCGACGACGAGCACCGGGGCCTGTCCGTCGCCGGAGCCCGCGTCGTCCTGGTCGACGGCCGGGTCTCGGCGACCTGGACCGTCGAGGACGGCACGGTGGGCGTCACCCCGCTGCGCCGCCTCTCCCGGACGGACCGCGCGGAGGTCGCCGAGGAGGGACGGGCCCTGGCGGCCTTCCTCTCCGACGGGGACGGCGACCGGGTCCGCGTCGGCGCGGCACCGCACTGAGCGGCGGGCGGCCGGTGCCGCGCTCCGGCCCCACCGGTGCTGTGGCCGCCTCCCCCGAGGTCAAGGTCAACCGCCGCCGCCACCTCGATGGTCACGGACTTCGGCTGCCCGCGGCAACGGAATGCGGCGTACACGGATCACCGCGATCTACACCCGGGGGAGAGGAGAACGGCGGAGCACTACACCCGCCGCAGTACGCCGGTCCAGCCCCAGGGTCGGATCAATTCCGAAAATCCACGGGCGAGCATGGATGAGTACCCCGGTCAGCGCCTCGGCCTTCCCCCCATGTGCCGGGTCTTCGTCCTGCTCGTAACCCGACGGATTGGTCTCAGGTGGCTACGTTTCTCTATCGACTCGGCCGAAGGGCGTTCCGGCGCCGCGGCCTCGTCGCCCTGCTGTGGGTGGCCATACTCGTGGGCGCCGGTGTCGCGGCGTCCACCGCGCCCGCCCCGCCCGAAGACTCCTTCTCCATGCCCGGCACCGAGTCGCAGAAGGCGTTCGACCTGCTCGACGAGCAGTTCCCGGCCGCCAGTGCCGAGGGCGCCACCGCCCGGGTCGTGATCCGCGCCCCCGACGGCGAGAAGATATCCGGCCCGGCCGGCAAGGCCCAGGTCGAGGAACTGGTCACCGCTCTCGGGGACGGCCCGCAGGTCGCCTCGGTCGACGACCCGTTCAAGGCGAACGCCGTCAGCGAGGACGGCACCACGGCGTACGCCTCCGTGACCTACAAGGTCAACGCCATGGAGCTGACCGACGAGGCCCGGGACGCGCTCACCAACGCCACCGACGACGCGCGCGAGGGCGGGTTCACCGTCGAGACCGGCGGCGACGCGGTCATGGCCGAGCAGGAGATGGGCGGCACCGCCGAACTGATCGGCATCGGCGTCGCCGCGGTCGTGCTCCTGCTGACCTTCGGCTCACTGGTCGCGGCCGGCATGCCGCTGCTCTCGGCGATCATCGGGGTCGGGATCGGCATCTCCGCCATCGGAGCGCTCGGCAGCACGCTGGAACTCTCCGCCACCACCTCCACCCTGGCCATGATGATCGGCCTCGCGGTCGCCATCGACTACGCCCTGTTCATCGTCTCCCGCTACCGCGCGGAGATCGCCGAGGGCCGCACCCCCGAGGACGCCGCGGGACGCGCCGTCGGCACCGCGGGTTCCGCCGTGGTCTTCGCCGGACTCACCGTCGTCGTGGCCCTGGCCGGCCTCGCGGTGGTCAACATCCCGATCCTCACGAAGATGGGCCTGGCCGCCGCCGGCACCGTCGGCATCGCCGTACTGATCGCGCTCACCCTCACCCCGGCGCTGCTCGGCTTCGCCGGCCGCAAGGCGCTCAGCCGCAAGGACCGCAAGGCGGCCGCCACGGAGCGGACCGCCCCCGCCAAGCCCAAGCTCGGCACCCGCTGGGCCCGGTTCGTGCTGCGGCGTCCGGTGACCGTGCTGCTGACCGCGGTCCTCGGCCTCGGCGTGATCGCCGTGCCGGCCGCCGGCATGGAGCTGGGCCTGCCCGACGAGGGCAGCTCGGCACCGGACACCACGCAGCGCAAGGCCTACGACATGCTGTCCGACTCCTTCGGTGCCGGATTCAACGGTCCGTTGATGGTGACCTACGACGCCAGGGAGGCCGACGACCCGCAGGCCGCCGTCGACAGCGTCCGCGAACGGATCACCGGCCTCGGCGAGGCAGCTGCCGTCACTCCGGCCAGGTTCAACGAGCAGGGCGACACCGCCGTCCTCACCGTGGTGCCCAAGACCGGTCCGAGCGACGCCGCCACCGAATCGCTGGTCCGGGACATCCGCTCGCTCTCCGGCGACATCGAGGCCGACACCGGCGGCATCATGCTCGTCACCGGCGCGACCGCGATGACGATCGACTTCTCCCAGACCCTGGACGACGCGCTGATCCCGTACCTGGCGCTGGTCGTCGGACTCGCCTTCCTGCTGCTGATGCTGGTGTTCCGCTCGGTCCTCGTCCCGCTCAAGGCCGCCCTGGGCTTCCTGCTGTCGGTCGCCGCGGCGCTCGGCGCGGTGGTCGCTGTCTTCCAGTGGGGCTGGCTCGCGGACGTCTTCGGGGTGGACCAGCCCGGCCCGATCATGTCGATGATGCCCATCTTCATGATCGGCGTGGTCTTCGGACTCGCCATGGACTACGAGGTCTTCCTCGTGACCCGCATGCGGGAGGCGTACGTCCACGGATCGTCCGCCGCCGACTCCGTCACCACCGGCTTCACCCACGGCGGCCGGGTGGTCGCGGCGGCCGCGATCATCATGATCAGCGTCTTCTCCGGCTTCATCATGGAGAACGACGACATGATCAAGATGATGGGCTTCGGCCTCGCCGTCGCCGTGCTCTTCGACGCCTTCGTGGTCCGCATGGCCATCGTGCCCGCGGTGCTCGCCCTGCTCGGCACCAAGGCGTGGTGGCTGCCCAAGTGGCTGGACCGCCTCCTGCCGAACGTCGACGTGGAGGGCGAGAAGCTGCACAAGGAGCTGGGCGACACACCGCCGCCCGCGGAGCCCGCGCGCGAGCCGGAGACGGCCGGGGTCTGACCCCGCGCGCCCCGCGCATCACGCGTGCGGCCCCGGTGCCCGGACGTCCGGGCACCGGGGCCGCACGCGTCGCCTCAGAGGTCGCGGGCGGCGTCGGTGAGCGCCTCGTCGAGGACGGCCACCCCGCGGGCGATCTCCCCGTCGCTCGCCGTCAGCGGCGGCGCGATGCGGAAGATCCCGCCCATGCCCGGGAGTTGGACGATGTTCATGTGCAGCCCCAGCTCGTAGCAGCGCCGGGTGACGGCGGCGCCCAGCCGGTCGGCTCCGCCCTCACCGAGCACGTCGTCCCCGACCAGTTCCATGCCGAGCAGCAGCCCCCGGCCGCGGACGTCGCCGACCACCTTGTGCCGCTCGGCGAGCCGGTCGAGGCCGTCCCGTAGTACGCCGCCGAGCCGCCGCGCACGCTCGTCGAGCCGGTCGCGCACCAGGATGTCGAGGACGGTGTTGCCGACGGCGGCCGGCAACGGGTCGTTGACGTGGGTGGTGAAGAACAGGAATCCGCGCTCGTGCGCCCGCCGCTCGATCTCCGCGCCGGTCAGCACGGCGGCCAGCGGCAGTCCCGCGCCGAGCGTCTTGGACAGCGTCAGGATGTCCGGCACCACGCCGTCGTGCTGGAAGGCGTACCAGTCGCCGGTGCGGCACAGCCCGGTCTGGGCCTCGTCCAGGATCAGCAGCATGCCGCGCTCCCGGCACTTCTCCGCCAGCGCGGCGAGATAGCCCGGCGGGAGTTCGACGACGCCGCCCGAGGAGAGGATCGGCTCGACCAGGCACGCCGCGAGACTCCCGACCGACTGGGCGTCGATCATCTCGAAGCCCAGGTCGAGCTGGCGGCGCCAGTCCAGCTCGCCGTCCGCGCCTACGACGGAGGGGCGGTGGCGGTCCGGCACCGGCAGCGCGAAGTTGCCGGGTGCCGCGGGGCCGTAGCCCTTGCGCCCGGCGCTGTAGGTGGCGTTCGCGGCGGCCTGGGTCATGCCGTGCCAGGACCGGGCGAACGAGACGATCTCGTGCCGCCCGGTGACCAGCTTCGCCATCCGCACGGCGGCCTCGTTCGCCTCCGCCCCGGTGGTCAGGAGCAGCGCCTTGTCCAACGGCTCGGGCAGCGTGCCCGCCAGCCGCCGGGCCAGCTCGACGACCGGCGGGCTGAGCATGCCGCTGTGCAGGTGGTCGAGGTGGGCGACCTGCTCGCGCACGGTCGAGACGATCGCCGGGTGGGAGTGGCCGAGGATGGCACTCATCTGACCCGAGGTGAAGTCGAGCAGTTCACGGCCGCTCTCCGTGAAGACGGAGGTGCCCGCGGCCCGGACGACGACCTCCGGCGAGAACGGTGCGTGGCCGGAGTAGCGGATGAGGTGGCGCCCCGGATCGGTGCCGGGAGTCTCGGAAGGCATGCGGCCGACGGTAGGGACGCACCGCTGCGCGTGTCCATCGCACAGTTTCGACGCTGCTGTACGCCATCGCCGTACAATCGCGGCGTGCTCAACTCGGGACGGCTCCATCTCCTCGGCCTGCTGGACACGCTCGGTACCGTCCGCGCGGTCGCCGACACACTGCATCTGAGCGCGTCGACGGTCTCCCAGCAGCTGGCGGTGCTGGAGACGGAGACCCGGTGCCGGCTGATCGAGCGGACCGGGCGGCGGGTGCGGCTCACACCGGCCGGGCTCCTGCTGGCCCGCCGGGGCCGGGAGATCCTCGACCGGATGGCCGAGGCCGAGGCGGAACTGCGGGCTCTGAACGACGAGCCGATCGGCACCGTCCGGCTCGGCGTGTTCCAGAGCGCGATCTACAGCCTCGCGGTCCCGGCGGCGACCCGCCTGGCCACCACGCACCCGCACCTGCACGTCGAGCTGGTCGAGATGGAGCCGCACGAGAGCGGCCCCGCACTGCGCTCGGGCGAGGCCGACGTCATCGTCACCACCACCGACTACACCGGCCTCTCCTGGGGCGCGGACCTCGACATCGTCTCGCTGGGCAGCGACCCGGTCGTGCTGGTCCTGCCCGTGGGCCACCCGCTGGCCTCCCGCGCGGCGGTGAACCTCGCGGCCTGCGAGGAGGAGACCTGGGCGTGCGACCGGCCCCAGTCGTACATGGCGGACCTGACCCTGCGGCTGTGCCGGGAGGCGGGGTTCGAACCCCGGGTGGCCTGCCGCTTCGGCAACTACCTGATGCTGCTGCGGCACGTCGAGACGACGGGATCGATCGCCCTGCTGCCCGCCCTGGCCGTCACGCCGGAACACGCCGTCCTCACCCGGCGGCTCAGCCCGGCGGTGCACCGCAACGTCGTCGTCGTGGTACGCCGGGGCACCCCCCGGCGCGCGGCGGTCGGCGCGGTCATCGCCGCGCTGCGAGACCACCCCGAGATCCCCGCCCTCGCCGCCCCGCGACCCGTCCCCGAGCGACGCGGTGACCGCCCGTGAAGGCCGCGCGCCCACGTGGTCACGCGGCGGGTATCCGCCGGTGAATGTCCTCGATCATCATCCGCACCGAGGATTCGAAGACCTCGGCCTGATGCCCGCCGAGGAAGCCGGTGTGCCCGAACACCTCCAGGACGACCAGGCCGTGCAGGTGGCCCCACGCGCTCAGGAAGAGCGACGTCGCGGCGGGCGGCAGACTCCCCTGGGCGTTCGCGGGGAGGAGGGCCAGCCGCTCCTTAAACGGGGACGAGAGCGGCGGGACCTCGGCCGCGGCCAGCTGCGCCGTGGTGAAGCCGTCGAACAGCTCGCGCTGGAAGATCGCGCCCATGCGGCGGACGGCCTGGGTGGTCGGTCCCTCGGCCGGTGCGGCGTAGTACCTGAGCGGCGTCCCGTAGAGGAGCTGGAACCGCTCGGGATGGGCGACGCCCCAGTCGCGGTACGTCCGCGTCACCAGCAGCAGGCGCGGGGTGGACGGGTCCCCGGCTTCGCCGTCGGCGGCTGCCTGCAACGCGTCGGCCAGATCGTCGTAGGCCTTGGCGACGAGGGCCGTCACGAGGGCGTCCCGGTTCGGGAAGTAGTGGTAGAGCGCCTGCACCGTCATCCCGAGACTGCGGGCGACCGCCCGTAGGGACAGGGCGGCGGGTCCGTGCAGGCCGATGTGTTCCTCGGCGGCGTCCAGGATCTCCCGGGCCGCCGCGGCACGGCGCCGCTCGCGCAGTGAGGGGGAGGGCGGTGTGGGTCGCTCTGTGGGCATGGGGCGACCCTACGGCGCCGGTACCTGATGGCACATCAAGAATTCGAACACTGTCAGGGGGATCTCGGGCTGCCAGGTCCCGGACGTCCGCTCAGGAGCCCGCGGAGGGGGTCCCCTCGGCATTGGCCTCCCCGGCCGACCGGAACTCCACGGCGACGACGCCGTCGACGCTCCTGCAGTGCTCCTCCAGCGCAGGCGCGGACACATGGCCCGGCAGTCGGCCGCTGAGCACCACATGCCCGTGGACCACGTCCACCTGCACCGACGACGGGGCCAGGCCGAGCGCCTTGACCAGGGCCTCCTCGATGATCTCGGTACGGATGGCCCGGTCCGCGCGCAGGAAGACCCGCAGCAGGTCACTCCTGCTGACCACGCCGATCAGCCGGCCGTCGCCGTCGACGACCAGCAGCCGCTTGATGCCGTGCCGCGCCATCAGCCGGGCGGCGTCGACGACGCTCCAGTCCTCCTGCGCACACAGCGGCGGAGAGGTCATCAGACCCGCCGCGTCGGTGGCGGACGCCTTGGGTCCCGCCGCCCGGGACCACTCCTCGTACCCGGGGGGACCGTCGGGTTCCGAGCCCCACATCTTCTGGAGGAGGTCCGCCTCCGACACCACCCCCACCGGGCGGTTCTCGTCGTCGACCACCGGGACGGCCGTGATGTCGTACTCCAGCAGCAGGTGGGCGATCTCCTTGAACGGTGTGCCGTGCTGGACGCGGATCACGGCGTCGCTCATCAGGTCGCGCACCTTCTGGTGTTTCATGAAGGGTCTTCTCCTCCGCTGCCGGCCCGAGTCGACCGGTGTCCGTCCTTCTTACCTGTGCGAACGTGCCACCCGCTCCACGAGTGCCCTCCTCTCAGGCACGGGGACTGATCAGGAGCAGCGCGATGTCGTCCTCGGGGGCCGGCGCGTGCCGTATGAGGATGTCGGCCATCTCGTCGAGGTCGGCCGGGTCACCGGCCTCGAGGAGCCCGGCGAGGGCGGCTATCGCGTCGTCGAGGTCGACCCCGGGAGCCTCGACGAGCCCGTCCGTGTAGAGCGCGAGCACGCTCCCCGGCGGGAGCGGGAACTCCAGCGACGAGTAGGGGGTGTCCGGCTCGATGCCGAGCAGCAGGCCGGGAGGCGCCCGCAGGGGCTCCATGCGCCCGTCGGCGTGGCGTATCAGGGGCGGCGGGTGACCGGCCAGAGCCACGCAGGCGCGGTGCGTGGCGAGGTCGAGATGAACGTAGGCGCAGCTGGTGAACAGGCCGGGATCCAGGTCGGTGAGCAGCCGGTTGGTGCGGGCCAGTACGTCGTCGGGGGGCGCCCCGGCGGTGGCGTGGGCGTGCACGGCCGTGCGGACCTGCCCCATGAGCGCGGCGGCGTCCACGTTGTGGCCCTGCACGTCGCCGATGGTGGCGCCCGCCGTGTGCTCGTCGAGGCGGATGAGGTCGTAGAAGTCGCCGCCTACCCCCAGGCCACTGGCGGCCGGGAGGTAGCGGGCGGCGACGTTCAGCCGCGGCACGGTGGGCAGGGTGTGCGGCAGCAGGGCGGACTGGAGGCGGTGGGCGAGGTGGTGCTTGGCGTCGTAGAGACGGGCGCGCTCCAGGGCCTGGCCGACCAGCCCCGCGAGCGAGGTGAGCGCGGCCCGCTCACCGGGCGGGAAGACGTGCGGCCGCGCATAGGCGAGGAGCAGGGACCCGATGGGGCGGCCGGACGCGATCAGCGGCAGTACCGCCCACGCGGCCATGCCGTCCTCGTGCACGGTGGCCGGGTAGGCCTCGCGGAGTTCGTCGAAGGTCGTCCAGAACCCCGGGACACCGGTGGCCATGACGTCGACACCGGGAATCGCCGAGTCGAGAGGGACGGCGTCGTACTCCTCCAGGAGCTCGGCGCGGAATCCGCGCTGGCCGACGATCCTCAGCCGGCCGTCCTCCGGGGCCATCACCACCATGGCCTGGGCGCCGAGCGCCGGAAGCAACTGGTCCGCGGTCTGCTCGACCACGTCCTGCACGGCCACGGCCTCGGTCAGGGTGGAGGCCAGGTGCATCAGGTGGTAGAGCACGGTGGCGCGGCTGGGTCCCGCGGCCGGCACCGACCGGGCCTCGGGCCCCTCCTCGCCCGGTGCGCCCGGGGCGATGCGGACGCTGAGCCCGGTGGCGTCCGGGTACAGCTCGAAGGCCAGCCAGGTGTCCGGCGGCCGCAGCACGGTGAAGGCCTGTGGACGGCGGCTGACCAGCGCGGCCCGGTAGCGGTCCTCGACGTGCGGGACGTCCATCCAGGGCAGCGCCTCCCACGGCAGGGCGCCCACCAGCCCGGCCCGGTCGACGCCGAGCAGTACGGCCGCGCCCGGGCTGACGAAGGTGACGCGCCCGTGCAGGTCCAGCGCGCAGGACCCGCCCGGCAGGCGGTCCACGAAGGCGGACAGCGCCGCCGCCTCGAAGGGGGAGGGGGTGGGGCGTCCGGGCGGGGTGACCATCCCGCACTGCTACCCGGTGACCACTCTTTCCGCTGCGTCCACCCATTCCTGCGACAACCGTCCCCCACCCCCGACACGCACCCACATCAC
>NZ_QHJH01000039.1 GCF_003947455.1 Streptomyces sp. WAC 04229 | reverse complement strand
GGGTTCGGGGCCGGGGTCGGCGGGCGGACCCGCGGCCCGGGTCGGTCCGGACGGGGCGGCGGCCCGGCCTCCGCCGGACGCCCGGGACGTCTTGCGCGCCTTGCCGGAACCCCGGGCGGGACCCGTACCGCCGCCTTCTCCGGCCCGGCGCGGCTTACCGGAGGCGCGGGGCGGATGCGGCTGGTTCTTCGCGGGCTCCCCACCCGGCTGGTTCTTGGCAGGCTCACCACCGGGCTGGTTCTTGGCGCGCTCACCGCCCGGCTGGTTCTTCGCCGCCTCACCGCCGGGCCGGCTCTTCTCGCGCTCACCGCCCGGCGTGCTCTTCGCGGGCTCGGCGCGGGAGTCCTTCCCGGTCGTCCCGGTCGTCGCCGTCTGCTCGGCGTCCCGTTCCGGGCGCCCGGCCACCCTGGCCACCTCCGGTGACGACGACTCAAGCGGTACCGACCAGGAGCGGACGAGGCCCAGCTGCACCGCCTGGCGGGGCAGTACCGCGTCCAGCAGCCAGTCCGCGGCCACCCGGACGCGGTTGCCCGGCATCGCCGCGAGGTGGTAGCCGCGGGTGACCGCGCCCGCCGCCGGGCCGGACATCGGCAGACCGAGGGGGTTGGCGGCGGCCTTGGCCCCGCCGAGGTCCACGACGAACCCCAGGTCACGGTGGCGGTAGGGCCGCCGCTCGCCGATGCCGAGCGACGCGGCGACGTTCTGGGCGCACACCTTGCCGTGCCGCCAGGCGTGCTGCGCGGTCATCGGCGTGAACTGGCCGGGCTGCGTCAGGTCGGGCACCGCGGCCGCGTCTCCGCAGGCGAACAACTCGGGGCGGCCCGGCACCTGGAGATGCGGGTCGACGAGCAGCCGGCCGCGTTCCACGGGCAGCCCCAGGGACTCGACCAGCGGGTCCGGCCGCACGCCGACGCACCACACGAGCGTGCGCGTGTCGACGCTCGTACCGTCGGTCAGCACCACGCCGTCGTGCGTGGCCTCCTTCACCGAGGTCCCCATCCGCACGTCGACGCCCCGCTGCCGCAGTACCTGGTCGGCGGTGCGGGAGAGCCGTTCGTCCATCTCGGGCAGCACCCGGGGCGCCACGTCCAGCAGCATCCAGCGGGGCCGCATACCGGTGCGCATGGGGTGCTTGCGGACCTGTGCGTCGGTGTACATCGCGCCGTGCGCGGCGACCTCGGTGCCGGTGTATCCGGCGCCGACCACGACGAAGGTGCACCGCGCGGCGCACTCCTCGCGGTCGTCGGCCGCGGCGGCCAGCTCCACCTGGCGCGTCACGTGGTCGCGCAGGTACAGCGCCTCCGGCAGCCCCCGGAAGCCGTGGGCGTGCTCGGCGACGCCCGGGACGGGCAGCAGCTTGTTGACACTGCCCGCGGCGAGCACCAGCCGGTCGAAGGGCAGGGTGCCCTCGCCGCCCTCGGGCCCGGTGTAGTGCACGGTGTGCTCGTCGAGGTCGATGCCGTCGGCCTCGCCCAGCACCAGCCGGACGTGCGGCAGCGAGCCCGAGAGGGACACGGTGACGCGGCGCGGCTCCAGGATTCCGGCGGCGACCTGCGGCAGCAGCGGCAGGTAGAGGAAGTAGTCGGTCGGGTTGAGCAGGGTGATGTCGGCCTGGTGCCGGGTGAGCCGGGACAGGGTGCGGGCCGTCCGGTACCCGGCGAAACCGGCACCGACGATCACGATGCGGGGTCGGCTCACGGTTCGCCTCCGGGCTGTCGCGTACCTCGTGAGCCTTCCGCGTCCCCTTGACCAGGGCACCCAAACGTCGCGAGCGGGCCGGTTTCCGGCGCTGTGTCCGCGTCCGGCGGCTCAGCCGCGCTCGCGCGGGCCCTCGGCGTCGGTGCCGTCCCGGCGCGGCGCGGCCGGTCCCGTACCACCCGGTGCAGGGGTGCCCGCCGGGGCGGTGGGCGCGACCGGCGGCATCGGCGGCACCTCGGGCGCGGCCGGCGGCACGGGCGGCGCTTCAGCGCCGGCGCCGTGGCCGGATCCCGGACCCGACGGGTGGGGCCGGGCCGCACCGCGCAGCAGGTACGCGGCGACGCCCAGGAGGACGGCCGTGATCAGCGCGGCGGCCCAGTCGGGCAGTCCCACGGCGAGCGCCAGGCCCACGGCGAGCGCGAGGGCCGCGCCCGCGTACAGCGCGGCGGCACCGGACGCGGCGTACAGCGTGGCCCTGCGGCGCTGCTTGCGGGTCTGTTCGCGCAGCTCGTCGCGCACGGTCTCGCGTGCCACCTGTGCCAGTTCGTCGACCAGATGCTTGTCCAGGTGTTCCAAGTGTTCCATGCGGTCCATGCGGTTCATGCCTTGCGGGTACCCGGCCGCGGAACTTCCATGGCCGGGGCGCGAGTCGGGCCCACCCGCCGCCAACTAGGCTCGTCCCATGGACATTCTGGGAGCCACACTGCGCGTCTACGTCGACGACCTGGACAAGGCGATCCCCTTCTACGAGGGTCTGGCCGGCGGCCGGGCCATGCGTTCCGAGCGCGGCGGGGTCGAGGTCGCCGCGGTCGGCTGCTTCCTGCTGATGAGCGGGCCCGAGTCCCAGCTCGAGGTGTTGCGCAAGGTGGCGGCGACGATCGCGGTGACGGACGTCGAGGAGACCCAGCGGATCCTCACCTCGCTGGGGGGCGACGTCATCGCCGGCCCGGTCCCGACGCCCGGGGGCCGCAACCTGATCGCCCGGCATCCGGACGGCGCGATCTACGAGTACGTGGACCGGCGGGCGTAGCCCAGGACCGGGCGGGCTCACCCCGCGTCCGGCCGCATCCGGAAGTCGTGCCGGGCCGGGAGCGGTTCGTCGCCGAGCCGCGCCCACAGCGCTCCGATGCTCTCGTCGCCCTCCCGCAGGTCGGCGACCTCGAAACCCTCGTCGAAGACGGCCCGCGCCTCCTCGTGCCGGCCCTCGGCGGCCAGCAACTCCCCCTCGGCCAGCCGGAACCGGCCGCGGGTCCGGGTCGCGGGGTCCAGCCGCTCCCACACGGCGCGGGCGTCGGCGGTGCGTCCGACCGCGAGCAGCGCGCCGATGGCCTCGCGGCCGAGGGCGGCGGCGACGGCCGTCCACCGTCCGTCCCGGTCCGGGGCGTCCGCGTCCGAAGCTCGCCCGGGATCCGGCCGGCGCGCGCACAGGTCGTCGAAGGCCTCCGCGTACTGGTCGGCGGCCCGCTCGGCGTGCCCGTCCGCCTGGTCGGCGGCGGCGAGGCAGCGCAGCAACGGCCAGCGGTCGGCGGCGCCCTTGAGGCCGCGCTCCCAGCTGCGGACCGCCTGGGCCCGGTCGTCGGCGTGCCACTGGGCGACCCCCAGGTGGTACTCGGCGAGCGGGGTGGCGGCGGTGGTCTCCAGCATGTCCCGCCAGGGCCGGGCGACCAGGGTGGAGCCGGGCGGCTCGCGGTGTCCGGTCTCGGGGAGGGTCCCGGTGCGCAGCAGGTGGAGCCACGGTTCCTGCTCCTCGCCGAGGGTGTCCTCGCCGAACGGGGTGCCGGGCAGCTTCCATCCCGCGCGCAGCGCTTCCAGCGCGCCCCAGCCCGAGCCGGTGGCCAGCCGCTCGCCGGGCTCGGTGTCGGCGTGCGCCCGCCAGACCTCGTACGCGGCGTCGACGCCGGCCCGCGGCAGGGCGCTCTCCAGCCGCTCCTCCGCGCCGCGCAGCACGGTGTGCCAGTCGCCGTCGGGCGTGGCTTCGAGCGGCCCGTACGCCTCCAGCCAGGACACCTCGCTCTCCGCGTCCAGCCTGACGTGCTCCAGCTGGGTGCGGGCGAGGCCGGCCTGGATCTCGCAGTAGCCGCCGGTGCCGGGCTCGGTGAGCCACTCCTGCCAGCGGCGCCCGCCGGGTCCGGTGCCCCACACGAACAGCTTCCGGCCGCGCAGTACGTCGGTGGAGGTCTGCGCCAGCCCGTGGCCGTGCTCGTCGAGCGCGGCGATCCAGCGGCGCCGGCCGTCCGGCACGTCGTAGAAGTAGTCGGCGGCGTAGGTGCTGTTCAGGGGGTACGTCCGGTCGGTGCCGTCGTACTCCGGGACGGGCACGCGGCGCAGCCGCCGCTCGTAGCCGAAGTGGTACGCCTCGTCGGCGGGGGCGAGGACCCGGCGGTCCTCGGGCACGGCGATGTTGGACCACCAGTAGGTCGGCACGGGGCGCTCGTGCGGGTTGCGGACGCGGACGCCCACGTACAGGAAGTCCGAGCCCTCCGGGAGCCACAGGTCGACCTGGAAGGGCAGGTCGCGCAGCCGCTCCCACTCCCACAGGCGCAGCATCTCCCCGCCGTCCGGGGCGGGCACGCGGGCGGCGTGCACGGGGGAGCAGGAGAGGGTGGTGTGTCCGGTGGCGCCGATGTTCCACTCGATGCCGCCGGAGAACCAGGCGCCGTTGAGGGCGAAGTTGGCGGGCTGGAGGACGGGGTTGACGTAGAGGAGTTCGCGGTCGGTCGGCTTGTGGCGCAGGGAGGCGATCCGGCCGCCGAGCGCGGGCAGCACGGTGGCGCGCAGCCGGTCGTTCTCGATGACCAGCGCGTCCAGTTCCCGCGGCTCGCGGTCGCGTCCGTAACCGTCCCGGACCATGACGGGCAGCAGGCTGCGCAGCGGCTCGTAGTCGACCTGTCGGGCCATGTCGCGCGGCAGGCCGGCCCGGTCCCGGTCGTCGATGCGGTGCGCCTCGTCCAGGGGGCGCAGCGGCGGCAGGGGATTGTCCGGGCCCTGCGGCGCGGCGGGCAGGGTCAGTACCTCACGTCGGATCGTCGTCACGGTTCCCCATGGAAGCCGCTCCCCGCCACGGTGAACAGGGTCGGAGCCGGTCGCCGTCACGCGACGTGACTCACGTTTAATTCCTTGGGGCGCGGTGCGGGCGGGGGCTTAGGGTCGGGCGGTCGGCGTACGTACGAAGGAGTGGCACGTGAGCGAGCGGCACACCTACCGGGTGATCGTCCGGGGCACCTGGGAGGGCCTGACCGAGGAGGCGCGGGCCCGGCTGCTCGCCGAGGCCGGTGACCACGGGATGACGAGCATGCGGTTCACCGAGGAGGGGTCGCTGTCGTACGAGCCGTCGCCGCTGAAGCACTTCTCGATGCGGTACGTGGTGGTCTCGGACCCGGCGGACGGCGACGAGATGGCGGCCGCCCTCGCCGAGGACCGGGCCGAGGACACGCTGCGCGGGCTCGGCTACGGGTTCGGTGAGCTGCGCTCGACGGTGACGGACCTGGACACCATGAAGATCAACCGGAAGTCACGGTCTCGGCGGTGATCGCCCAGCGCTGATGGTCGCGCCAGTCCCCGTCCACGTGCAGCATCCTCGGTGAGAAGCCCTCCAGGTGGAAGCCGCAGGAGCGGGCCAGTGCGATGGAGGCGGCGTTGCCCGGCTGCACGTTGATCTCCAGCCGGTGCAGCCGCATCGGCCCGAAGGCGTGCCGCACCACGAGGCCCAGCCCCTCGCGCATCAGCCCCCGGCCGGCCGCGTGCGCGAAGGCGCCGTAGCCGAGGGCGCCGCTGAGGAAGCCGCCCTCGACGATGTTGTTGATGTTGACGAACCCGGCGATGGCCCCGCCCTCGCCGGAACCGCCCGCCCCGTCCTTCTCGCAGATCAGGAACCCGGCCTTGGTGGGGTCCTCGATCAGGCGGGACGCGTAGGCGTCGTACGCCTGGGGGCTGTCCGGCGGGAAGAGCCAGGGATGGTGCAGGTCCTTGCTCTCCCGGGCCCGGGCGGTGAACTCGGCGGCGTCCGCGTAGGTGAAGTGCCGTATGCCCACGCGAGGGCCCTCGGCGAGGTGGCGGGACGGGGTGTGCGGCATGGGGTCAGCCTAGAGGGACCGGCGCCGGCAAAGATTTCTTCGGTCCCGCCAACATTCATTGTGCTGCCGGCAAACCGTTGTTAGGTTGCCGCGGCATGGCGACCGAGCACCCCGGCCCCGCGGCCGGCATCGGCGGACGTCTGCGCCGCCGCAGAAGGGCCCTCCACCTGACTCTCAAGGACGTGGCGGACCGGTCCGGAGTCACCGAGGGCTACCTGTCCCAGGTCGAACGGGACCAGGCCAACGCCAGCGTGCGCACCCTCCAGCGGCTGTGCGAGGTCCTCAAACTCAACGTCGGCGACCTCTTCGCCGCGGGCGGTACCGCGGCCAACCCCGTACTGCGCTTCCGCGACGCCCACGGCATGTCGTTCGGCGAGGGTGCCTCGAAGATCAAGCTGACCCCGTCGTCCTTCGACCACCTCGAGGTGCTCCTCGGCCACTTCGCCCCGGGCGGTTCCACCGGCGTCGAGCCCTACACGCACGGCAGCTCCGAGGAGATCCTGCTGGTCCTCTCCGGCGAGGTGGACGTGCGGATCCGCGACCAGCTGCACCGGCTGTCGGCCCTGGACTCCGTCCACTACCGCAGCAGCGACCCGCACCGCGTCGCCGAGACCACGGGCGTGGACGAGGCCCGGGTCCTGTGGGCCATGGCGCCACCCACCTACTGAGCCTTTGCACCGTCGCGCCACGCACCGACCCAGCACCTCACCCCCGGGACCCGCCCATGACGCCGTACCGCAACGGTCAGATTTCGCACTGGATGACGGCGGCCCGCACCGCCGCGGACCTGGGCGGCGAGGCCCACCGCACGACGGCGGACCTGCCCGGCCAGGAGCAGGACCTCGTCGTCGTGGGCGGTGGTCTCACCGGGCTGTGGGCCGCCTACCACGCGATCGCGGAACGCCCCGAGGCGCGGATCACCGTCGTCGAGGCCAAGGAGGTCGGCTACGGCGCCTCCGGGCGCAACGGCGGCTGGCTCTCCCCCCTCATCCCCGGCAACCGGGCCGTCTACGCCAGGGCCGCGCGCAGGCGGGGACTGGACGGAACCGCGGCCGTCGTCTCCTTCCAGGAGGAGATGCACCGGTGTGTCGACGACACCCTGCACATCCTCGAACAGGAGGGCATCGAGGCCGACCAGCACCGGGGAGGGCACCTGCGGGTGGCCACCACGCCCGCGGCGATGAAGCGCCTGGAGACGGCCTACGCCGCGGACCTGTCCCACGGATACCCCGCGCAGGACCTGGAGCTGCTCGACGCGGAGGCCGTCAGGAGGCGGATCGCCGTCCAGCCGGCCCTGGGCGGCCTGCTCACCCGCAGCACCGTCCGGATCGACCCGGCCAAGCTCGTCCACGGCCTGGCGGCCGTCGTACGGGCCAAGGGCGTGCGGATCTGCGAGGACACCCGCGCGACCCGCATCGCGCCCGGCGTCGTCACGACGTCGCGCGGCGCCGTGCGTGCCAAAACCGTCCTGGCCTGTGTCGAGGCCTACTCCGGGCAGATCGACAGCGACGCCCGCGGCCTGGGGGCGCGCGACGTCATTCCGGTCAACTCCTCCATGGTCGTCACCAATCAGCTGCCCGAGGACGTCTGGCAGCGCATCGGCTGGGAGGGCCGCGAGTGCCTGGGCGACGCGGCGCACACCTTCGTCTACGCGCAGCGCACCGCCGACGACCGCATCGCCATCGGCGGCCGCGGCACGCCGTACGCCTTCAACTCCGGCACCCCCGGCGAGGGACGGGTGGACGCCCGCACCGTACGCACGCTCAGCGAGCGGCTCCGCCTGTTCTTCCCGGAGACGCCGTTCTCCATCGAGCACGCCTGGCGCGGTTCCATCGGCGTCACGCGCGACTGGTGCGCCGGCATCACCTTCGACAGGGCCACGAGGATCGGTGTCGCGCGCGGCTACGCCGGGCACGGTGTGACGGCGACCCGGCTGGCCGCCCGTACCCTGCTCGACCGGGCCGAGCACCGCGACACCGCGCTGACCCGGCTGCCGTGGAACGACCACTGCTCCGGGCGCTGGGAACCCGAGCCGCTGCGGTGGACGGGCGTCCACGGCATGTACCGGCTCTTCGGCGTGGCCGACCGCTGGGAGGAGAGCCGGCACTCCCGGAGCACCTCGCTCATCGCCCGTTTCGGATCCCGGCTGGCAGGACTGAGCGAATGAAACCGACACCTGTCCCAGATCCTCGGCGCCTGGCTGGGCGCGGTGACGTCGCTGAAGCCGGCGTACACCTTCGGCCCGGCCGCGCGCATCGCCTCCCGGTCGAGCAGGTCGGCCATGCGCTGGACGCCGTACCCGCCGCGGGCGCACAGCACGGCGTCCACGGACGGGTCGCACCAGGCGGCCCGGAGGCCGGCGGCCCGGTCGGTGTCGGTGCCCGCGAGGTAGTCGAAGACGCCGTGCCGGTCCAGGAGATGCGGTGCCACGACCGGGCCGAGGTCTCAGCCGCGCAGGACGTCCAGGCCCGCCTGGAGCCGCTCCTCGGGCACCGGCCCGCTGGGCGCGACGACGGCCACCCGGGCGCCGGGGGCGAGCCGGTCCGGCCGGGTCGGTTCCACCGCCCCGCTCACCGGGTCAGCTCCAGGGCGGGGATGCCCTGCGGTTCCAGCCCGAAGACCTGCGCGTAGAGGGAGAGTTCGGCCTCCAGGGCGCGCACCATGGTGTCCGCCCGGCGGAAACCGTGCCCCTCGCCCTCGAAGGTGAGGTAGGCGTGCGGCACTCCGCGGCCGGCCATGCGGGCGAGGAACCGCTCGCACTGCACGGGCGGGCAGATCACGTCGTCCAGGCCCTGGAGGAGCAGGAACGGGGCGGTGACGCGGTCGGCGTGCTCGGCGGGCGACCGTTCGGTGTACCGGGCGGGCACCTCGGCGTACGGGCCGATCAGGCTCTCCAGGTACTGGGACTCGAAGTCGTGGGTCTCCCCCGTGCCCCAGCCGGTCAGGTCGAGGATGGGGTAGATGACCGTGCCGCAGGCGTAGACGTCGGTGGTGGCCAGGGAGGCCGCGGAGGTCCAGCCGCCCGCGCTGCCGCCGCGCACCGCGAGCCGCCGCCGGTCGGCGGTGCCCTCCTCGGCGAGGGCGAGGGCGACGGCCGCGCAGTCCTCGACGTCGACCACGCCCCACTGCTCGCGCAGCCGGTTGCGGTACTCCCGGCCGTGCCCGCTGGAGCCGCCGTAGTTGACCTCGGCGACGCCGATGCCGCGGGAGGTGAAGTAGGCGATCTCCAGGTCGAGGACGAGCGGGGAGCGGGTGGTGGGACCGCCGTGCGCCCAGATGACGTACGGCGGCAGCGTGCCCTCCGGCGCGCGGCAGCCCGGGTGGTGCGGCGGATAGAGGTGGGCGTGGATGTCGCGGCCGTCCGGGCCCGTGAAGGTGCGGATCTCCGGCCGGGGGTAGTACGCCGGGTCCACGACGTCTTCGTGGAGCGAGCCGATCACGCGGGCGCGGCCGGTGCGGGCGTCCAGCTCGACGACCTCGTAGCCGCTGTGCGGGCTCGCGCCGACGCCGGCGACCCGCTCGCCGTGCGCGGCCAGGGCGGGCGCGAACTCGGTCCAGGGGCCGGCCGCGTCGACGACCTCGCCGGTCTCCGGGTCCAGTATCCCGAGGACGGCGGCGCCCCGGCCGTGCAGGACGGCGATCACTCCGCTGTCCAGGGGCGCGAACCAGCGCTGGCCGAGTTTCCACAGCGGCCCGCCGAACTCCTCGTCGCGGGCGCACAGCGGCGATCCGTCGCGGTAGAGGTTCCACCAGCCGGTGCGGTCGGAGGCGTACAGCAGGGCGCCGTCCGGGGCCCAGTCCACCTGGGTGACCGACTCCTCGGGGCCGCCGGCGGCGGTCCGGGCGTCCCGGAAGGTGCCGTCGGGGCCGATGTCGGCGACGATCAGCTCGGTGCCGTCCCAGGGCATGCGCGGGTGGTCCCAGGCGAGCCAGGCCGCGCGCCGCCCGTCGGGCGAGACGCGGGGTCCGGTGACGAAGCGGTGCCGTGCGCCGGTGAGTTCGCGGAGCCGGTCCCGGTCGTCGGCGGCCGAACCGTCCAGCGGCACCGCGACCGGGAGGCGGCGCACGTCGGTGGGCCCGTCGCCGGTGAACTCCTCCAGGACGCACCACACCTCGCCGCGCTCGGGGCGCACCTGCGGCTCGACCCAGCGCAGGCCGCCGCCGACCGGGGAGACGGGCGTCAGCGGACGCGGCTCGGCACCGCCCGGCCGGTAGGCGTACAGCCGCTGGTCGGCGAAGTTCACGAAGACCACCAGCGGACCGGCGTCGGTGGTGACCGCGGCCCACGGCCGGCCGCCGTACTCGATGACGCGGCTGCGCACGTTCCACGGCGGGGGCAGCACCGGCTCCTCGGTGCCGTCGGGGTGCCGCCGCACCAGCGCGCGCCGCCCGCCCTCGGTGGGCCGGGGCGCGGTCCACCACACCTCGTCGCCGACGAAGCCCACGTCGTCGGGGCGCCCGTCGTGCGCGGCGGCGAGCGCCGCGTCGATGGGCGAGGGCCATGCCCCGTACGCAAGAGTCCGCACTGACTCCCCCACTTCCTTCTCCTTGAGCCGCTCGGTCGGGACGGCGCTAGGCCGTGCGCAGGAACCGGTCCAGGACCCGGACGCCGAAGTGCAGCGCCTCGACGGGGACGCGTTCGTCCACGCCGTGGAAGAGGGCCTGGTAGTCGAAGCCCTCGGGCAGCTTCAGCGGCGCGAAGCCGTAGCCGGTGATGCCGAGCCGCGAGAACTGCTTGGCGTCCGTGCCGCCGGACATGCAGTACGGCACCACGTGCCCCTCCGGCGCGAACTCCTCGACGGCGGCGCGCATCCGGGCGTACGTCGGCGAGTCCACCGGCGCCTGGAGGGCGACCTCGCGGTGCGCGAACTCCCAGTCCACGTGCGGCCCGGTGAGCCGGTCCAGGGTGTCGCGGAACTCGTCCTCGCCGCCCGGCAGGAACCGCCCGTCGACGTGCGCGACGGCCTCGCCCGGGATGACGTTCAGCTTGTACCCGGCGTCCAGCATGGTCGGGTTGCTGCTGTTGCGGACGGTGGCCTCGACGAGCTTGGCGGCGGGCCCGAGCTTGTCCAGCAGCGCGTCGACGTCGCTCAGGTCGCCCTCGATGCCGTAGACGGCGGCGATCTCGGTCAGGGCGGCGCGCACGGTGGCGGTCAGCCGCAGCGGCCACTCGTGGTCGCCGATGCGGGTGACGGCGGCGGCGAGCCGGGTGACCGCGTTCTCCCTGTTCACCTTGGAGCCGTGCCCGGCGCGCCCGCGAGCCGTGAGCTTGAGCCAGCCGGTCCCCCGCTCACCGGCGGCGATGGGGTAGAACTGCCGCCCCGCCCCGTCGTGGAACGTGAACGCCCCGGACTCGCTGACGCCCTCGGTGCAGCCCTCGAACAGCGGGGCGTGCCGGTCGGCGAGGAAGCCGGAGCCGTCCTCGGCGCTGGCCTCCTCGTCCGCGGTGAAGGCGATCACGATGTCGCGCCGCGGCCGCACGCCCGCGCGGGCCCAGTCGCGCACGACGGCGAGGATCATCGCGTCCATGTTCTTCATGTCGACCGCGCCGCGCCCCCAGACGACGCCGTCGCGGATCTCGCCGGAGAAGGGGTGCACACTCCAGTCGGCGGCCTCGGCGGGCACCACGTCCAGGTGACCGTGGACGAGCAGCGCGTCGGCCGACGGGTCGGTGCCCTCGATGCGGGCCACGACATTGGTGCGGCCCTTGGTGCGCTCCAGCAGGGTGGGCTCGATCCCGGCCTCGGCGAGCCGCGCGGCGGCGTACTCCGCGGCCGGCCGCTCCTGGCAGTCGCCGCCGCCCCGGTTGGTGGTGTCGATCCGGATCAGCTCGGAGGTGAACCGGACGACCTCGTCCAGCGCCTCCGTGTCCGTCCCCGCGTGCTCAGCCATACTGCTCCTCAACCGCCGCCGAGACGATCGTGGTGACCGCCTTGAAGGTCCTGATCGTCTCGAACATGGTGTCGTGGGTGTACGCCACCTTCCGCTCCCCCACCTGCGCCACACCCGGCACCACGGTCGCGGCCGCCGCCAGGTGCTCGGCGTCGAACTCCAGGGCGACGGTGAACGGCCCGCCGCGCACCGGCTCGTACCGCACCGCGAGTGCCGTCGCCTCCTTGGCGGCCGCGCGGATGTCGGCGGCGGTCCTGGCGGGCGTACGGCACACGGCCGCGTACCGCGACACGTGGTCCTTCACCGCGACCTTCCGCGCCTCCGGCGCGTAGCCCAGCGCGTCCTCGCAGGCCACGTCGTCCCCGGTGACCAGCACGACCGGCACCCCGTACTCGGCGACGACGTGCGCGTTGAGCAGACCCTCACTGGCCCGTACGTCGTTCAGCCAGACGCCGGTGATCTGGTTGGCGAGGTAGGTGTGCGCGAGGACGCCCTCCATGCCGGCGCCCGCGTGGTACCCGATGAACGCGATGCCGTCCACGTCCCCGTGCTGGACCCCCTCGACCATGGACAGCGTCTTGTGCCGCCCGGTGAGCATCTGGGTCCGCTCGTCGAGCCGCTCCAGAAGCAGGTTGCGCATGCTCCAGTGCGCCTCGTTGACCAGCACCTCGTCGGCCCCGCCGTCGAGGAACCCGAGCACGGCCGCGTTCACGTCGGAGGTGAACATCGACCGGCACCGCTCCCACTGCGGCGTCCCCGGCAGCACGTCGGCCGGCCAGGTGACGCCGGTGGCGCCCTCCATGTCGGCGCTGATGAGGATCTTCATGCGGAGGACGCTACATGCCGCCGAATACGCTGGCCAGGGGCTACACGACAGCCACTGGTCCATACCACTCGGGCGGCCGCTTCCGGCCGTCTCGCGGTCGGCCGGCGGGATCGGGAACAGCCGGACCGGCCCTCGCGGTTGGATCCGGCGGAGAGACCGGGGCACCGCGCACCCGGAACGAGACGTACGTACGCAGGAGGACTGCTTCATGACCGACCGGCCCCTGACGCTCATGGCCGTGCACGCCCACCCCGACGACGAGGCCACCGGAACGGGCGGGGTCCTCGCGCGGTACGCGGCCGAGGGCATCCGCACGGTTCTGGTGACCTGTACCGACGGCGGCTGCGGTGACGGACCGGGAGGTGTCAAGCCCGGCGACGCCGGGCACGATCCGGCGGCCGTCGCCCGGATGCGCCGTCAGGAACTCGAGGCCAGCTGCGCGGCCCTCAAGATCAGCGATCTGGAGACGCTGGACTACGCCGACTCGGGAATGGTGGGCTGGCCGAGCAACGACGCACCCGGCTCCTTCTGGCGGACGCCGGTGGAGGAGGGCGCCGCCCGGCTCGCGGAGCTCATGCGGCACTACCGGCCCGACGTGGTCGTCACCTACGACGAGAACGGCTTCTACGGCCACCCCGACCACATCCAGGCGCACCGCATCACCATGGCGGCGCTGGAGACGACCGGGCTGACTCCGAAGGTGTACTGGACGACGATGCCCCACTCGACGATGCGGCGCTTCGGCGAGCTCATGAGCGAGCACCAGGAGGGCATGCCGGAGCCGGATCCCGCCGAGGCCGCCGCGTTGGCCGAGATCGGCCTGCCCGACGACGAGGTCACCACGTGGGTGGACACGACCGCGTTCAGTGACCAGAAGTTCGACGCGCTGGCCGCGCACGCCAGTCAGGGCGAGAACATCTTCTTCCTGAGGATGGGCAAGGAGACGTTCGGCGAGCTGATGGGCACGGAGACCTTCGTACGCGTCCGGGACACCACCGGCTCGGCCGTCCCGGAGAACGACCTCTTCGCCGGACTGCGCTGACCCGGCCTCCCGGCCACGGCCGGACCCGCTACACCGCCCGGGCTCCCGCCACCACCCACGTGGAAGGCAGCTCGATGCGGGCTCCGTCCGGCGTGTACTCCGTGGTGATCAGCGGGAGTTCGCCGGTCGCCAGGACGGCGAGGCCGGCCGTGCGCAGGTGCTCCGGTACCGCCTCGTCGGGGACCGCGCCGGGGGTGAGGCCGTGGCGGAGGACGGGGGCGAGTTTGGCGGGCGGGCCGTCGGGGCCCTGGGCCAGGTCCGCGAGGACGGTGCGGGCCGCCTGCGCGGGCTCCACCAGGAAGGCGCGGCCGCGGGCGCCGAGGAGGGCGGCGAGCGCGTCGGCGAGGGGCTGCCGGTCGTCGGGCTCGCACTGGTGCAGGACGCCGCGCACATAGAGGTTGGCGTCGCCCAGCTCGGCGTGCAGCGTCTCCGCCTCGGCCTTGTCGGCGGCGTCCAGCTGCCGGTACGTCGCCCGGCCCTCGGGGTCGGCGCGGCGGGCGTGGTCGAGGGCGGCGGCCGAGAGGTCGGCGCCGACGACGTGCCCGAAGCGTTCGGCGAAGTAGCGGGTCTGGGTGCCGTTGCCGCAGCCGAGGTCGATCAGCGGCAGGGCGGGGTCGGTCAGGTGGGGCTCGAAGTGCGCGAGGTGGCGGCCTGCCGTCAGCACCGGCTCCGCGTCCCAGAACACCGCCCCCTGGCTCCCGGATGCCTCGGTCCAGAAGCTCTCCCAGGCTGCCCGGTACCGACTCGTCACGCTCATGCCCGTCTCCCCAGGTGCGACGACGTACGGCCCGTCGAGAGCGACGGGTTCGTACGGTGTATCGCGCTCCGCGCACGGCCACAAGCGTCCGGCGCATTCCTTCACCGGACGTGCGAACTCCGCCGATCAGCGGCGAGGCAGGGTGAGTTCGAACCAGACGGTCTTGCCGGTCCTCGTGCGGCTCGCGCCCCACGCGCGGGCGAGGGTGCTGACGACGCGCAGGCCCCGCCCCGTCTCGTCGTCCGGCCCCGCGGTCCTCAGCGCCGGCAGTTCGTGGTCGTCGTCGTCCACCTCGCACAGCAGCGTGTCCGCCCGCACCAGGCGCAGTTCGACGGGGCGGCCGTGGGAGTGCCGTACGGCGTTGGTGACGAGTTCGCTGACCATCAGCCCGGCGGCCTCGGCCAGCTTCGGCAGGCCCCAGTCGTGGAGCTGCTCGCGGACCACGGCGCGGGCCCGCCCGACCTCGGAGGGGTCGCGGGCGAGGCGCCACTCGGCGACCGCGTCGGCCTCGATGCCGCCCAGCCGTGCCATCAGCAGGGCGACGTCGTCCTTGCGGCCGCCGCGGGTGCCCAGCGCGCGGATGATGGTGTCGCAGGCGTCGTCCATGGAGGCGGCGGGGTGGGCGGCGGACTCGCACAGGGTGGCGAGGCCGACGCCGATGTCCTCGCCCCGCATCTCCACCAGCCCGTCGGTGCACATCACCAGCCGGTCGCCGGGCGCCACCGGCACCCGTACCGACTCGAAGGGCACCCCTCCGACGCCGATCGGCGCCCCGGTGGGCAGCTCGATCAGCTCGCTGGCGCCGTCCTCGGCGCGGACCAGGACCGGCGGGATGTGCCCGGCGTTGGCGAGGTGGAGTTCCCCGGCGATGGGGTCGTAGACGGCGTACAGGCAGGTCGCGAGGTGGGTGTCGCCGAGCCGCTGGGCGAGGCCGTCGAGGTTGCGCAGCAGTTGGGCGGGCGGCAGGTCGAGGCCGGCCATGGTCTGGACGGCGGTGCGCAACTGGCCCATCATCGCGGCCGAGTTGAGACCGTGCCCCATGACGTCGCCGACGACGAGGGCGGTACGGGCGCCGGGCAGCTTGACCGAGTCGAACCAGTCGCCGCCGACGCGGCCGAGGAGGGTGCCGGGCAGGTAGCGGGTGGCGATGTCGCAGCCGGCCATGCGCTCGGGGATGTGCGGCAGCATGCTGTCCTGGAGCGTCTCGGCGACGTTCTCCTGGTACGTGTACATGCGCGCGTTGTCGAGCACGAGCCCCGCGCGGGCGGCCAGTTCGGCGCCGGTGACCCGGTCCATGTCGTTGAAGACGGCCCGCTCCGGGTGCCGGAGCAGGATCATGAAGCCGAGGACGACCTGGCGTGCCTTCAGCGGCACGAGCAGCATCGAGCGGCCCGTGATGAGCGGCCGGATGTCCCGCTTCTCGAACTGCGAGGCGATGGCGTGGCCCATCTCCTCGGTGATGCGCGGCACCAGGACCGGTTCGCCGCTGGTCATGCACTGGAAGAAGGGGGTGTGCGCCGGGAACGGCATGGCCTCGCCGACCGGTACGACGTCGTCCCAGCGGCCGGGTTCGTCGGTGTGCTCCAGGGCGACCCGGTGCCACATCGTCGTCGTGTCCGGCACGCCGTCGGGGAAGCCCTCGCCGGCGACGACCTGTTCGCGCAGGTAGGTGCCGGCGACGTCGGTGAAGCGCGGGACGACCGTCCTGCTGACCTCGACGATGGTCCGCGAGAGGTCGAGCGAGGTGCCGATCGCGCCGCTGACCTCGTTGAGGAACTCCAGGCGTTCGCGTACGGCGGCGTACTCCAGGTCCTCCGCCTCGTCGCGCAGGTCGTCCGGCACCGGTTCGCCGGCGGCCTGCGCGCGGGCGGCCCGCTCGCGGCGCGCCCTGCGTTCGGCCCGTCGGGGCACGCCCCAGTCGGGGGTGACCGGCACCCGGTCGTTCTGGCTGAACTCCAGCACGGGGTAGCCCAGTTCGAGGACCTGCGCGACGATGCGGGCACTCTCGCCGACGCTCATGCTGGGCAGGATCTCGGGAAGGCGGCGGGCGAGTTCCTCGGCGCCGGGGAAGTCGGTGTGCAGCGCGAAGGCGGGCGCGATCCGCTCCACCGTGGCCGCCTGGGCGTCGCCGCCGCCGTAGTCCCGCCGCAGCCCGTCCGCGTCGGCGGCGAGCACCAGCAGTCGCTCCGGCCCCGGCCCGACCAGCGGGTACGCCCACCAGAGGACGTCGACCCGCCGCTCGGCGGGCACGGTCAGGCGGGCGCGGCCCGCCGCCGGGTAGGACAGCCTCCCGTCGAGGGAGGACTCCAGGCCGGGCCCGAGGCCGTCGTGGTCGGCGTAGGCGCCGTACGCCGCGTCGTCCTCGGTGCCGGCTCCGGGAAGTACGCCGGAGACGGGCAGCAGGTCGGGTGCGGGCCGCCCGATCGCCTCCTCCTTGGGCAGGCGGAACAGCCGCCGTGCGCCGCGGCTCCAGTGGGAGACCAGTCCGTCGCGGTCCACCACGACGACGGCCAGCGGGACACGGCCGGTCACGGGATCGGGCGGCACGGCGCCGCCTCCGGCCGGGCGGCCGGGATGTGTGTCCCGCTCGGTGCCATGGTCCATGGCGTCAGGCCCTCTCTGCCCACGGCTCCGCAAGATCTGTGTCGCCGTCACCACCGTACGGCGGTGCCCGGTGACCATGTGCGGCAACGGGGGAATTGGTGGCGCGCGGACGCACCGGCGCGCGGACGCGCGCCGGTGGCCGTGTCAGTCCTCGTGTCCGAGCTGCAGGTCGCGCTCCGTGCGGCCGCCGCCGGCCACCTGGAGGACGGTGGCGACGGGCGGGTATCCGGCGGCGATGACGGTGTACTCGCCGGACGACAGGTCGATGAACCGGAAGGTGCCGTCGGGCCCCGTGGTCAGGGTGTCGACGACGTTGCCCGCCGCGTCGAGCAGCGTCACGCGCGCGTCCTCCACCGCCCGTCCGCCACTGGCCCGCACGGTGCCGCGCAGCACGGCGCCGCCGGCCAGTTCGACGTCCTGGCGGGTCTCACGGGCGGCCTGCACGCTGACGGGCAGCGCGGCCGGGCGGAAGGCGGGGGCGCTGGCGGCGAGGGTGTACTCGCCGGCCACCAGCTCGGTGATGACGTAGCCGCCCTCGCGTCCGCTGCGGGTGGTGGCGACGACCTCGCCGTGGACGTTGGTGAGGGTGACGATCGCCTCGCGCACCGGGGTGCCGTCGGCGGTGAACACCGCGCCGGCCAGGCGCCCGGCGCCGCCGAGGACCACGTCCAGTTCGACCGGGCGTTCGCCGACGGTCACGGAGACCGCCTGCGGCTGGTGGCCGCCGGCCGCGGCGATCAGGACGTACGCCCCGGAGCCGGGCGTGGCGAGGGCGTAGCGTCCGTCGTCGCCGCTGGCGCCCCGGCCGATCTGCTGTCCGCCGACGTCGATGAGGGTGAGCGCCGCGCGGGGCACGACGGTGCCGTCGGGGTGCTGCACGGTGCCGCAGACGGCGATCCCGGCGGCGTGCTGCGATCGGGCCTGCGGGACCTGGACGGAGGGCTGCGCGGTCTCCGGGTCGGTGACGGGGGCGTTGTGGGACACCAGTGGTTTCTCCTTGAGGAAGAGGGCGATGAGCAGTCCGAGGACGAGCACCGGCACCAGGTAGAGGAAGATCCGCGGCATGGCGTCGGCGTACGCCCCGATGTAGGCGTCGCGCAGCGCCGGGGGCAGGGAGTGGACGAGCTGGGGGGTGATGGCCTCGGCGTCGGGCAGCCCGGCGCCCGCCTCGGCGGGGACCCGGTCGGCCAGGGCGTCGGTCAGCCGGTCGGCGAAGAGGGTGCCGAAGACGGCGGCGCCGACGCTGCCGCCGATCTGCCGGAAGTAGTTGTTGGCGCTGGTGGCGGTGCCGAGGTCGGCGGGCCGTACGGAGTTCTGCACGGCGAGGATCAGCACGGGCATCACCATGCCGATGCCGGCGCCGAGGACGGCCATCCAGACGCTGTAGTGCAGCCGGGGGGTGTCGGCGTCGAGGCGGGAGAGCAGCCACATGCCGACGACGGACAGGGCGCTGCCGAGGATCGGGTGGGAGCGGTAGTGCCCGGTGCGGCTGATGAGCTGTCCGGAGACGATCGAGGCGACGACGATGCCGCCCATCATGGGCAGCATCAGCAGGCCGGACTCGGTGGCGCTGGCGCCGTCGACCATCTGCAGGAAGGTCGGCAGGTAGCTGGCGGCGCCGAACAGGGCGACGCCGATGACGAGGCCGACCAGGGCGGTGACGTTGAAGACGGAGTCCCGGAACAGCCGCAGTGGGATGAGCGGTTCGGGCGCGAAGCGCTCGGCGACCAGGAAGAGGAGGGTGGACCCGGCCGCTCCGGCGGCGAGGCCGAGGATCACCTCCGAGCCCCACGCGTACTCGGTGCCGCCCCAGCTGGTGAGCAGGACCAGGCAGGTGGAGGCGGCGGCGAGGAGCAGGGCGCCGAGGATGTCGAGGCGCGGCTTGACCCGTGGTCTGGGCAGCTTCAGGACGACGGCGACGACGGCCATGGTGACCAGGCCGAAGGGCACGTTGATGTAGAAGCACCAGCGCCAGGAGAGGTGGTCGGTGAAGTAGCCGCCGAGCAGCGGGCCGGCGACCGAGGCGAGTCCGAAGGCGGCGCCGATCAGGCCCATGAAGCGGCCGCGCTCGCGGGGCGGGACGATGTCCGCGATGATCGCCTGCACGCCGATCATCAGGCCGCCCGCGCCGACGCCCTGGACCGCGCGGAAGGCGATCAGCTGGTCCATGGTCTGGGCGCGGCCGGCCAGTGCGGAGCCGACAACGAAGACCAGGATGGCGACCTGGAAGACGCCCTTGCGGCCGAAAAGGTCGCCGAGCTTGCCGTAGATCGGCAGGCCGACGGTGGAGGTGAGCAGGTAGGCGGTGATCGCCCAGGACATCTTGTCCAGGCCGTGCAGCTCGCCGACGATCTTCGGCAGCGCCGTGGCGACGATCATCTGCTCCAGCGCGGCGAGCAGCAGCGCGAGCATGAGTCCGACGAAGACCAGACGCACCCGGCGGGGGCTCAGGTCCGCGCCCGGCTCCGGGTCGGGAGTGGGTGGCAGCGGTGGCGCCTGGGGTGCGGTGACCGGCTCGTCCTGCACCAGAGTGATCCCGCCCACGTCCCGCTCCCCTCGTCACACCTGCTCAGAATTGCCGCCTGAGGCGACAACTGCGAACAAGTGCGACGAGTTACGGAAAAGCGGCCGGTTCGACCGGAGATCACTCGAACCGGTGAGGCGGCCAACGACCGCCCGCGGCTTGCCGTTTGGCCGCTTCCGGCCGGCCGGCCGGGACTACTGCTTCTCGACCTCGGCGGCGAGCTTGGTGAGCATCGCGTCGTAGATCCGGGCGAGCCCCTTGGGCGCGAAGGTCTTCTCGAAGAAGCCGCCGACGCCGCCGGCGCCCTGCCAGGTGGTGACGACCACGACCCGGGACTTGCCCTCGCCCGCGGGGGTGACCCGCCAGGTGGTGACCATGGAGGAGTTGCGGTCCTTCTCGACCAGCTCCCCGTCGGTCGGCTCGGTGACGTCCAGCAGGCAGTCGCGGACGCGCTTGCTGGTGGCCTGGAGCTTCCAGTGCACGAGGGTGCCCTCGCCGTCGCCGCCCTCCCGGACCTCGTACTCGCTGAAGTGCTCGGGGAGCAGCTTCTCGCGGGTGCCGCTGTAGTCGGCGAGGGTGTCGAACACCGTCTCCGCGTCCGCCGCGACGATCCGCTCCGTCTCCGCCTCGACCTGCGCCATTCGGGTCCCTCCAGGGCCTGGTTCTCGGGGTCGGGGAAAGCCAATCACCCCGCCGCCCGGCCACCAAATCGGGGGGCGCGAAGCGGCCCCGCGCGACTGGGCCGCACGATCAAGGGAACAAGTGTTCTATTGTGTGGCCAGTGCTACCGAGGAGGCGTCCATGCGCTGGGAGAACCTCACCGACTCCGACCACGCCCGAGCGGCCGACCCCGCGCTGTTCGGCGCGGACGCGGTGACCACCCGCACCTTCGACACGCCCGAGTTCCGCGGCGTCACCTTCCACGAGGTCCGGGCCCGCTCGATCCTCAACCGCGTGCCGGGGGCCTCGCGCATGCCGTTCGAGTGGACCGTGAACCCCTACCGGGGCTGCACGCACGCGTGCGTCTACTGTTTCGCGCGGAAGACGCACAGCTACCTGGACCTCGACACCGGACTCGGCTTCGACTCGCAGATCGTCGTCAAGGTGAACGCGCCCGAGCTGCTCCGCCGCCAGCTGGCCTCGCGCCGCTGGCAGGGCGAGCACGTCGCGATGGGCACGAACGTCGACTGCTACCAGCGCGCCGAGGGCCGCTACCGGCTGATGCCCGGCATCATCGAGGCGCTCACCGAGCGGGCGAACCCCTTCTCGGTCCTGACCAAGGGCACCCTGATCCTGCGCGACCTGGACCTGCTGACGCGCGCGGCCCGGGTGACGGACGTGGGGATCTCGGTCTCGGTCGGCTTCACCGACGCGGAGCTGTGGCGGACCGTGGAGCCGGGCACGCCCGCACCGGAACGCCGGCTGGAGGTCGTGCGGACCCTCGGTGAGCACGGCATCGGCTGCGGTGTCCTGATGGCGCCGGTGATTCCCTTCCTCGGCGACGAGCCGGCCCAACTGCGCGCGACCGTACGGGCGATCGCCGCCGCCGGGGCCACCTCGGTGACGCCCCTCGTGCTGCATCTGCGGCCGGGCGCCCGGGAGTGGTTCATGGCCTGGCTCGCCCGGCACCACCCGCACCTGGTGCGCCGGTACGAGCGGCTGTACGCGGAGGGCGCCTACGCCCCGAAGTGGTACCAGCGCCGGATCACGCGCCAGGTGCACGATCTGGCCCGCGAGTACGGCATCGGGCCCACGCGCGAGGGGATGCCGCGGCGGGTCGCGGAGCCCGAGGCCGCACGGCCCGCCGAGACCGACGCCACGGAGCCGACCCAACTTTCGCTCATCTAGGTTCATTCGAGGGTACGAGAGAGCATTGGAGGGCATCTTCCGGCCCAATTGGGTCATGTATGAGCAGATTATGTTCCTCCAGGGGCGCTCCCCGGGACGATCCGGCGAGGACCGCGACTCGCGCGGACCGCAGCCACGCCGTCTCCGGAGGACGCCATGAGACAACGCGCAGCCGTGCTGTGCGGCGCCGCAGTCATCGCCGCGGGAAGTGTCACGGCCGTCCCCGCCGAGGCGAACGCGCCGCGCTCCGCCGGGACCCCGGCCGCCGCGTCCGCCGCGAAGCTCCAGTGGAAGAAGTGCGCCACGGAGGACTACCCGACGCTCCAGTGCGCGTCCCTCGAGGTGCCGCTCGACCACGCGCGCCCGCGCGGGAGGCAGATCACGCTCGCGCTGTCCCGCGTCCCGCACTCCGCCGCGACGTACCAGGGCCCCCTGCTGGTCAACCCCGGCGGTCCGGGTGGCAGCGGGCTGACGCTCGCCGGGTTCGTGGCGTCCTCGCTGCCGGAGAAGGTGGCCGCGCAGTACGACGTCATCGGCTTCGACCCGCGCGGCGTGGGGAAGAGCAGCCCCGCCCTGAACTGCCGGCCGGGCCACTTCGACCCCGTGCGCCCCGACTCGCTGCCCGACACGCCCGGCGTCGAGCGGGCCAACCTCGCCCGCGCGGAGGCGTTCGCCGAGGCGTGCGGCGACAAGTACGCGGACGTGCTGCCGTACATCGACACCGTCAGTGCCGCCCGGGACGTGGACGCGATCCGGGCGGCGCTCGGCGCGGAGCGGGTCAACTACTTCGGCTACTCCTACGGCACCTATCTGGGCGCCGTCTACGCCAAGCTCTACCCCGCGCGCGTGCGGCGCCTGGTCCTGGACTCCGTCGTCGGCCCGGACGACGTCTGGTACGACGCGAACCTCAACCAGGACCTCGCCTTCAACGACCGCCACCGGGCGTTCCTGGCGTGGATCGCCGAGCACGACGCCGCGTACGGGATGGGCACCGACCCGGAGCGGATCGAGCAGCGGTGGTACGCCATGCGCACGGCGCTGGCGAAGGAGCCCGCGGGCGGGCGGGTCGGCGCGTCGGAGCTGGAGGACACCTTCATCCCCGGCGGCTACTACAACGGCTACTGGCCCTATCTGGCGGAGGCCTTCGCCGCCTACGCGAAATCCGGGGACACGGACCCGCTGGTCGAGGTGTACGAGAACTTCGGGGCCCTGGACGCCTCGGGCGAGAACGGCTACAGCGTCTACACCGCGGTGCAGTGCCGCGACGCGGCCTGGCCGCGCGACTGGGACGAGTGGCGCGACGACAACTGGGGCCTGTACGAGAAGGCGCCGTTCATGGTCTGGAACAACGCCTGGTACAACGCGCCGTGCGCGTCCTGGCCCACGGGCGCGGGGCAGCCGGTGGACGTCGCCAACGGCCAGCTGCCGCCCGCGCTGCTGTTCCAGGCGACCGGCGACGCGGCCACCCCGTACGAGGGCGCGGTCACCGCGCACCGCATGCTGCGCGGCTCCGCCCTCGTCGTCGAGGAGGGCGGCGGCAACCACGGCATCACGCTGAGCGGGAACTCCTGCCTGGACGAGCGCCTGGCCGCGTACCTGACCGACGGCACCGTGCCGCGCGGCGCGGGTGGGGCGCGCGCGGGTGAGCCGGACGCGGTCTGTGCGGCGCTGCCCGAGCCCGAGCCGCTGGAGTCCAAGGCGGCTTCGACGTCCGCCCGCGGCTCGACGCTGCACAGGCTGCTCGGCTTCCGCCACTAGCCGTCCGCTCCCCCGGTGGGCGGCCCGCCGGGGGCGTTGTCGGTGCCATGGTCCACGATGGGCGCATGAGTGAGCTGACCAGGATCCACGCCCCCGACGGCGTCGCGCCCGCCGCCCAGTACACCCATGTCGTCCTCGGCACCGGACGGTTCGTGGCCGTCTCGGGTCAGCTCGCGCTGGACGAGGACGGCGGGGTCGTCGGCGTGGGCGACCCCGAGGCCCAGGCCCGCCAGGTCTTCGAGAACCTGCGCCGGTGCCTGTCGGCGGCCGGCGCCGGATTCGACGACGTGGTCAAACTGACGTACTTCGTCACGGACATGGCCCACATGGACGCGATCCGCGCCGCGCGCGCCGCGCACATACCCGGCGACCGGCTGCCGGCCGCCTCGGCGGTGCAGGTTGCCGCGCTGGTCCGGCCGGAGTTCCTGATGGAGATCGAGGCGTTCGCGGTCGTGGCCCCGTGAGCGGGCCGCTGGTGCGGGAGATGACGGTCGCCGACTGCGACCGGGTGGCCCTGATCCGCGTCCGGGGCTGGCAGACCGCCTACCGGGGCCTGGTCCCGCAGGTGTACCTGGACGGCATGGACGCCGCGGGGGACGCCGAGCGGCGCCGCGTCCTGTTCTCCGGCGCCCCGGCCGGCGTGGTGAACCTGGTCGCCGAGGACGACCGCGGCGAAGTCGTGGGCTGGGCCTGCCACGGCCCCTACCGGGACGGTGAACGGCCGACCGGGGACGCCGAGTTGTACGCGATATACGTGGACCCGGAGCGGCTCGGCGCGGGCATCGGGCAGGCCCTGATCCGGGAGTCGGTGCGCCGGTGCGCGGCGGCCGGGCACCCGCGGATGTTCCTGTGGGTGCTCAGGGACAACGCCCGCGCCCGGCGCTTCTACGAACGGGCGGGCTTCGGCGCCGACGGCGCCGAGGAGCCCTTCATGGTGGAGGGCGTCGAGGTGCCCGAGGTGCGGTACGCCGCCGACCTGGCCGGCTGACCGCTCACCGCTGACCCGGGATGCGCGCCAGCGCCCGCACCGCCGCCTGGGCCAGCGCCGGGTGGGCGAGGGCGTCGTTCAGCACGGGGCCGGCCCGGTCGTCGCCGAGGGCGCCCAGGCCCTCGACGCAGGCGAGCGCGACCCGCCGGTGGGGATCGTGCGGGCGCAGCCGGCGGCGCAGCGTGGTGATCAGGGCGGGGACGGCCTCGGGGGCCCGCAGCTCGACCAGCAGCCGCACCGGGTGCAGGGCGTAGGCGACCCGCAGCTCGTTGGTGGCGAGGGCGGCGGCCGCGCGGGCGGTGCGGGGGTCGCCGAGGCGGGCCAGGGCGTGGGCGGCGGCGGCGCAGCGCGGCGGGTCCCGGGGGTTGAGCAGCAGCACGAGGGACTCGAAGGCCCGCCGGTCCCCCGCCGTCCCGAGCCGGAAGGCGGCCAGTTCCCGCGCCCAGAGCGGCTGTCCGGGCTCGGTGAGCACGGCGGCCAGCTCGTCGTGGTCCCCGGTGGCCACGAGCCGGTCGGCGGCCGTCGGGGCGCCCGGCACCCCCGAAGTCGCCGCCTCGGTCCGTAAGCGCTCCGTGAGCACTCGCAACTCTTCGTCCATGGCACCGAGGTTAGGCGGGTCACCCCGCGTGTGGGACGTACATCACGAACACAGGGGGCTGGCGCGCTCGTTACTCGCGAGTTAATCTCAGACGAGCGGGTCACCCACTCGCAGCAACTCCTCACGGTGGTCTGGTGACGCGGCCACCGGGAGAACAGTCGGTTCGGTACCACGGGTACCGCAGGACGACTCGGCCCCGGGACAGGGCCGGTCGGAGAGAGCCGCCGGGCGGGCGTGTGCACGCCTCCGCGACGGCACCGGGCGTGTGCGATCCCAGCCCGGCAACACCCGCACTCCGCACTCCTTCCTCTTTCACGCATCCGGCGCGCTCGGCGCGTCCGGGCGTGTTCCGTCGTCACCCTCATTCCTGGAGTCCCGCGATGGCCACTCCCCTGTCCGACACCCCTCTGTCCCCGCTCCGGACCATCGCCGTCATCGGCCTGGGCACCATGGGCACCGGCATCACCGAGGTCCTCGCCCGGGCCGGCCGCGCCGTCGTCGGCGTCGACGTCAGCGAGGCGCAGGCCGCCAAGGCGCTCACCGCGCTGGAGTCGTCCACCGCCCGTGCCGTCGAGCGCGGACGCCTCACCGAGCAGGAGCGCGCCGACGCCCTCGCCCGTGTCCGTACCACCACCGACCTGCGTGCGGCGGCCGACGCCGACCTGGTGATCGAGGTGGTCCCGGAGTCGTACGAGGTCAAGCAGCAGGTCTTCAGGGAACTGGACGGGATCGTGCGTCCGGAGACGATCCTGGCGACCGGCACCAACGCCCTGTCGGTGACGCGGCTGGCCGCCGAGTCCTCCCGTCCGGAGCGGGTGCTCGGCCTGCACTTCTTCAACCCGGCCCCGGCGATGAAGCTGGTCGAGGTCGTCTCCTCGGTGCTGACCGCGCCGGCCGCCGTGACGGCGGTCACCGACCTCGCCCTGGACCTCGGCAAGGAGCCCGTGGCGGTCGGCGACCGGCCCGGTTTCGTCGCCGACGGCCTGCTGTTCGGCTACCTCAACCAGGCCGCGGCCATGTACGAGGCGAACTACGCCTCGCGGGAGGACATCGACGCCGCGATGCGTCTCGGCTGCGGTCTGCCGATGGGGCCGCTGGCACTGCTGGACCTGGTCGGCGTGGACACCGCGCGCACGGTCCTGGAGGCCATGTACGCCGCCTCCCACGACCGGCTGCACGCTCCCGCCCCGATCCTCAGGCAGCTCAGCGAGGCGGGCCTGACGGGCCGCAAGGCAGGACGCGGCTTCTACACCTACGAGGCGCCCGGCAGCGCCGTCGTGGTGCCGGACGCCCTGACCCCGTGCGCGGACGCCACCCCCGTCGCCGGCCGCCCGGTGCGCGCGGTGGGCGTCGCCGGGTCGGGCACGATGGCGTCCGGCATCGCGGAGGTGTTCGCCAAGTCCGGCTACGAGGTCGTGCTCGCCGCCCGCAGCGCGGAGAAGGCGCAGACCGCGAAGGCCCGGGTCGGCAAGTCGCTGGCCCGCTCGGTCGACAAGGGGCGGATGAGCGCCGAGGACGCCGCACGGACGCTGGAGCGGATCACGCCGACGGGGTCCTACGACGACTTCGCCGACGTGGACCTGGCCGTGGAGGCGGTCGCCGAGGACCTGGAGGTGAAGCGGCAGCTGTTCGCCACGCTGGACAAGGTCTGCAAGCCCGGCGCGGTGCTGGCCACCACCACGTCCTCGCTGCCCGTCGTCGCCTGCGCCCGCGCCACCTCGCGCCCGCAGGACGTGATCGGCATGCACTTCTTCAACCCGGCGCCGGCCATGAAGCTGGTCGAGGTGGTCCGCACGGTGCTCACGGCGGACGACACGCACGCCACCGTCCGCGAGGTCTGCGCGAAGATCCGCAAGCACGCCGTGGACTGCGGCGACCGGGCCGGGTTCATCGTGAACGCGCTGCTGTTCCCGTACCTGAACAACGCGGTCAAGATGGTGCAGGAGCACTACGCGACGCTCGACGACATCGACGCCGCGATGAAGCTGGGCGGCGGCTACCCGATGGGGCCCTTCGAGCTGCTGGACGTGGTCGGCCTGGACGTCTCGCTGGCCATCGAGAAGGTGCTGCACCGCGAGTTCCGCGATCCGGGCCTGGCCCCGGCGCCGCTGCTGGAGCACTTGGTGGCCGCGGGCTGCCTCGGCCGCAAGACGGGCCGCGGCTTCCGCGAACATGCCCGCCGCTGAGCGTCCGGGCGACTGGTTCCGGTCACCGGAGGACTGGGGCGGACTGCTCGATCCGGCCGGGTCTCCCCCGCCCCCCGCGGGCGGGGAGATCCCCGGTCACGCGCATGATTGCGCACACATGCAGTACGTTCGGGTCATGCCCCAGCCCGCCAGGTCCTCACGTACACCAGCCACGCCCGACGCGCCGGAGAGCGCGGCCGGCAGCCGCGCCGCCGCCCAGAGGCTCAAAATGCGCCGGGAACTGGCGGCGGCGGCCATGGAGCTGTTCGCGGCCAAGGGGTACGAGGCGACCACCGTCGACGAGATCGCGGCCCAGGCCGGGGTCGCCCGACGCACCTTCTTCCGCCACTTCCGCTCCAAGGAAGAGGCGATCTTCCCGGACCACGACGACACCCTGGTGCGCGCCGAGGCGGTCCTCAACGCGGCGCCGGCGCACGAGCATCCGCTCGACACGGTGTGCCGCGGCATCAAGGAGGTCATGAAGATGTACGCGGCGCGGCCGGAGATCTCGGTCGCCCGCTACAAGCTGACGCGCGAGGTGCCCACCCTGCGTGAGGCGGAGATCGCGTCGGTGGCCCGCTACGAGCGTCTGTTCACCCGCTATCTGCTCGGCCACTTCGACGAGCACGCGCACGACGACGACGCCAACGACGACCCGCTGCTGGCGGAGGTGGCCGCGTCCGCCGTGGTCACCGCGCACAACCACGTGCTCCGGCGCTGGCTGCGGGCGGGCGGGCAGGGCGACGTCGAGGCGCAGCTCGACCACGCCTTCGCCATCGTCCGCAAGACGTTCGGGACGGGCATCGGCGCGGGGCGCGGCACGGCCTCCGCCGAGCGTCCGGACGGCGCCTCGGCCTCGGTGCACGGCGACGTGCTGGTGACGGTGGCACGCACCGACGCGCCCCTGCACGAGGTCATGCGGACCATCGAACAGGCCCTCAAGGAGCACTGAGCCCACTCCTCCCCCTGTGACGACGGCCACCCTTCGGGTGGCCGTTTTTGCATGTCAACGCCCCTTTTTCCACCTCTCGGGCGGCCCGTTCGATCGATCATCGCTCACCTGTCGCGTAAAGATTTCATCTGAGAGCAAGTTCTGGCACCGAGTGCCTTGCGGGGTGACACGCGGTGCCATACGTTGAAGGTGTCCGGGCTGTCCCCGCGAGCCATCGCCCGCGTGCCCGGCGCCTGCGTCACAGGCACCCTCCGCGCCACAAAGCGCCGCCGAAGCACCACACCCGCCGAACCGACGGCACCCCTCACCCAACCCTCAGCAGCACCGACGTAACCCTCAGCGCCCCTCCCTCAGGGCGCTCGACGCCGGAGGCAACACCGTGACCATGAAGGACATCCTGGCCGCGATCCAGTCGGCCGACTCCACGCCGGACGACTTCGCCGCCCTGCCGCTCCCCGAGTCGTACCGCGCGATCACCGTGCACAAGGACGAGACCGAGATGTTCGCGGGCCTCGAAACCCGCGACAAGGACCCGCGCAAGTCGATCCACCTCGACGAGGTGCCGCTGCCGGAGCTGGGCCCGGGTGAGGCCCTGGTGGCCGTCATGGCCTCCTCGGTCAACTACAACTCGGTGTGGACCTCGATCTTCGAGCCGCTGTCGACCTTCGGCTTCCTGGAGCGTTACGGCCGCACCAGCGACCTGGCCAAGCGCCACGACCTGCCGTACCACATCATCGGCTCCGACCTCGCGGGCGTCGTGCTGCGCACCGGCCCCGGCGTCAACTCCTGGCACCCCGGCGACGAGGTCGTCGCGCACTGCCTCTCCGTCGAGCTGGAGTCCTCCGACGGCCACAACGACACGATGCTCGACCCCGAGCAGCGCATCTGGGGCTTCGAGACCAACTTCGGCGGCCTCGCCGAGATCGCGCTGGTCAAGTCCAACCAGCTGATGCCCAAGCCGGGCCACCTCAGCTGGGAGGAGGCCGCGGCCCCCGGACTGGTCAACTCCACCGCCTACCGGCAGCTGGTGTCCCGCAACGGCGCCGGCATGAAGCAGGGCGACAACGTGCTCATCTGGGGCGCCAGCGGCGGCCTCGGCTCGTACGCCACCCAGTTCGCGCTGGCCGGCGGGGCCAACCCGGTCTGCGTCGTCTCCAGCGAGCAGAAGGCGGACATCTGCCGCTCGATGGGCGCCGAGGCGATCATCGACCGCAACGCCGAGGGCTACAGGTTCTGGAAGGACGAGCGCACCCAGGACCCCAAGGAGTGGAAGCGCTTCGGCAAGCGCATCCGCGAGTTCACCGGCGGCGAGGACATCGACATCGTCTTCGAGCACCCCGGCCGCGAGACCTTCGGCGCGAGCGTCTTCGTCACCCGCAAGGGCGGCACCATCACCACCTGCGCCTCGACCTCGGGCTACATGCACGAGTACGACAACCGCTACCTGTGGATGTCCCTGAAGCGCATCATCGGCTCCCACTTCGCCAACTACCGCGAGGCCTGGGAGGCCAACCGCCTCATCGCCAAGGGCAAGATCCACCCGACCCTCTCCAAGGTGTACGCCCTGGAGGAGACCGGCCAGGCCGCCCACGACGTCCACCGCAACGCCCACCAGGGCAAGGTCGGCGTGCTCTGCCTCGCCCCCGAGGAGGGCCTGGGCGTGCGCGACCACGAGAAGCGGGCCCAGCACATCGACGCCATCAACCGCTTCCGGAACATCTGAGGAGCGCCGCATGACCGATCGTCAGAAGGACCGGCCGTGGCTGATGCGGACGTACGCCGGTCACTCCACGGCCGAGGCGTCCAACGAGCTGTACCGGCGCAACCTCGCCAAGGGCCAGACGGGTCTGTCGGTCGCGTTCGACCTGCCGACCCAGACCGGCTACGACTCCGACCACATCCTCGCCCGCGGCGAGGTGGGCCGGGTCGGCGTGCCGGTGGCGCACCTCGGTGACATGCGCCGGCTGTTCCAGGACATACCCCTGGACCAGATGAACACCTCGATGACCATCAACGCCACGGCCATGTGGCTGCTGGCGCTCTACCAGGTCGTCGCCGAGGAGCAGGGGGTGGACATCACCCAGCTCCAGGGCACCACCCAGAACGACATCGTCAAGGAGTACCTCTCCCGGGGCACGCACGTCTTCCCGCCGGGGCCCTCGCTCCGCCTGACGACGGACATGATCGCCTACACGGTCTCCCACATCCCCAAGTGGAACCCGATCAACATCTGCAGCTACCACCTGCAGGAGGCGGGCGCCACGCCGGTGCAGGAGATCGCGTACGCGATGTCCACCGCGATCGCGGTCCTGGACGCCGTGCGCGACAGCGGCCAGGTGCCGCAGGAGCGCATGGGGGACGTCGTCGGCCGCATCTCGTTCTTCGTGAACGCGGGCGTCCGCTTCGTCGAGGAGATGTGCAAGATGCGCGCCTTCGGCCGCATCTGGGACCGCGTCACCCGCGAGCGGTACGGCATCGAGAACCCCAAGCACCGCCGCTTCCGCTACGGCGTCCAGGTCAACTCGCTCGGTCTGACCGAGGCCCAGCCGGAGAACAACGTCCAGCGGATCGTCCTGGAGATGCTGGCGGTCACCCTCTCCAAGGACGCACGCGCGCGTGCCGTGCAGCTGCCGGCCTGGAACGAGGCGCTGGGCCTGCCCCGGCCGTGGGACCAGCAGTGGTCGCTGCGCATCCAGCAGGTGCTGGCGTACGAGAGCGACCTGCTGGAGTACGGCGACCTCTTCGAGGGATCGAAGGTGGTCGGGGCGAAGGTGGACGAGCTGGTCGAGGAGTCGCTCGCGGAGATGGAGCGCATCGAGGAGATGGGCGGCGCCATGGCCGCCGTCGAGTCCGGCTACCTCAAGTCCCAGCTGGTCTCCTCGCACGCCGAGCGCCGGGCCCGGATCGAGTCGGGCGAGGAGAAGATCATCGGCGTCAACGCCTTCGAGGGCACCGAGCCGAACCCGCTCACCGCCGACCTGGACACCGCGATCCAGACCGTCGACCCGGCGGTCGAGGCGCGCGTCATCGGCTCGCTCCTGAACTGGCGCGACTCCCGCTACCAGCCGCCCTTCAACCACCCGCGTCCCTGCAAGGCGCTGGAGAAGCTGAAGGAGGCCGCCAAGGGCACCGACAACCTGATGGAGGCCACCCTGGAGTGCGCACGGGCCGGCGTCACCACCGGCGAGTGGGCCGGGGCGCTGCGCGAGGTCTTCGGCGAGTTCCGGGCACCGACCGGGGTCTCCTCGGCGCCGGTCGCCGTCGCCGCCGAGGAGGGGTCGGCGCTGGCCGGGGTGCGCCGCAAGGTGGAACTGACCGCCAAGGACCTCGGGGTGGGCAAACTCCGCTTCCTGGTCGGCAAGCCCGGCCTGGACGGCCACTCCAACGGCGCCGAGCAGATCGCCGTGCGGGCCCGCGACGCCGGCTTCGAGGTGGTCTACCAGGGCATCCGGCTGACCCCGGAGCAGATCGTGGACGCCGCCCTGGCCGAGGACGTGCACGCGGTGGGCCTGTCCATCCTGTCCGGGTCGCACGCCCAGCTCGTCCCGGACGTGCTGGACCGCCTCCGTGTGGCCGGTGCCACGGATATACCGGTGATCGCCGGTGGCATCATCCCTGGCGGTGATGCCGAAGCACTGCGGGCCGCCGGAGTGGCCGCGGTCTTCACCCCGAAGGACTTCGACATCACCGGAATCATCGGCCGGATCGTCGACGAGATCCGGTACGCGAACAAGCTCGACCCCCTGGAGGTCCCCGCATGACGACCGTCAACCGCCTTCGCCCCCGCCGTTCCTGTCTGGCGGTACCCGGAAGCAACCCCCGCTTCCTGGAGAAGGCCCAGGGTCTCCCCGCCGACCAGGTCTTCCTCGACCTGGAGGACGCCTGCGCGCCGCTCGCCAAGCCCGAGGCGCGGCACACCATCGTCAAGTTCCTCAACGAGGGCGACTGGACCGGCAAGACCCGCGTCGTGCGCGTCAACGACTGGACGACCGAGTGGACGTACCGCGACGTCGTGACGGTGGTGGAGGGCGCGGGCCCGAACCTGGACTGCATCATGCTGCCGAAGGTGCAGGACGCCCAGCAGGTGGTGGCCCTCGACCTGCTGCTCACGCAGATCGAGAAGACGATGGGCTTCGAGGTCGGCCGCATCGGCATCGAGGCGCAGATCGAGAACGCGCAGGGCCTGAACAACGTCAACGAGATCGCGCAGGCCTCCCCGCGCGTCGAGACCATCATCTTCGGCCCGGCCGACTTCATGGCGTCCATCAACATGAAGTCGCTCGTGGTGGGCGAGCAGCCGCCCGGCTACCCGGCGGACGCCTACCACTACATCCTGATGAAGATCCTGATGGCCGCCCGCGCCAACAACCTCCAGGCGATCGACGGCCCCTACCTCCAGATCCGCAACGTCGACGGCTACCGCGAGGTCGCTCAGCGCGCCGCCGCCCTCGGATTCGACGGCAAGTGGGTGCTGCACCCCGGGCAGGTCGAGGCGTCCAACGAGATCTTCTCGCCCTCCCAGGAGGACTACGACCACGCCGAGCTGATCCTGGACGCGTACGACTACTACACGTCCGAGGCGGGCGGCAAGAAGGGCTCCGCGATGCTCGGCGACGAGATGATCGACGAGGCCAGCCGCAAGATGGCCCTGGTCGTCTCCGGCAAGGGGCGGGCCGCCGGCATGAAGCGCACCAGCAAGTTCGAGATCCCGGAGGCGTGACGGCCATGCAGTTCGGACGGACCTACGAGGAGTTCGAGGTCGGGGCGGTGTACAAGCACTGGCCGGGCAAGACGGTCACCGAGTACGACGACCACCTGTTCTGTCTCCTCACCATGAACCACCACCCCCTGCACATGGACACGAACTACGCCGAGAAGACGACGGACTTCGGCAAGAACGTGGTGGTGGGCAACTACATCTACTCGCTCCTGCTCGGCATGTCCGTCCCGGACGTCTCCGGCAAGGCGATCGCCAACCTGGAGATCGAGTCGCTGAGGCACGTGGCGCCGACCTTCCACGGCGACACGGTCTACGGCGAGACGACCGTGCTCGACAAGTGGCCGTCCAAGTCGAAGAACGACCGGGGCATCGTCCACGTCGAGACCAAGGGCTACAAGCAGGACGGCACGCTCGTGTGCGTGTTCCGCCGCAAGGTGATGGTGCCCACCGAGACGTACATCAAGGAGCGCGGCGGCGAGCAGCCGGGCCGCCCCGACCTGAAGGAACAGGGGAAGTAGATGAGCCGCCTCGCCCAGACCCACGGCCTGACGGACGTCCAGACGGAGATCCTCTCCACCGTCCGGGACTTCGTGGACAAGGAGATCATCCCGGTCGCGACGGAGCTGGAGCACCGGGACGAGTACCCGCAGGACATCGTCGACGGGCTCAAGGAACTCGGCCTGTTCGGGCTGATGATCCCGGAGGAGTACGGGGGCCTGGGCGAGTCGCTCCTGACCTACGCGCTGTGCGTGGAGGAGATCGCCCGGGGCTGGATGTCGGTGTCCGGCATCATCAACACGCACTTCATCGTGGCGTACATGCTCAAGCAGCACGGCACCCGGGAGCAGAAGGACCACTTCCTGCCCCGGATGGCGGCGGGCGACATCCGCGGCGCCTTCTCGATGTCCGAGCCGGCGCTGGGTTCCGACGTGTCGGCCATCTCCTCGAAGGCGGTGCGGGACGGCGAGGAGTACGTCCTGAACGGCCAGAAGATGTGGCTCACGAACGGCGGAACGTCGTCGCTGGTGGCCGTTCTCGTGAAAAGTGACGAGGGTCACCCCGAGGGGACCGCCGCCCACAAGTCGATGACGACCTTCCTGGTGGAGAAGGAGCCCGGATTCGGTGAGGTCCGCCCCGGCCTGACCATCCCCGGCAAGATCGACAAGATGGGCTACAAGGGCGTCGACACCACCGAGCTCATCATGGACGGCCTGCGCATTCCGGCCGATCGCGTGCTCGGCGGCGTCACCGGTCGAGGTTTTTACCAAATGATGGACGGCGTCGAGGTCGGCCGGGTCAATGTGGCGGCCCGTGGCTGCGGCGTCGCTCAGCGTGCCTTCGAACTCGGCGTCCAGTACGCCCAGCAGCGCCACACTTTCGGCAAGCAGATCGCCCAGCACCAGGCCATTCAGTTCAAGCTGGCCGAGATGGCTACCAAGGTGGAGGCGGCGCATGCGATGATGGTGAACGCTGCACGCAAAAAGGACTCGGGCGAACGAAACGACCTGGAAGCGGGGATGGCCAAGTACCTCGCATCCGAGTACTGCAAAGAGGTCGTGGAGGACGCCTTCCGGATCCACGGCGGGTACGGCTTCTCCAAGGAGTACGAGATCGAGCGCCTCTACCGCGAGGCCCCGATGCTCCTGATCGGTGAAGGCACCGCCGAGATCCAGAAAATGATCATCGGTCGCCGACTGCTCGAAGAGTATCGATTCCAGGGTTAGATGTCCGGATACGGGGTGTTTTCTTGGAGAACAAGGTCACACCCCGTAGGCAGTGTTCGGCCGCCGACTCGGCTTCCTGGCTTACCCAGTTGCGGCTGAGAGCCGCTACGATCGCCGGAAAGCCGCCGTCCCCCGTCAGTGTGCGGCATCATCCGCTACGAAGGTCATCCATGCCCCACAGCCAAACCTCTGCACCTCGCGACAGCCTCGCCGGCGTACGCCTCGCGCGCGGAGCATCGCCGTGGCTTCTGCCGACCGTCGCCACCGCAGCCGTCAGCCTCCTGCGTGCCCGCCGTTCCGGCGCGGCCAAGGCCGTCGCCGTCCCCGCCACCGCGCTCGCGGCCGGGATGCTGTGGTTCTTCCGCGACCCCGAGCGCGAGATCACCCGGGGCCGGGTCATCTCGCCCGCCGACGGTGTGGTGCAGAGCATCATGCCGTGGAAGGACGGCCGTACCCGCGTCGCGATCTTCATGAGCCCGCTCAACGTCCACGTCAACCGCGCCCCGCTCTCGGGCACGGTCACGTCGGTCGAGCACGTGCCGGGCGGCTTCGTTCCCGCTTTCAACAAGGAGAGCGAGAACAACGAGCGCGTCGTGTGGCACTTCGACACCGAGCTGGGCGACATCGAGATGATCCAGATCGCCGGCGCGGTGGCCCGCCGCATCGTCCCCTACGTGCCGCAGGGCACCAAGGTCGAGCAGGGCGACCGGGTCGGTCTGATCCGCTTCGGCTCGCGCGTCGACCTGTACCTGCCCGAGGGTGTGGAGGTCGATGTCGAAGTGGGTCAGAAGACGGTGGCTGGGGTGACTCGAATTGACCGTGATTGATCCACAGACGCAGGCCGGCTGGGTGCCCGAGGCCGACGAGATGGACGAAGAGGAGGAGATGCCCCTCTCGCTCCGTCTGTCGATAGCGGACACCCTCACCCTCGGCAACGCCACGTGCGGGTTCATGGCGGTGTACTTCACCACCACCGGGATCCTCATCCCGCACCTCATGGGCAGCGACGAGTCGGGCATGGCCCGGCACAGCGCGGCCACCGCGGTCATCCTGATGCTGTGCGCGGCGATCTTCGACCTGTGCGACGGCCTCGTGGCCCGCAAGCTGCGGTCGTCGCCCATGGGCGCGGAGCTGGACAACCTCTCCGACCTGATCAGCTTCGGCCTGGCGCCGGCGTACTTCGTCCTCGTCTACGGCATGGTCGCGGACGACGCCTACCAGCGAGTGGCGGCGGTGGGGGCGATCGTGGTGCTGCTGGCGGTGGTGCTGCGGCTCGCGCGGTTCTCCTGCGTCACCGTCAAGGACGGCACCTTCCAGGGCATGCCGTCCCCGTTCGGGGCGCTGACGGTCGTGTCGATCGTCCTGCTGGAGCTGCCGTTCGTGGCGACGCTGCTGGCGATCATCGGCACGGCGTGGCTGATGGTGAGCCGGGTCGAGTACCCGAAGCCGCGGGGGCGCCTCGCGGTGGCCATGCTCTCGTGGATCGTGCTCTCCATGGGTCTGCTGGCCGCGTGGGCCTTCGACGCGCCGAGCGGGCAGCTGCTGCTTCAGACGGGGTGCGCGTTGCAGCTGGTGATGGGGGCGGTGATCCCGCTGTTCGCGACGGCTCGGCGGGTGAACAACTTCCGTGACAACCGGCGGGAGGCGCGGGCGGCTCAGCCGTAGCGACGCGCTGACGCGTGGAGGGCCCCGGACCGGGTTGGTCCGGGGCCCTTCTGTCAGCTCAGGAAGTCCCTGGCGATGCCCTCGGCGACCCGCTCCAGGATCGGCCCCGCCTCGGCGATGCACTTCTCCACGTCCGGCTCCACGGCCGTCAGCGGGTACGCCCGGCGGATACCGGCCCGCCCCAGCGCCTCCGCCGGCAGCGCCAGCCGCCCGCACACGGCGACGACCTCCTTGCCCGCGGCCCGCGCCGCCGCCGCGACGCCCGCCGGGGCCTTGCCGTGCAGGGTCTGCTCGTCCAGCGAGCCCTCGCCCGTGACCACGAGGCCGGCCCGCTCCAGCGCCGGCGCGAAGCCCAGCACGTCCAGCATCACCTCGATGCCGGGCCGGAACCGCGCCCCCAGCAGCAGCGCGCCGTATCCGATGCCGCCGGCCGCACCGGCCCCCGGTGACGCCGCGTACTCGGCGGCCCGCGCGCCCACGCCCTCCGCCTGGGTCAGCACCTTCGCGAAGTGCGCGAGGGCTGCGTCCAGGGCCGCCACGTCCTCCGGCGAGGCACCCTTCTGCGGGCCGTAGACCGCCGGGGCACCCTTCGGGCCGGTCAGCGGATTGTCGACGTCGCTCGCGAGCACCAGCTCGACGTCGGAGAGGCGCGGGTCGAGGTTCGACAGGTCGGCCGAGGCCAGAGAGGCGAGGCCGCCCCCGCCCGGCGCGACCGGCTCGCCGTCCGCGTCCAGGAACCGCGCGCCCAGCGCGGCCAGCATCCCGGCACCGCCGTCCGTGGTGGCACTGCCGCCGACCCCGAACACGATCGTCCGGGCCCCCGCGTCCAGTGCGGCCCGCAGCAGCTCGCCCGAGCCGTACGTGGAGGCGGTCAGCGGCGCGAGGACGCCCTCGGGCAGCCGCTGCAAGCCGCTGGCCTCGGCCATCTCCACGACCGCGGTGTCCTCGCGCAGCGCGAACGCCGCCGTCACCTCGTCACCGAGGGGCCCGGCGACCCGCGCCTCACGGCGCTCGAACCCGGCCGCGACCGCCGCGGCCACGGTGCCGTCGCCGCCGTCGGCCACGGGCAGCGCCTCGACCCGGACGTCCGGCACGACACGGCGCAGCCCGGCCGTCACCCGCTCGGCGACCTCCACGGCCGTCAGCGACCCCTTGAACTTGTCCGCGGCGACGAGCACCCGACGGGCCCCGTCCACAGCAGCGTCAGCCACCTTGATCTCCCCTTGCTCTCCGAGCCTTGCGCACGTCAAGGCAGTCGCGCCGCTGCGACCATAACCGGAGGACACCCGCGTCGTCATGCCCTGCCCGCACCCTGGAACGACCGCGGCGGGGGCCCGCCCGGCTCTCGCTACGCTTTCGGGATGACCACTCCTGACTACGCCACCTACATCGCAGGTCTCCCCCGCGTCCTCGCCGGTGCCGCCGCGCTCTTCCGGGACGCCGAGGGACGGGTGCTGCTCGTCGAGCCGAACTACCGCGAGGGATGGACGCTGCCCGGCGGGACCATCGAGTCCGACGACGGGGAGACCCCGCGGCAGGGCGCCTGGCGGGAGACCCTGGAGGAGATCGGTCTCGACGTCCGGCTCGGCCGGCTGCTCGCGGTGGACTGGGTGGGCGGGACGGGTCGCCCGCCGATCGTGGCGTACCTGTACGACGGCGGGGTGCTCTCCGAGGACGACCTGAAGGCGATCAGGCTCCAGGAGGAGGAACTGCTGTCGTGGCGGCTGGTGCCACGCGGCGAACTGGGCACGCACCTGCTCGGGACACTCCACGGCCGGGTCCTGGCCGCACTGGACGTACTGGTGGACGGAACGGGCCCGGCGGAGCTGGAGAACGGCGTCCGGGTCGGCCGATAACCGTTCGCCGGGCCGACCGCGGCCGCCCTACCCTCGACCGCATGACCAGCAAGCCGCTCGTCGCCATCCTCAGCGGGGCCGGCGTCTCGACCGACTCCGGCATCCCGGACTACCGCGGCCCCAACGGGCTGTGGCGGCGCGACCCGGAGGCCGAGAAGCTCGTCACGTACGAGTACTACATGGGCGATCCGGAGATCCGCCGGCGCTCCTGGCTGATGCGGCGGGCGAACCGGACGCCGGGGGCCGAGCCGAACGCGGCGCACCGGGCGGTGGCCGAGCTGGAGCGTTCGGGGGTCCCGGTCCGCGTGATCACGCAGAACGTGGACGGCCTGCACCAGCGCGCCGGGCTCCCGGCCCGCAAGGTCCTCGAACTGCACGGCACCGCGCTGAGCTACGTGTGCACCGGCTGCCGGGTCCGCGGGCCGATGGCGGACGCGCTCGCCCGGGTCGACGCCGGTGAGGACGACCCGCCGTGCCTGGAGTGCGGCGGGATCCTGAAGTCGGCGACCGTGATGTTCGGCGAGCGCCTCGACCCGGTGGTGATGGGTGAGGCGCTCGCCATCAGCAAGGCCTGCCAGGTGTTCGTCGCCGTCGGCACCAGCCTCCAGGTGCAGCCCGCCGCCGGGCTGGCCGGCGTGGCCGCCGACCACGGCGCCCGGCTGGTCATCGTCAACGCGGAACCGACGCCGTACGACGACATGGCCGACGAGGTGGTCCGGGAACCGATCGGCACGGCCCTGCCCGAGCTGCTGCGCGGGCTGGGCCAGGGCTAGAACAACGGCGCCGGTCCCGCCGTGCCCCGTTCGAAGTCCAGCAGCCGGCGCTTGCGTTCCAGGCCGCCGCCGTAGCCGGTGAGGCTGCCGCTCGCGCCGATGACGCGGTGGCAGGGGACGATGATGCCGATGGGGTTGCGGCCGTTGGCGAGGCCCACGGCCCGGGACGCGGCCGGGTTGCCGAGGGCGTCGGCGAGTTCGCCGTAGGTGCGGGTCTCGCCGTACGGGATGGAGCGGAGTCGGTCCCAGACCGTGCGCTGGAACGGGGTGCCGTTCAGGCGCAGGTCGAGGGTGAAGTCGGTCAGTCTGCCGTCGAAGTACGCGGTCAGTTCGTCCTCCGCCTGCGCGAACGGTGCGTCGTCGGGCGTTCCGAAGGCCTCCTCCGGCGGGCGGTGGCGCTGGTCGGTCATGTAGAGGCCGCACAGGACGCCGTCCTCGGCGACGAGGGTGAGGGCGCCGTACGGGCTGTCGATCACGGTGTGCTGCTTCATGGTGTGCTGTTTCACGGGTCCGGTTCCCACGGGTCGTCCTTACACGGGCAGGAAGTTGATGGGGTGGCTGTCGGTCGCCCACAGGTACTGGACGGCGTACGCCCGCCAGGGCCGCCAGGCCGCCGCGCGGGCGGTGAGCGCGGCCGGGGTGGAGGGCAGGCCCAGCTCCCCCGCGGCGCGGCGGATGCCGAGGTCGGTGGGGAGGAAGGCGTCGGGGTCGCCGAGGGCGCGCATGGCGATGACGTCGGCGGTCCAGGGGCCGAAGCCGGGCAGGGCCAGGAGCCGGGCGCGGGTCTCGGACCAGTCGCACTCGACGCCCAGGTTGACCGAGCCGTCGGCCAGGCGGGCGACCAGGGTGGTGAAGGTCGTGCGGCGGCTGCCCGGCATCGCGAGGGTCTGCGGGTCCACCGCCGCCAGTGCGGCCGTGGACGGGAAGAGGTGGGTCAGGCCGCCCTCCGGGTCGTCGACGGGGTCGCCGTGCGCCGTGACCAGGCGGGCGGCGTGGGTGCGGGCGGCGGCGGTGGAGACCTGCTGGCCCAGTACCGCACGGACGGCGAACTCCGCCTCGTCCACCGTGCGCGGCACGCGCCGTCCGGGCGCCTTGTCGACGAGCGGCGCGAGCAGCGGGTCGGCGCGCAGTTGGCCGTCGATCGCCGTCGGGTCCGCGTCCAGGTCGAGGAGCCGGCGGCAGCGGCTGATGGCGACGGTCAGGTCGCGCGGGTCGCTGAGGGTGAGGCGGCAGCCGATGTGGTCGGGGCCGGGGGTGAGGGCGACGATGCCGTGACCGCACGGGAGGCGCAGGGTGCGGCGGTAGGCGGCGTCCCGCCACTCCTCCACCCCGGGGACGGCGGGGGGGGGGGGGGGGGGGGGGGGGGGGTGGGGGGTGGGGGGGGGGGGGGGGGGGGGGGGGGGGGGGGAGGGGGGGGGGGGGGGGGGGGGGGGGGAGGTGGCGGGGCCGGGGGGGGGGGGGGGGGGGGGGGGGGGGGCCGCGGTCCCGCCACTCCTCCACCCCGGGTACGGCGGTGGCGGCGAGGTGGCCGAAGAGGTTGTCGGGGTTGAGGGGGGTGCGGAAGGGGAGGCGGAGGGAGAGGGTGCCGGGGGTGCTGCCGGCGACGCGGTGCCTCGGTGCTCGGGTGCGCAGTTCGCTCGGGGAGAGCGCGAAGACCTCGCGGACGGTGTCGTTGAAGGTGCGCACGGACGCGAAGCCGGCCGCGAAGGCGACGTCCGCCATGGGCAGCGGGGTGGTCTCGATCAGCACCCGGGCGGTCTGGGCGCGCTGCGCACGGGCGAGCGCGAGCGGTCCGGCGCCCAGTTCGGCGAGGAGCTGGCGTTCGACCTGCCGGGTGCTGTAGCCGAGGCGCGCGGCGAGGCCGGGCACGCCCTCGCGGTCCACGACGCCGTCGGCGATCAGGCGCATGGCGCGGGCGGTGAGGTCGGCCCGCTGGTTCCACTCCGGGGAGCCGGGGCTGGTGTCCGGGCGGCAGCGCTTGCACGCCCGGAACCCCGCCTGCTGGCAGGCCGCCGCGCTCGGGTAGAAGGTCATGTTCCGGGGCTTGGGCGGCACCACCGGGCAGCTGGGCCGGCAGTAGATGCGGGTGGTCAGGACGGCCGTGAAGAACCAGCCGTCGAACCGCGCGTCCTTGGACCGGACGGCGCGGACGCAGCGCTCGGTGTCGGTGTGCATTCCCGTCTGCATGGGTCCAGGATGGTCCACCGGCCGGGGGGACGCTGGCGAGAATCCGACATGGACCTCGCGCTTCCTGGGCCTGCCCGGATCACCGTGTGGACGGGGAGCCCCGGGTCACCCCGGACTCCCCGTCCGTTCCCGGTTACTCGGTGGCAGTGGGCCGCCGCGAGGCCGCCGTCGCCTCCTTCACGTCCGTCAGCGGGCGCAGCCGGTAGGTGTAGGCGTAGTCCCGGTCGGCGAACAGCTTGAACTCGTCGTGCGTGTGCGCGCCCCAGCTGTTGTCGCCGCCGACGCCCATCTGCCGGTGGTTGAGGCGCAGGACCACCTCGTCCCGCGGCGTCAGCTGGTAGTCGTGCCGGACACCGGCCGACAGGTCCTCCGGCGTGAAGTACGAGGCGTTGGCCTCCAGCAGCGGTTCGCCGGACGCGAGCAGGCCGACGCCGTGGCGGTCGGTGAGGGCGATCCAGCGGACGTCGGTCTTGTTGCCGTTCTCCTGCGGGCGGATGTAGGGGGTCCACTGCTCGGCGACGGTGCCGGAGTAGAGGCCGACGTCGGTGCCGGTGTTGCGGTCCCAGTGGTTCTCCTCGGGACCGCGCCCGTAGTAGTGCAGGCGGTCCAGGCGGCCCGGCAGGAAGAGCAGGGTGCCGATCTCGGGGATGTAGGGCAGGGTCGCGGCGCCCGGGTGCAGGGTGTTGTCGACCTTGATCTCGCCGTTGCCGAACACCGTGTAGGTGGTGCTGTACGTCGACTCCACCGTGGTGGGCAGCGTACCGCTGACCTTGATCTCGACGGCGCGGTCACCGAGCGGGCGCACGGCCACGTCCGTGACCGCGCGGCGGGCGCCGGCGTCGCGCCAGGTCTGGTTGCGGGTGTGCTGCCCGTTGCCCTTGTCGTTGTCGGTGGGCGCCCGCCAGAAGTTGGGCGCGGGTCCCGAGGTGATGAGCCGGATGCCGTTGGCCTCGTACGAGGTGATGGTGCCGGTGCGCTTGTCGACGGTGACGGAGAAGTCCTTGCCGCGCACCCGCACGTCCTTGTCGCGGTCGTCGTGGCGCAGGGCCGGGACGCTCGCGAGCCGTACGGGGGCCGCCGCGCGGGCTTCGGGGCCGACGGGGAGCTGCTGGCGGGCCACCTCGAAGCCCGCCTTCGCCCACGGCGTGGAGTCCTTGGTGGCGAAGGACAGCTCCAGGAAGTACTCGGTGCCGTCGTCCGCGTCGTCCGGGAGGCGGACGGGGACGGTGATGTCCTTGGCGGCCCCGGGCGCCACGTCGAGCTGGTCCCGGGTCAGTGTTCCGCGCCGCACGACCCGGCCGTCGGCGACGAGCTCCCACCGGCCGTCGAACTCGCGCAGGCCGGTGAAGAGGTACTCGTTGGTGAGGGTCACCGCGCCGGGGTCGCCGCCGGGCCGGCGGGTGGCGTGGATCGCCTGGTAGACGCGCTTGACCTCGGCGGACTTGCCGGTGTGGCCGCGGTCGGCGGTGACGATGCCGTCGGCCACGAAGGCGCCGTCGTTGGGGTTGTCGCCCCAGTCGCCGCCGTACGCGAGGAACGTCTTCTCCCGGGGCCGCTTCCGCTCGGTCTTCACGGTGGCGGCGTCGAACCAGAACCGCACGCCGTCGTCCTGCGGACCGCGGTCGTCGCGGGCCAGTTCGGCGGCGGAGAGTGCCCGGGCGTAGACGCGGGCGCGCCGGATCCGGCCGCTGAACTCCCTGATCTGGGTGTCGGCGTCGGTGGCGAGGGCGAGGGGCGCGGTGTTGCCGCTGGGACGCCGGTCGGTGGTGCGGGTGGCCCGGACCACGCCGTCGACGTAGAGGGTCAGCGTTCCGGCGTCCGCGTCGAAGACACCCGCGAGGTGGTGCTCCCGGCCGGTCCAGTCGTCGGGCACGTCCCAGTTCGCGGTGATCCACTGGCCTTCGGAGTGGATGAAGAACTCCAGCTTCCGGTCGTTCTGCTTGAGCGCGTACTGGGTGTCGCCCTTGGCGATGAGCGGCTGGTGGTAACCGGTCACGTGCGGGGTGATCCAGGCCTCCAGGGTCAGGGAGTCGCGGAGGTCGAGGCTGTCGTCGCGCTCGAAGACCGTGATGCCGGACAGGCCCTCGTCCCGGTCGAGCCCGCCGCGGGTGGCCAGGATCTCGCCGCGCAGTGCGGCGGGTCCGGCCTCGGTGAGCAGGGTGCGGGCGGGGACCGGGGTGTACAGGGACTGGTCGACGAAGTCCCAGATCCAGCCGCCCTGGAGGACGTCGTGGGCGCGTACGACGTCCCAGTACTTCTTGAGGTTGCCGGTGGAGTTCCCCATCGAGTGGGCGTACTCGATCATGACGTACGGCCGGGTGTCGGAGGTGTCCCGGGCGCGCTGCTCGACGCGCTGCGGGGTGTCGTACATCTCCGAGCGGATGTCGCTGATGCCGGGGCGGTCGTCGCCCTCGTACTGGATGACGCGGGTGGGGTCGTAGGAGCGGATCCAGTCGTGCATGGCGGTGAAGGTGCTGCCGCCGCCCGCCTCGTTGCCGAGCGACCAGATGACGACCGAGGCGTGGTTCTTGTCGCGGTGGACCATGTTCTGGGCGCGGGCCACGCACGCCTCGGTCCAGTCGGGGTGGTCGCCGGGGTACTCGTCGCGGATGCCGTGGGTCTCCAGGTTGGTCTCGTCGACGAGGTAGAGGCCGTACTCGTCGGCCAGTTCCAGCCAGTACGGGTTGTTGGGGTAGTGCGAGGTGCGGACGGAGTTCATGTTCATCCGCTTGATGATCTTGGCGTCCTCGACCATGTCCTCGCGGGTGAGCGCGGTGCCGCGGGACGGGTGCATCTCGTGCCGGTTGGTGCCGCGGAAGGAGACGGGCCGGCCGTTGATCCGCATCAGCCCGTCCCTGAGCGCGAACTCGCGCAGGCCGACCCGGTGCGACAGGGTTTCGACCACCTTGCCCGCCGGGTCCCGCAGCTGCAGCACCGCCGTGTACAGGTACGGCCGCTCGGCCGACCAGAGCCTGGGCTCCGGCACCGCCTTGGCGGCCCGTACGGTGACGTCCTCGCCGGGGTCGGCCGTGCCGAGGTCGGCGGACTGCTGGAGGGGCCGGGACCAGACGGCGTGGCCGCGCGCGTCGTAGAGCTGGGTCTCGACGGTGTAGCGGCCGGTGGCGCCGTCGCCGTACGCCCGCACGCTCGCGGTGACGGCCAGCTCGGCGGCGGTGTACGCGTCGTTCAGCGGGGTGTCGAGCTTGAAGTCGCGCAGGTGCACGGCCGGGGTGGAGTAGAGGTAGACCGAGCGGAAGATGCCGCTCAGCCGGATCATGTCCTGGTCCTCCAGCCAGTCGCCGTCGGCGTAGCGGTAGACCTCCACCGCGATCTGGTTGGTGCCGGGCTTCAGGTGGTCGGTGATGTCGTACTCGGAGGGGGTGTAGGAGTCCTCGTCGTAGCCGACCAGTTCGCCGTTGATCCACACGTAGTGGGCGGACTTGACGCCCTCGAAGTGGAGGAAGGTGCGGCGGCCCGTCCAGTCGCGGGGGACGGTGAAGGTGCGCCGGTACTGGCCGACCGGGTTGTAGCGGGTCGGCGCGGTGGGCGGCTGCGGGTCCTCGCCGCGTCCGTTGGGGCCCCAGTACGGGTAGGTGATGTTGAGGTAGATCGGGAAGTCGTGGCCGTGCAGCTGCCAGACGGACGGGACGGGGATCGTCTCCCAGTCGGCGTCGTCGGTGTCGGTGCGGTGGAAGTCGGTGTCCCGGTCCTCGGGGCGGTCGGCGTAGGCGAACTTCCAGGTGCCGTCCAGGCTGAGCCGGTGGGGCGAGCGGGTGCGGTCGGCGGCGAGGGCCTGCCCGACGTCCTTGTACGGCATGAGCGTGGTGTGCGGAGGCTCGGTCCCGAGCCGGAAGACGCCGAAGTCGTTCCACTCCGGGGTCGCGGCGGGCTGCGTCCGCCGCCCGGCCGCGTGCGCCCCGGCGGGCGACGCGGACAGGGCGAGGGCGCCGAGGACGGCGGCACCGCCCTCCATGAGACGGCGGCGGCTGACGACGGGGCGGGGCAGGCGGGCCGGGGATCCGGTGGGTGACACGGGCGAGTGCGGCATGACCGTGGCCTTCCGTGGGCTTCGGGGGCGGCTCAACACACGGTGCTGTGGAAGCAGTTGACACTGGGATGGTGCACAACTGCCGGTGACGCGGCGACTACTGAGTCAAGGTCACCCTAGGACCCGAACACAACCGAATCAATTATCCCGTCGGACTCTGTTGGTTCCTGAGCGAGCCCTCAGGCGTCCTGGACCCCGGGTACCCCCGACTCGATCACGAACGACTTGTCGGTGCGGACCGGCGCGCCGGGCCGGGTGACGTAGTCGACCACGCGGTAGTCGGCGGTGCAGCTGTCCCGGGACACCGTGCAGCGGACGTAGCCGCGGCGGCTGCTGTAGTACTTGGTGTGCGGGTTCTCGTCCCAGTACACCTGGCCGGGGTCGTGCGTCGCCGAGCCGTCGCCTCCCGAGGTGACGGACGTGGTGACGAACTCGCTGCCCAGCAGGCGCGTCTCGGGGCGCTCGAAGTCGCGGCGCAGGTCGTTGGTCCAGTTGTGGTGGACGTCACCGGTGAGCACCACGAAGTTGTCGATGCGGCGCTGCTCGACGTAGCCGAGCACCCGGTCGCGGGAGACGCGGTAGCCGTCCCAGCCGTCGTTGTAGCCGCCGTCGTCGGGGCCGGCCACGGCGTCCCAGTTGGCGAAGTAGATCTGCTGCGGGAGCACGTTCCAGGTGGAGCGCGAGCGCGACAGGCTCCGCTCCAGCCAGGCGTGCTGCTCGTCGCCGAGGATGGTGGCCTTCGGGTCCCACTGCTCCGGCCCGGAGACCTGCCACTTGTCGCCGTACGGCTGGTTGGTGCGGTACTGGCGGGTGTCCAGGACGCTGAAGGTCGCGGTGGCGCCGAACTCCAGCCGCCGGTACAGCGGCAGCGCGGTGTCCACCGGCTTGCGCAGGCGGCGCAGCGGCATGTGCTCCCAGTACGCCTGGTAGGCGGCCCGGCGGCGGGCGGCGAAGCGGGCGGTGCTGTCGTTGCCCTGGCCGGCGTCGCCGTTCTCCGGGCTCAGGTCGGCATAGTTGTTGTCCGTCTCGTGGTCGTCCCAGGTGACGACGAACGGCACGGTGGCGTGCAGCAGCCGCAGGTCGGGGTCGGTCTTGTACTGCGCGTGCCGGGCGCGGTACTCGGCGAGGGTGTTCATCTCGTCGCCGTGGTGGGTGCGCACGTCGCCGTTGGCGCCGGCCGCGTACTCGTAGAGGTAGTCGCCCAGGTGAAAGACCACGTCGGGGCGCTCCTCGGCCATGTGCCGGTACGCCGTGAAGTGGCCCTCCTCCCAGTTGGCGCAGGAGGCGAACGCGAAGTCGACGGCGGGCGAGGTGCCGGGGGCCGGAGCGGTGCGGGTGCGGCCCACCGGGGAGAGGGCGTCGCCCGCGCGGAAGCGGTAGTAGTACTCGTGGTGGGGCCGCAGGCCGCGTACGTCGGCGTGGACGGTGTGCGCCTCCGCGGGCACGGCGTGCTCGACGCCGCGCCGGACCACCTTGCGGAACCGCTCGTCGAGGGCGACCTCCCAGCGCACGGCGACGGGACGCGCGGGCATGCCGCCGTCGTCGTCGAGCGGTTCGGGCGCGAGTCGGGTCCAGAGGACGACGCCGTCGGGCAACGGGTCGCCGGACGCCACCCCGAGCCGGAACGGGTCGCTCGGGACACGGCCGGGTGCGGCGGTGGCGAACGGTGCGGCACCGGTGCCGAGCAGCACCGCGCCGGCGCCGGCGGCGCCCGCGATGCCGAGGAAGCCCCTTCTGTTCAGCGGATTGAACGAGTTCGGAGAGCTGGCGCGCTGCGGGGTCATCGAACCTCCCAAGGACGGATGGCCGGACGACCACCAGGCAAGGGGGGCGGAGTTAACCCCGGTCGCTGCGTTCGTGGACCGCGCTTGTCAAAGACATGTCGATGCGGGTACTCGGCGTGGATCCGTGGGGGGTGTGTGGCGGAACCGTCAGGGATGCGTGAGGGTGTCCCACTCGACGGTGCGGTCGCACCAGCGGTCCAGGAGGACGCGGTCGTGGCCGACGGCCAGCAGCCCGGCGCCGGTGACGGCCCGGTAGTCCTCCACGACCCGCACCAGGGCGGCCGTGGTGGAGGCGTCGAGCATCGCCGTCATCTCGTCGCACACCAGCCAGCGCGGGCGCAGCACCAGGGCGCGGGCCAGGCAGGCGCGCTGCAACTGGCCGTCGCTGACCTCGTGCGGGCGCCTGGCCAGCAGGTCGGTGGTCAGTCCGACGGTGGCGGCCAGTTCGGCGACCCGGACGGCGGCGTCCGCGCGCCGGCCGGTGGCGCGCAGCGGTTCGGCGATCAGGTCGGCGAGGGCGAGCCGGGGGTCCGCGGAGAGCCGGGCCTGCTGGAAGACGACACCGAAGGCGGTGCGTCGCTCGCGCGGGGCGCGGTGGCGCCAGCGCCGTACGGGCGTGCCGTCGACGACCAGGGTGCCGGCCTCGGGCTGGTGCAGCAGGGCGGCGACCCGGGCGAGGGTGGACTTGCCGCAGCCGCTGGGGCCGAGCAGCCCGACGGCCTCTCCCGGCGCGACGGAGAGGGTGACGTCCCGGAAGACGGGCGCGTTGCGGGCGTATCCGGCGGTCACGGTGCGCAGTTCAAGCACGGTCGGCGGCCTCCGGGAGCGCGGCGTGGGGGTGGTGGCAGGCGACCGTGCCGGTGAGCGGCGGCAGGACGGCGCAGGCGTCGGTCGCCCGGTCGCAGCGGGCGGCGAAGGCGCAGCCGTCGGGGAGGGCGCCCAGCTCGGGCGGCAGGCCGGGGATCGGGGTGAAGGCGCGCTCGGGCAGCGCGTCGAGCAGACCCCGGCCGTAGGGGTGGCGGGGGCCGGGGGCGCCGAAGAATTCTCCGGCGTCGGTGAGTTCGACGATCCGGCCCGCGTACATCACGGCGATCCGGTCGGCGACGCGCTCGGCGGCGGCCAGGTCGTGGGTGATCATCAGCAGGGCACGGCCCTCGCCGTCCGCCGTGTTGTCGACATGTCGTCTCAACTCGTCGACGGTGCGGTCGACCAGGTCCCGGTCGAGTCCGGTGGTGGGCTCGTCGGCCAGCAGCAGCGGGGCGTCGCCGACCAGGGCGAGGGCGGTGGCGGCGCGCTGGGCGAGGCCGCCGGAGAGTTCGTGCGGGTGGTGGTCGAGGTGGTCCACGGGGAACGCGGCGCGTTCGGCGGCGGCCTCGGCGGCCTTGCGCAGGGCCGCGCGGCCACGGACGGCGGTGAGTTCGGCGACCGTCTCCTCCAGTTGGGAGCGGATGGTGCGCACGGGGGTGAGGTGGGCGGCCGGGCTCTGCGGGACGAGGCCGGCCAGCCGGCCCCGCACGGTACGGGCGAAGGTGCGCTCGTCGGTGGCGAGCAGGTCCAGGTCGCCGAGCAGGGCGGTGCCGGCGGTCTGCGCGTTGCCGGGCAGCAGGCCCAGCAGGGCGGAGGCGAGGACGGACTTGCCGCAGCCGCTCTCGCCGATCAGGGCCAGGCACTCGCCGGCCGCCACGTCGAAGTGGGCGTCGGTCACGGCGGCGACGCGGCGCCCCCCGGGCATCAGGAAGCGCACCGACAGACCGCGTACCGACAGTACGGGGGCTCGCTCGGTCACAGCATCAGCTCCGATCGGCGGCGGGGGTTGATCCGCTCCCGCCAGGCGCCCGCGAGTCCGGCGACGGCGAGGGTGGGCACGATGATGAACAGTCCCGGGAAGAGGGTCGGCCACCACTGCCCGGCGAGCAGCGAACCCCGCGCCTCCTGGATCAGGTTGCCGAGGCTGGCGGTGTGCGTGGGCAGCCCGAGCCCGAGGAAGGACAGCGCCGACTCGTGCCACATGGCGTGCGGCACCATCAGTACGGCGGCGAGCGCGGCCTGGGGAAGCACGCCGGGCAGCAGATGCCGTACGGCCACCCGCCACCGGGACGCGCCGCCGGAGACGGCCGCGTCGACGTAGGGGCGCGAGCGCAGGGACAGCACCTCGGCGCGGACGATGCGCGCGGTGGACAGCCAGTGGGTGAGCGCGACGGAGGCCACCACCGGCCAGACGCCCGGCCGGAACATCGCCACGATGAAGATGCCCAGCAGCAGGTGGGGCACGGAGGAGATGGTGTCGACGACCCGCATCACGCCCCGGTCGACCCAGCCGCCCAGCGCCCCGGCGGTGGCGCCCACGGCGGTGCCGACGACCGTCGCCGTCAGCGCCGCCGCCACCCCGACCAGCAGGGAGACGCGCAGTCCGTACACGCAGCGCAGCAGCAGGTCGCGGCCGACGTCGTCGGTGCCGAAGGGGTGCTCCCGGCTCGGTGGCCGCAGCTTCGCCGCGAGGTCGACGGCCTGCTGGTCGAGCTGGACCAGCGGCGGCACGAGCAGCACGGCCAGGACGGTCAGGGCGAGCAGCGCGGCGGAGGTGCGCAGGCGCAGGGTGCGGGTGGAGCGGCGGGCGGTGCCGACGGAGCGCCAGGCGGGGC
>NZ_QHJH01000398.1 GCF_003947455.1 Streptomyces sp. WAC 04229 | reverse complement strand
CTAGTCTTCTGAGTCAGGAATTCTGTTCAGATGTGTAGGGTTGCCTGATGGCGCGTACTGGGCGGCCGAAGGCCGAGCTGATCCTGTCGGATGAGGAGCGGGCTGCGCTGGAGGGGTGGGTGCGGCGCCGTTCCACTCCGCAGGCGTGGGCTTTGCGGTGCCGGATCATCCTGGCCTGTGCGACCGGCGCGTCCAACAAGGACGTGGCCGCACAGCTCGGTTCGACACCGCATGCGGTCGGCCGCTGGCGGAAGCGGTTCGTCGAACACCGGATCGCCGGGCTGGGTGACATGCCGCGGTCCGGCGGGCCCCGGACGGTCACCGATGAGCAGGTCGCCGCGGTGGTGAAGCGGACGCTGGAGTCGACGCCGAGGAACGCCACGCACTGGTCGACGCGGGCGATGGCCACGGAGATGGGTCTGTCGCAGTCGACCGTGTCGCGGATCTGGCGGGCCTTCGGCCTGCAGCCACACCGCACCGAGACGTTCAAGCTGTCGACGGACCCGTACTTCGTCGACAAGGTCCACGACGTGGTCGGCCTCTATCTGGACCCGCCCGAGCGGGCCTTGGTGTTCTGTGTCGACGAGAAGTCGCAGATCCAGGCCCTGGACCGGTCCCAGCCGGTGCTGCCGATGATGCCGGGCGTCGCGCAGCGGATCACCCACGACTACGTGCGCGCGGGCACCACCACATTGTTCGCGGCACTGGAGGTGGCCACGGGGAAGGTGATCGGCTCCCTGCACCGCCGGCACCGGGCCGAGGAGTTCAAGAAGTTCCTGATCAAACTTGACCAGGAGATACCGGCGGACCTGGACGTACACCTGGTGCTGGACAACTACGCCACCCACAAGACCCCAGCCATCAAGACCTGGCTGCTGGCCCACCCCCGCTTCCACCTGCACTTCACGCCCACCGGCTCCTCCTGGCTCAACCTGGTCGAGCGGTGGTTCGCCGAGCTGACGAACAAGCAGATACGGCGAGGCGTCCACAGAAGCGTCCAGGCGCTGGAGAAGGACATCCGGACCTGGATCGCCGCATGGAACACCGATCCCAAGCCCTACGTCTGGATGAAGACCGCAGACGAGATCCTCGAACGCCTCGCCAGCTATCTGAACAGAATTCCTGACTCAGAAGACTAGG
>NZ_QHJH01000397.1 GCF_003947455.1 Streptomyces sp. WAC 04229 | reverse complement strand
CTAGGGCGATTCGTTTGGATCACTCCCGCTCAGCGAGGTTGCCTGTGATGATGTCCGTGTGACTAACCGCGTCAGCGCTCTGATCTCGGCCTTCGGCGTTCTTGCCAGCACGGTGTTGCTCGCCGGCGCCGTCCGCGAGTACCGCTCTGGGGCATCGGCTCTCTGGATCGTGGCTGGAGCTGTGATCTTCCTCAGCGCCTTCTACGCGCTCGTGCGGGACGTGCGACGACTGCGTACAGGGCAGGCGACCTGACGAACGGCACCGATCCGGACCGTGCCCTTCGGTCGTTGGTCCAAGCGTGCCGTTGACTGATGCGCAGTGGGCGCGGATCGAGCCGTTGCTCCCGGACCGGACACCGAAGCGGGGTGGCCGCTGGCGGGACCACCGTGAGGTGATCGACGCGATCGCTTACAAGTTCCAGACCGGAACCCAGTGGGTGCACCTGCCGGAGAAGTACGGCAACTGGCGGGGCGTCTACAACCGGCTGCGGATGTGGGCCGTGGACGGCACGTGGGAGCGAGTGTTCACTGCCCTGGTCGCCCAGGCCGACGCGGACGAAGACGTGGGCTGGGCGGTGTCGGTGGACTCCACGATCGTGCGGGCTCACCAACACGCGGCCGGGGCCCGCAAAAGGGGGCCCCGGCTGGCGAGCCGAACGACCACGCCATTGGCCGGTCCCGCGGTGGACTGACCACGAAGATCCACCTCGCCGCCGACGACCGCTGCCGGCCACTGGCCTTCTACCTCACCGCCGGACAGGCCGGCGACGCACCCGCCTTCATGGAGGTGATGGCGCGCCTGCGCGTGCCACGACGTCGTGGACGCCCCCGCACCAGGCCGGCCATGGTCCTGGCCGACAAGGCGTACTCCTCCCGCGCGATCCGGAACCACCTGCGCAGACGCGGCATCCGCGCGGTGATCCCGGAACGGGCCGATCAGCAAGCCAACCGACGGCGGCATGGACAGGCTGGCGGCAGACCGCCCGCCTTCGACCGGGAGACGTACAAGCAGCGCAACACCGTCGAGCGGTGCATCAACCGCCTGAAGCAGTGGCGCGGCATCGCCACCCGCTACGAGAAGACCGCGACCATCTACCTCGCCGGACTCCACATCGCGGGCATCTTCCTCTGGTCCGCCCGCTGATCCAAACGAAACCCCCTAG
>NZ_QHJH01000396.1 GCF_003947455.1 Streptomyces sp. WAC 04229 | reverse complement strand
CGGGAGGCGTCGGAGGTGTCGGGCCGCGCCTCGGGCGGATCACCGGCGGGCCTGCGTCCCGGGCGGCCCCGCGGGTTCCGCACCGGTCCCGGCCTCGGCGCGGGGACGGGCGGTGCGGGCTCCCCGGCCGACGGGCCGGCCGCTGCGTCGTTCTCCGGCCCGGAGGGCGCGGGCTCCGAGGGCGTGGGCTCCGAGGGCGTGGGCTCCGAGGGCGCGGGCTCCATGTGCCCGGCCAGCCAGAGCAGTTCGGCCAGCTCCAGCGGGGTCGGGCGGACACCCGAGGAGACCCGGCCGAGCAGGTCGGCCAGGCGGGGCAGGGGATCCGGCGGGCCGGGGCGGTCGGCCGGCATCAGAAGGCGTCGGGCTGAGGGGACCTGCCCAGGTAGGGCATCAGCTGCTCGGCCAGCTCGTCCAGGGAGTCGGCGCCGAGGCCGGAGGAACGGGCCAGGTAGATGGCGTTGAGCAGCTGGTCCGTGGCGAGTTCGCCGCCGCCCACCCGGGACAGGAACCGGTGGATGAGCTGCTGCGCGTACCCGTCGGGCTCGCCCAGGTGGGCGCGGACGATCTCGGCGAGGTGGTCGTCGTCCGGCTGCCGCAGGTGCAGCGAGACGCAGCGGCGCAGGAAGGCGGGCGGGAACTCGCGCTCGCCGTTGCTGGTGAGGACGACGAAGGGGAACTCCTTGCAGCGGACCCGGCCGCGCTCCACCGGCACCCGCCGGTCGGTGCCGTCGATCAGCACCTCGGCCCGTCCGTCCGGGGTGTCCCGCGAGGCCCGCACCAGTTCGGGGATCTCGTACTGACCCTCCTCCAGGACGTGCAGCAGGTCGTTGGGCAGGTCGAGGTCGCTCTTGTCGATCTCGTCGATCAGCAGGGCGCGGGGGCGGGCGTAGGGGAGCAGGGCGGTGCCGAGCGGGCCGAGGCGCAGGTGGTCCTCGACACCCGTGGCCGCCGCCGGGGCGTCGGGGCCGGGCGTGGCGTGGCGCGCCGCGTACAGCCGGGAGAGCGGGTCGTACGTGTAGAGGCCGTCGTGCAGCGTGCTGCGGCTGGTGATGTTCCACCGCAGGACCGGGCCGAGCCGCAGTTCGCGGGCGACCGCGTAGGCGAGGGACGACTTGCCGGTGCCGGGCGGGCCGGTGACCAGCAGCGGGCGCCGCAGGTACAGCGCCGCGTTGACCAGTTGCACCGTCTGCTCCGTGGCCTGGTACGTCACGGCACGGTGCGCGCGGTCCGGCGAGGTGGCCGGGGCGTCGCCGTCCTCGACGGGCGCGTCGAGCACCGGCCCGCCGGCGAAGGCCCGCCAGGGCGGCGGCGGGGGCAGCTCGGCGATGCCGTCGTGGGGGGCCGGGGCGCCGGTGTAGACGGGCCACAGG
>NZ_QHJH01000395.1 GCF_003947455.1 Streptomyces sp. WAC 04229 | reverse complement strand
GCCGTCCGCGGGGCAGTGGACGGCCGGGCCGCCGGTCTCGGTGGGGGGCCGGGGTCAGGGGAGTTCGTAGTTCGCGTCGAGCGCCGCCCCCGCCTCGGGGTGCGTCTCGTCGTAGCCGCGCGCGTTGCACTGGAGGCCGCCGACGACGCAGTGGTCGACGAGGGCCTTGAGGGTGGGTTCGTCCCAGGCGTTGAAGAAGTCGTAGTGGAACGAGTAGCTCGCGCCGCTGGCGAGTCGGACCCGGGACAGGTCGCCGTTGACCGGGAAGGCCATCTTGAACTCGATCATCGGCAGGGCGACCGGGTGAGTGGCCGGGCAGATGTTGTTGTTGGTCCCGGGGTTGACCACCGGATACGCCATGTGGCTCTTGTGGTCGGGCGTGTCGAGGTTTCTGCCGTCCCAGCAACTGGGCGCCTGGAAGCGGATGTTGACCTGGACGTCCTGGCGGTCCGGGCAGTCGGACGGGAAGTCGACGTTGAAGAAGCTGTCGCCGCACTCCCAGCCCTCGACGAAGCCCCGGTGGTTGCGGAACTCCTGGCCGCTCTGCATCGGGCTGCCGACGACGTAGCGCAGGCCCTTCGGGAAGGGCCGCACACTGGTGTAGTCGGTGACGCCGGCCTTGTAGTAGATGACCTGCGGGCCGATCGGCAGCACCGGCCGGTCGCCGTCGTACATGGTCGGCATCCAGTACCCCGACCGGTCGCCGGGCGCGAGGCAGGTCGTGGAACCCGCCTCCAGCGAGGCCGTCGTGCTGTTCGCGTCGGTCGTGGTGTTGCCCATGAACGTGTGGTCGTGCGACTTGCCGGGCTGCTGCGGATAGACGATCGGGTCGTCCGGTGCCGTGTGGCTGACCGCGCAGTTGGCCTGGAACTCGTGGAAGTAGCGGTGCGGCGGCTCCTTCGTGGACGGGGTGACGCCGGTGACCGGCGGGTTGGCGGGGATGTAGCCGTCGCCGTCCGGGTCCTCGGGCGAGAAGGCGGTCGAGGCGGCCATGGTGTGCCCGGAGTGCGCGGACGGTGCTGGCGGGGTCGCGGCACCGGCGTTCGCCGCGAGGGTGCCGACGCCGATCGACGTCAGCAGCAGCGCGCTTGCGACGAGGGTGCCGGACAGGACTTTCGATCTCCTTGGCATGGAGACCTCCTGGGAGTGTCGGGGAAAATCTCGGAGAGCGCTCTCCCATGGCGGAGTGTTGAGGGGCGCGGCGGGAGGTGTCAAGGGATTCGACAGGAAGGCCAGGTGCGAGCCAACGGCCCTGTTGCCCCTACTTGTTGAACACAGCACACGAGAAACGGTCACAACTCTTGACGCGCCGTGCGGGCGGATGAAACATGCACACCCAGAGAGCGCTCCCCCACCCCCACTTCGTTCATTTTCCGAACAAGGAGAGC
>NZ_QHJH01000394.1 GCF_003947455.1 Streptomyces sp. WAC 04229 | reverse complement strand
AAACCCCGCCCCGCCGAGCCGCCACCCCCGCCGGGTCCAGCCGGTCCGCGGGGTCGTCCCCCTCCTCCCACGAGGCCCACCCCACCGGCCACCGCCCGTCGGTCATCCGCACCGGCCCCAGCTGCCGCGTCCGCGCGAACCCCTCCTGCCGCCACCCCTCGGGAATCACCGTCTCCGGCTCCACCGGCCGCCCCGCCGCGATCCCCACCAGATGCGCCCACGACCGGGGCACCACGTCCACCACGGCGTACCCGCCCCCGCCAAGGGCCACCCACCGCCCACCGGCGTACGCGTGCGCCAGCTCGTGACACGCCACCTGCACCGCCCGCTGCGCGTCCAGCGACACCGCGAGATGCGCCAGCGGATCCTCGAAGTGCGTGTCCGCACCGTGCTGTGTCACCAGCACCTGCGGCCGGAAGTCCGCGAGCACCTCCGGCACCACCGCGTGGAACGCCCGCACCCACCCCGCGTCCCCGGTCCCCGCCGGCAGGGCGATGTTCACCGCCGACCCCTCGGCACACTCCGCGCCCGTCTCCTCGGGCCACCCGGTCTGCGGGAACAGCGTCCGCGGATGCTCGTGCAGCGACACCGTCAGCACCCGCGGGTCCTCCCAGAACGCCGCCTGCACCCCGTCCCCGTGGTGCACGTCCACATCGACGTACGCGACCCGCTCGGCCCCCAGCTCCAGCAGCCGTGCGATCGCCAGCGCCGCGTCGTTGTACACGCAGAACCCCGAGGCCGCGCCCGGCATCGCGTGGTGCAGCCCGCCCGCGAAGTTCACCGCGTGCAGCGCCTGACCGCGCCAGACCGCCTCCGCCGCCCCCACCGACTGCCCGGCGATCAGCGCCGACACCTCGTGCATCCGCGCGAAGGCGGGGTCGTCGACGGTCCCCAGCCCGTACGAGCCGTCCGCCGCGCCCGGATCCACCGACGCCGCCTTCACCGCGTCGATGTAGTCCTGCCGGTGCACGAGCCGCAGCGTCGACTCGCCGGCCGCCCGCGCCGCGACGACCTCCACCTCCCGGTCGAGCCCGAGGGCACCGACCAGACTTCGGGTCAGCGCCAGCCGGACCGGATCCATCGGATGCTCCGGCCCGAAGTCATAGCCCGTTACTGCCTCGTCCCACATCAGCTGTGCGCGGCCGCTCATGCCCGCCACCGTATCGGTCCGGTTGAGTCTCGAACGACCGGGCGTACACGACCGTCACCAGCACCAACACCATCGGTACGAGCATCGCCCCGCGGTAGCTCCAGGCGTCGCCGAGCGCTCCCACCAACGGCGAACCGACCAGGAAGCCGACGTAGTTGAACACGTTGAGCCGCGCCACCGCCGCGTCCGACGCCCCAGGACCGTACTTCTCGGTCGCGAGCCGCCCGGCCGCGGCGAACGTCTGCGGCACCAGCACACACAACCCCAGCCCCAGCAGCGTGAACCCGAGCATCCCCACCCAGGCC
>NZ_QHJH01000393.1 GCF_003947455.1 Streptomyces sp. WAC 04229 | reverse complement strand
GGGGGTGGGGGCTGACGGTGCCCCCCGCTCCGTCTCGCGTGCGTCGGCGGTCGGCGTGGACGCCCCGGGCAGCAGCGCGGCGGCGGCGAAGAAGGCCGCGCCGGGCAGCATGAACATCAGCACCCGGAAGATCATCTCGCTGCCGTAACTGCTCGCCACGAACATCGGCAGCGGAGCCGCCGCGACCAGCAGCAGCGGCAGCGCCCGCTGCCGCAGCGTCCTTCGGCGCAGTACGCCGGCCAGCGCCAGCAGCAGCACGGAACCCGAGAGCAGCCGGGCCGCCCAGGAGGTGGCGACCGCGCCGGTGCCGGTGGGCGTGGACCCGTACCCGGTCTCGACGTTGGCCCCGATGTCGCCGACGGAACGGATCATGTCCGGCATGGCCGCGGACAGGAAGGGCAGCGCGGCGGTGAGACACCAGGCCAGGAAGATCACGACCGTGGTGACCAGCGGGACCCAGTCGCGGTGGCGTCGGGTGAGGGCCAGCGCGAGGAGCGTGACGACGAGCATGCCGGGCGTCAGCTGGTGCGTGACGACGATGGCGATGACCAGCACACTGAGCAGCACGGTCCACACCGCCTGCCGCTGCCGGTCGTCCCGGGCGCCCAGGCGGCCGTAGCGGCGCAGGACGACCGCGAGGACGCCCAGGTGCAGGGCGAAGGCGACGGACTGCGGCGAGAAGTAGTCCTGGCCCACCCAGTTGCCGACGCAGAACAGCCACACGGCGGTCCAGAGCAGGCGCCGGTCCTCGGTGAAGGTCCGGTAGATCAGCAGCAGCGGCAGGAGCAGCAGCACGCTGGAGACCAGCGGCCACCACGCCATGTACATCGCCGCGTTGTCCACGCCCAGCAGCCGCACCAGCGCGGCCTGCGCCGCGAAGAAGCCGGGCCACTGGTCGTACACCGCCATGTCGCCGAGCCGGTCCGCGCTCTGGAGTCCGCCGGACGTCAGCAGGTGGTCGATGACCGCGTCGTGCTTCCACGCCCACGCGTACAGCGGGGTCGGGTAGAGCACGGCCTGGGTGGCCCGCTCGATCACCAGCAGGCCGAGGACGTACGCCGCCGGCCAGCCGGCCCGGCGGCGCGGGTCGCGGACCGTGAACCAGAAACCCGCCGTGAGCACGGCGAGGCCCGCCCAGAAGGTGGGGTGCAGCGCGCTGACGAGGCCGTAGTCGTCCAGGGCGGACACGTCGGTGTGGCGCACGGCGTAGACCCACAGGGCGAGCGCCGCGAGCAGCGGAACGGCGGGCCAGGCGGCCGCCCCGCGCGCCGGCCGGGCGGCGGGCCGGGCGCGGGGACGGGGGGGGCGCCGGGGCCGGGGGGCAGCCCAGGGGCGCGCAGCTCCCGTACGGCGTCCTCGGTGCGGGGAAGGGATGCGGAGGCGAACGCAGGCCAGGGGCGCGCAGCCCCCGTACGGCGCCCTGGGTGCGGGGAGGGAAGGCGGGGGAGACCGCAGCC
>NZ_QHJH01000392.1 GCF_003947455.1 Streptomyces sp. WAC 04229 | reverse complement strand
GGCGTCGATACGTCGGGCGGGCGCAGGCTCGTCGGGCGGTCGTCCGGTCGGGGGCGGTTCATCGTGGCGTCGGCCCGTCAGCCGACGGGTGAGTGCAGCAGGGCCGCGGGCTCGCTGAAGCAGCGGGGGTCGTCCCACAGGAGCTGCACGTCGCGCGCCCAGTGACCGTCGGGGTCGTCGGCCGCCTCCGCCGTCTCGCGCAGTTCCATGACCAGGCGGGGGAGTTGGGACGGCGGCACGTGGGCCACCGACTCCGCCAGCTCGTCGAGGAACGCCGTCCCCGGGCAGGGATCGTCGTGCCCGTCGCCCGAGCATCCCCGGCGCGGCCACAGCAGTACGGGCACGGGGACGGTCAGACCCACCTCGAAGTGCTCCCGCGCCGTCGTCGGCGGGGTGCCGAAACCGGCCAGCTCCGCTTCGTCCCGCAGCCGCTTGCGCAGGCCGGCGGGCCGCTCCGGGGTGCCGCAGTCGACGCGCCGCAGCGGCACGCCCTGACTGGCCCCGAGCTTGCCCCACTTCTTGCGCAGCTGGTGGCGGAGCCGTCCGCTGCGGTGGCGGTGGCGGTCGGTGACGACCAGCGGGTAGGCGCAGCCGAGGGGCGTGGAGTCGTCCTCGCCGCACTCCCAGTGCGCCACCGGTTCGTTCAGCCACTCGCGCGGCAGCACGAAGGTGAGCAGCTCGTCGGCGCCCGGATCGAGCTGGCTGCACGCCTCGTCGACGTGCTCCTGCACGAAGGCGCGCACCGCGCTCCGGGCCAGCCGGCGCGAGCCCACCGGGCGGCGCTGCCCGTCCCGGTAGGCGGACACCTCGACGGTGACCTGGTCGGCGCCGGCGCCGCTGTGGTCGATCTCCACGACGATCGGCGACCAGGTCGTGGGCCGGGACGGCGGTGCGTGCAGCAGCTCCTCCAGCCGGTCGGCGAAGCGGGTCACCGCGTCCGGCTCCGGTACCTCCCACTGGACGTAGGCGGCGGCGTCCCGCAGGGAGGCGAAGCCCTCGTCCGGGGGTGGTGGGTCGAAGGCGTCCGTGGCGGAGGCGTACAGGCGTTTCGGGTCGCAGTCCAGCCCGGTCTCCTCGGCGCGGCGCAGCAGCGCGTACAGCCGTCTGCGCGCGTCCGGACGGTGCCCCGGGGTGGGTACCAGCTCGCCCAGGTCGGGCAAGTGGCGTGCCATGACCTCGACGGGCAGCATCCGGCCGACGCGTACGTCCTTGGCGCCGGCGACCGCGGTGACCATGCCGACGACGGTGCCGTCGGCCAGGGTCAGCGCCGCCCCGCTGAACCCGGCCGCCAGCGGCTGCCCGTGGGCCGTGACCGCCTCCAGCTGGACCCACTCGCCCGAGATGAGCGGGCCGGGCAGGGCCCGGTAGGAGGCGAGCATGCCCTCGTCGTACCCCTTGGGGAAGCCGTAGGCGATCAGCTCGGGGGCGGGGACGGTCCGCTCCGTTCCGGGCCGGGCGAAGACGGCTGGGGCG
>NZ_QHJH01000391.1 GCF_003947455.1 Streptomyces sp. WAC 04229 | reverse complement strand
GTCTCCCCCCCGCCCCCGCCAGTCTGCCAAGCTGAGGACGCACCGCGCCGCGGTACGACAAGCTGATCCACGACGAGCCGCTGACGATAGCCGAGGAGCAGGCACACCGATGGACCTCGACGTCTTCGTCTCCGCCCACCGCGCGGAGTGGGACCGCCTCGACGCCCTGCTCCGACGCCGGCGCCGACTCACCGGTGCCGAGACCGACGAACTCGTCGCCCTCTATCAGCGCACCGCCACTCACCTCTCCCTGATCCAGTCCAGCGCGCCCGACCCCCAGCTGACCGGACGCCTGAGCCAATTGGTGGCACGCGCGCGCAGTGCTGTGACCGGCACCCGCCGAGCCTCCTGGCGCGACGTCACACGCTTCCTCACCCGGCAGTTCCCGGCCGCCGTCTACCGGGCCCGGCACTGGTGGGTCCCCACCGCACTCCTGTCGACCGCCGTGGCGGCGCTCCTCGGCTGGTGGATCGGCACACACCCTGCGGTCCAGTCGACCATCGCGGCGCCCGCCGAACTGCGCGAGATGACCCGCCCGGGCGGCCAGTACGAGACGTACTACTCGAGCCACCCCGCGGCCTCCTTCGCCGCACAGGTCTGGACGAACAACGCGTGGGCCGCCGCGCTCTGCCTGATCCTGGGCGTCTTCCTGGGCCTGCCCGTCCTCTGGATCCTGTTCCAGAACATGCTGAACCTGGGCGTCGGATTCGGTCTGATGTCGTCGGCCGGGCGCCTCGACACGTTCCTGGGCCTCGTCCTGCCCCACGGCCTGCTGGAACTGACCGCGGTCTTCGTGGCCGCGGGCACCGGACTCCGCCTCGGCTGGACCCTGATCGACCCCGGACCCCGCAGCCGGCGCATCGCCCTGGCCGAGGAGGGCCGCGCCGCCATCGGCATGGCCATCGGACTCGCCCTGGTCCTCTTCATCTCCGGCGCCATCGAAGGCTTCGTCACCCCGTCCGGCCTGCCCACCTGGGCCCGCATCACCATCGGCGTCGTCGCCGAGCTGGCCTTCCTCGCCTACGTCTATGTCCTGGGCCGTCGTGCCGTACGCGAAGGCGACACGGGCGACGTGGAGGAGGCCGAGCGCAGCGCCACGGTGCCTACGGCCGCCTGATGTGCATGGAGCCTCGGTGAACTGCTAGTGTCCTCTTCGTTCCCGCAAGAGCCGTTGACACGGAGCGAGCGGGGAGGTAGATTTGAACAGTTGCCTGTAGACGGGGTTCGTCCCCGAGGGTCACAGTGAACATCTGCTTGCTTCCTCCCGAATCTCGAATTCGACGAAGCACTCTCCCGATCAAATCGGAAACGAACGGCCGGTAAGACCGACCCGAAACTTCTGATAAAGTCGGAACCGCCGGAAAGGGAAACGCGAAAGCGGGAACCTGGAAAGCACCGAGGAAATCGGATCGGAAAGATCTGATAGAGTCGGAAACGCAAGACCGAAGGGAAGCGCCCGGAGGAAAGCCCGAGAGGGTGAG
>NZ_QHJH01000390.1 GCF_003947455.1 Streptomyces sp. WAC 04229 | reverse complement strand
GCGTCAGCCCGCGCCTCCCGCGCCGACCTGGTCGCCGACGCCGCGCTGGCCCTGCTCGCCGAGCGCGGGATGCGCGGGCTGACGCACCGCGCGGTCGACGAGACGGCCGGACTCCCGCAGGGCTCCACCTCCAACCTCGCCCGCACCCGGCAGGCCCTGCTCGAACTGGCGGTGCGGCGCCTGGCCGACCGGGAGGAAAGGGTGCTGGCTCTGCACGAGATGCCGGACCCGCGCGCCGGCCTCGACTCCCTGGTGGACGCGCTGGCACTGGCGACGCACCGCGCGCTGACCCTCAACCGGGAGCTGACGCTGGCCCGCTACGAACTGGCCCTGGAGGCCACCCGCCGGCCCGAGCTGCGGGCCCGCTTCGACGCGGCGGGCGCCCGATTCCGGGAGCGGCTGGGCGGTCTCGTCACGGAGCTTGGCTCACCGGATCCCGAGCGCCATGTGCTCTCGCTGGTCGCCTGGGCGGACGGACTGATGTTCAGCTGCGTGGCCGGCAGCTTCCACGCCGAGGTGCCCGGCCTCCAGGACGTGCGGTCGGGACTGCGGGAGATCCTGGACGGCATGCTGGGCGGCTGAAACTCCCTGGCGCACGGGGACGGCGCCGGGCGAGGATGCCGGCATGACTACCGAACGCCGCGAGCCCGACCCCGACGCCGACGAACGCACCATGCTGGAGGGCTGGGTCGAGTACCACCGCCAGACGCTCGCGTGGAAGTGCGAGGGCCTCACCGACGAACAACTGCGCACGGCCTCCGTGAGCCCGTCGGGGCTGACCCTGATGGGACTGGTGCGGCACATGGCGGAGGTGGAGCGCAGCTGGTACCGCCGGGTGCTGGCGGCCGAGGACGCGGGCCCGATCTACTACTCGGACGCGGATCCGGACGGTGACTTCCGGGTGACCGCGTCGGACACCTGGCAGGAGGCGCGCGCGACCTGGCAGGCCGAGATCGAGGCGGCCCGGCGCAACGCGGCCGGCTTCCCCCTGGACGACTTGGGCCGGGGAAAGCACGCCCGCACGGGTGAGCGCTTCAACCTGCGCTGGATCCACACCCACATGATCGAGGAGTACGCCCGCCACAACGGGCACGCCGACCTGATCCGGGAGTGCCTGGACGGTGCCACGGGCGACTGACGTCATCCCCGACGGCCACCGGGCCTCCGTACGGGGCCTGAGATCACCCGTGCGGGGCAACCTCCGCTTGTCCGGCGCCGTGGAGCGGACCCGAACCAGCAGAGTGACGCGGGTGCATCGAACGAGGACCACAGCGACGCTCCTGGTGACCTTGGCCGTCGCCTCCCTTACCGGCTGTACGACGGTCCACGGCCCGGGCGCCGCCGACCCGGCCTCGGCAGGCTCCCAGGCGCCGCGCCCGGACGGACCGGCCGAACCCCGGGTCGTCCAGGCCCCGGCCCGGGAGGCGCTGGAGATGATCGGCCCCTCGCCGGCCCCGGACCGCGCGGCCCGGGAACCGCGCGGTACGGAACCCCCGGCCGCCGGGCCGCCCCCGCAGGAGGCGCCGGCCGCCCGGGCC
>NZ_QHJH01000389.1 GCF_003947455.1 Streptomyces sp. WAC 04229 | reverse complement strand
CACCCGGCTCATCCCCGCCTACCCCGCCGCCGAACGCGCGGTCCGCGCCCTGGCCGAGGCCGTCGCCTACGCCCAGTGGCGGCGCGACGCCGGGGACCCCGGGAAGGTGCCGGAGTACGACGACATCGACGAGAAGGGCGCCGCCGAGCAGATCGCCGGGTACCTCGCGCGCGGGCAGGGGCTCACCCTCGGCGCGGCGGAGACCGGCGAGCTGCTCGGCAGGTACGGCATCGACGTCCACCGCGCGCTGCCCGCCCCCGGCCCCGACGAGGCCGCGTCCGCCGCGCGGGCCATCGGCTACCCCGTCGCCCTCAAGGCCACCGCTCCCCACCTGCGCCACCGCGCCGACCTGGGCGGCGTACGCCTGGACCTCGCCGACGAGGAACAACTGCGGCGGGCGTACGCCGAGTTGACCGAGCTGTTCGGCAAGCCCGCGGAGCTGCGCCCGGTGGTGCAGGGGATGGCACCGCGCGGCGTCGACACCGTCGTCAGGGCCGTCATCGACCCGGCGGCCGGCGCGGTGCTCTCCTTCGGGCTCGCCGGCGCCGCCACCCAGCTGCTCGGCGACACGGCGCACCGGCTGATTCCGGTCACCGACCGCGACGCCACCTCGCTCATCCGCTCGGTCCGCACCGCCCCCCTCCTCTTCGGCTGGCGCGGCTCGGCGCCGGTCGACGCCCCGGCCCTGGAGGAGCTGCTGCTGCGGGTCTCGCGGCTGGTCGACGACCACCCGGAGGTCGTCGCGGTCACCCTGGAACCGGTGGTGGTGGCCCCGCACGGCCTGAGCGTCCTCGGCGCCTCCGTCCGGCTCGCGCCCCCTCCCGCCAGGGACGACCTCGGCCCCCGGACCCTCCCCGCGTACTGACCGCGCACTCCCGGACCGGGTCCCGCCGGAGCGTGCCGCACAGTCAGTGGGCCCCCTTAGGATGGAGGGCATGGCCAAGACCAGTACGACGACCCAGGGGCTGCGAGCGGCGATCGAGCGCAGCGGCTACTACCCGGCCCTCGTGGCCGAGGCGGTGGAGGCCGCCGTGGGCGGCGAGCCCGTGCGGTCGTACCTGGTCCACCAGGAGACGACGTTCGACCAGAACGAGGTGCGCCGGCACGTGACCGTGCTCGTGCTCACCGGCAACCGCTTCATCGTCAGCCACACCGACGAGCAGGCCGCCGACGACACCTCGCCGACGCCGTACGCCACGACGTCCACGGAGTCCGTCAAGCTCGGCCGGATCTCGTCCATCGTCGTCAGCCGCGTCGTCGCCAACCCGGAGCAGTACAAGCCGGGCACCTTGCCCCGCGAGATCGTGCTCACCATCGGCTGGGGCGCCGTCTCCAGACTCGACCTGGAGCCGGCCGCCTGCGGCGACCCCAACTGCGAGGCCGACCACGGCTACACGGGCAGTTCGACGGCCGACGACCTCAGCCTGAGGGTCAGCGAGGCGGGGGACGGCCCCGAGACGGTGCGCCAGGCTCTCACCTTCGCGCAGGCCCTCTCCGAGGCGACCGCGGAGACCGGCCGCTGATGGCCCACCCGCCTCCCCC
>NZ_QHJH01000038.1 GCF_003947455.1 Streptomyces sp. WAC 04229 | reverse complement strand
GGCGGAGGCAGCGGGAGCGTCCACCGGCACGGGGGGTGCGGACGGGGCCGGGGGTACCGCGGTGCCCTCGTTCTCGGTGCTCACAGCTTCTCTCCTAGTTCCACGGCAGTGTGTCGGTCACCCTGGTCGCGCCCAGCCACGCTCACGCGGTGGTCCACGGTCCGGCGCAATGCGGATGTGCTGGCCTTTTTGTATGCCATCAGCTTTTCCCACGGGCCGTCAGAGCACCATAAGCGGTTGCTGTGGGTCCTGGACCGTCCCTTACATGGGATATTCAAGGCTAAACGGACGCGTTGTCGAGTCGACCCGATGGCACGTCTACCCGCCCGCGGTGGCACCATGACGCGGTGACCCACGCACGACAGCACCGGATTCAGGTCGTCGCCCACCGTGGGGCCTCCGAGGAGGCCCCCGAGCACACCCTGGCCGCCTACCGGAAGGCGATCGAGCACGGGGCGGACGCCCTCGAGTGCGATGTGCGCCTGACGGCGGACGGTCATCTCGTCTGTGTTCACGACTGGCGCGTCAACCGTACGTCGAACGGCCGGGGAGCGGTGTCCGCGCTGGAGCTCGCCGACCTGGCCGAGCTGGACTTCGGGGCCCGCAGGACCCGCGAGTTCTGGCGCACGCGCGACGAGCAGCCGGACTGGGAGCACCGGCCCGAGGACCGGGAGGACACCTCCGTCCTGACCCTGGAGCGGCTGCTCCAACTGGTGGCCGACGCCGGACGGCGGGTGGAGCTGGCGATCGAGACCAAGCACCCCACGCGGTGGGCGGGTCAGGTCGAGGAGCGGCTGCTGCTGCTCCTGAAGCGGTTCGGACTCGACGCCCCGGCCTCGGCCACGGATTCCCCGGTGCGCGTGATGAGCTTCTCGGCACGTTCGCTGCACCGGGTGCGGGCCGCCTCACCGACGCTGCCGACTGTCTATCTGATGCAGTTCGTCTCACCCAGGCTGCGCGACGGGCGGCTGCCCGCGGGTGTCCGGATCGCGGGCCCCTCGATCCGGATCGTGCGCAACCACCCCGCCTACATCGAGCGACTGAAGCGCGCCGGCCACCAGGTGCACGTCTGGACCGTGAACGACACCGACGACGTGGATCTCTGCGCCGACCTGGGCGTCGACGCCATCATCACCAACCGGCCGCGCGCGGTACTGGACCACCTCGGACGCTGATCGGGCGCTGTACCGGGGCCGATTCGTCCACAGGCCTTGACCCGGCGGCCCGTCTGCCGCATTCTCCGGTCTCGGCCACACCGACGAAATCCAGCCACGTGATTACAGGGAGTGCTCCGGCGCGTTCGGTGCGTGTTCGACCGTGTCGAATGCGTCACTGGGCGAGGACGGGCCGGTTTCCGGTTCAGGCCAGAGGGGCATCCACACCGTGGCGTGGGGCGAAGGAGGTCTCGGGGGTGGCGTTGGTGGTGGCACAGGAAGTGCCCACGTCGTCGAGCATGGCCGTTCCCCATGGCCCTGCGGGCGTGGGGAGAGCAAGGCACCGGATGCGCGAGCAGCTGCGCAGCGGCGGTGTGGCGGAACCGGTCATCGACGACGCCGTACTGGTCCTTTCCGAACTCTTGAGCAATGCGTGCAAGCACGGCCGCCCGCTGGGCGACGCCCTCGCCGGCGACGGCGACGTGCGCGCCGCGTGGCGGGTGGACCCGCGCGGGCGGCTGGTCGTCGAGGTCACGGACGGCGGCGGTCCGACCCGGCCGGCGCCGGCGACCCCCTCGGTCACCGCGCACGGCGGCCGCGGGCTGAACATCATCACCGCGCTCGCCGACGACTGGGGTGTACGGGACGACGCGCGCGGCGAGGTCACGGTCTGGGTCGTCGTCCACGACGACGTGCACGACCCGGACGCCGGACACCGGCGCGACGACTTCGCCACCCGGATCGCGGCACCGGCGGTGTCGGAGATCCCCGGCCTGGACTTCGCGGACGTCGTCGAAGAGGCGGGCTGACCCCGCCGGCTTCGGCGCGGCACCTCTCGCCGCTGCGAGGCGCGGAGGCCCGGAGGTGGTGGGCGCAGAGGCGGCGAGCCGGGACGCGGGCCGGGCCGACTCCCGTCGTCGGGCCTCGCAGGGGTCCCGGGCTTCGCGCAGCCGCCCGCCGCGATTCCCCTCCAGCCCATCCAGATCCCTCCAGGCCGGCCCGTCCAGGCCCATCCAGCCACCAGGCAGACAGACCCACCCCCTGTCCACAGACGCCCCGTTGTCCACAGGTTCCCGTCCGTCCCCGCACGAACGGCTAGGCTCGCGCCGTACGAGATGAGCCGCCCACCGGGAGACACCCACGATGGCCAAGAAGCGACCCCAGACGAAGGCAAAGCGCCCGCAGGCCACCGCCGGAGAGATCCCGGTCGTCGGTGCCCGCGAACCCTGCCCCTGCGGCAGCGGCCGCCGCTACAAGGCGTGCCACGGCCGAGCGGCCGCGCAGGCGACGACCGCGCTGGTGCACCGCCCCTTCGAGGGGCTGCCCGGCGAGTGCGACTGGGTGGCCCTGCGGGAGCTGGTCCCGGCGGCCACGGTGGAGCTGACCCTGCGGGACGGCCTGCCCGAGGGCGTCCCCTCCGTCACACTGGCCACGGTGCTCCCGATGGCCTGGCCGGCCCTGCGCCGCGACGACGGCTCGGTCCTGCTCGGCCTGCAGAACGACACGGCTTCGGGCGACATCAGCCGCGACCTCGCCGACACCCTCAAGCAGGCGCTGGAGGCCGCGCCGGGCACCCCGGTGCAGGGCCGCCGCGCGCCGGCCGAGGGTCCCCGGCTGCAGGACCTGCTCGCACCCGAGGGGGCGTTCGAGCCGGAGGTGCACACGGGTTTCGAGTTCTGGGTGCCGGACCCGGAGAACGCCACGCCGGAGGTGACCGCCTCCCTGGAGCGGGCCAACGCCGCGGCCATCCCGACCGTCCGGCTGCAGAGCGTGGACGCCGCGTACTGGTGCGAGACGCCGGACAAGAACCACCTGCGCTGGGTCATGCCGCACGAGGAGGAGCGGCTTCTGGACGCTCTCGCGCGGCTGCACGCGGCCGGCCGGTCGTCGCTCGGCGAGGGCACCCGCCTCGTCGGCTCCTTCCGCGCCCATGGGCTCACCGTGCCGGTGTGGGACCTGCCGAGCGAGGTCACCGCGCAGGACATCGAGAAGCCCGCCGCCGAGTTCGGTGAGCGGCTCGCCGAGGCCCTGGCCGCGGACGCTCCGCTCACGCACGACGAGCGCCGGGCGCGCGGCGGCCTGACCAACCGGCAGGTGACCCTCAGCTGACGCGCGGCGGCAGGGGCCGGCCCGGCTGACCGACCGGTCAGCCGGAGCGCCCGCCGTGGAGCCGGTGACTCCGGTCACAACTCGCGGCGCGGACAAGCCAATCGGTGACCGGAAAACAGGAGATCGAATTTGCTAACAGCCGATCTCTTGTTACCGTTCGAGTAGCCCGGTTGCTGGTGCATCCCCCGTCGCCAGCAACCGGGTCTTTCCATGTCCCGGGTCGCGCACGCACCGCGACCGACGGTCAACTCCCCGTTCCCGCAGGTGAGTTGCTTCTCCCGCGGTCGGGGTTCCCGACGAAACCGTTGCTTCCGCTACTCCCGGCGCCCGCGTCATCCTGGCTCTCCGGTCGCGTCCGGTGTCCCTGTTGCTGCCGGTTCGCAGCAGCAGTGGCCCGTACCCGGCCCGGCTCGCGAACTCCGCGACCGCGGTGTATCCGGCCAATCCGCCCCGAGCGCGTTCCCGGGGTGTCTCGCAGGTGCCCGGCGCGTCCTCGGCGCTCACGGCGCACCGCATTCGCAGGCTGCGCCCGTCGGGCCCCATGAGGCTCAGCACGGCTTCGAGCCGGTCGCCGGTGGCGTTGCGGTAATAGGTCCGCGCCCAGGTCTCCGGCCCCTGGGCCAGGACGCAGGTCTGCGCCTCGACGCCTTCGGGCGAGGTGAGTTCGGGCCCGCAGCGCACGGCCGTGGCCGGTCCGGGCGGCAGCGGCGAACGCGGAGAGGCGGCCCCGCTCGGCGCGGGGGTGCCGCCGGCGGCACCGTCGGACGCCTTGGAGTCACCGCCCTGCGAGAGGATCCGGACGGTCGCGGAGGTGTCCGGCCCGGGGTCGGGCGGCGGCCCCGCGGACGCCACGGCGAACGGCAGCACCACCGCGCAGACCACGACGCCGGCGATGCCGTACAGACGGACGCGCCGCCGGTCCGGCCCTCCACGGCGCGGCCCGGCGCGGTGCAGGCCGGCGCGGGGCGTCGCGGCGGCACGGTGCTCCCCTGCATGAAGCGGCATGGTCCGGACGATAACGACGAAGGCCGGACAGACCCTTCGCGCGCGCCGGAGACCCCTACAACTCGGGCGCGCTCACACCCGTACGAGTGAGGGCGTCGACGGCCGCGTCCACCACGGCCTCCACGTCGGGCACCCAGGGCGAGGCGGAGCCGGGCAGCGGTGCCCGCTCCCAGCGGACGGCGCCGCCGCCGGTCTCGGACGGCGGCAGGGCGAGGTAGCCGCCGTCGCCGTGGAAACGCAGGGATCCGGGGACGAAGTCCTTGGCGTAGAGCAGCTCGCCCAGCTGCTCCATGGAGTAGGGCCGCACCAGCAGCGACCAGCGGGTGGGCGAGGCGACGACCGGGCCGACCCGCAGGCCGGCACGGTCGAGCGCGGCCAGGGCGTGGGCGGCCGGCAGGGCGGGCAGCGAGACCGCGCACGGGGCGCCGCCGCCGGTGGCCAGGACGATCGGCGCGGAGGGCCGGTTGCTCCACCACCAGCGCACCATGCGCGCGTCGGTCGTGGCTGCGAGGAGACCGGGGTCGAAGGGATGCGCGCCCGGCACCGTGCACTCGGGATCGGGGCAGCCGCAGCGGGTCCGCGCCTGCGGGTCCGCCGCCACGCCCGGGAGGACGGGCCACTGCCATTGCGTCGCGTAGGTCAGGGCCGCGCCGATCAGCTCAGGCCGCCCGCCGTCGTGCCGGGACAGGAGCCTGCGTCGCCTTCCGAGGATCTCGCGCATGAGCGCTCGTTCCTTTCCGTTGCACGCCTGGCAACACCGTGGTCACTCACACCATGTGTCGAGCATTCGCTGTGCGTAGCTTGGTGGCGCATCACATCCGTGCCGCGGGACGACCCCCACACCAGGGCGCGCTCCCCCGAGCGACATCCTGCCGGGGAACACCACTGCCGAAGGCAGGGGAAACCCCTGTGGGTCGAGCACTGACTGCGTCCGTGACGGTCCGTCCACACTGCGTCTGGCAAAAGCATGGGCGTGGCGCGGGGGTGGCGAAGTCTGGCGTTTGCCGTTCCGCGTATTTCTCTCCGCCTCCGCCACGGGAGGATGGGGCACGGTCGTCGGTGGATAGGACGCCCGGGTCCGTCGCCAGGTTCCGGGTGGCCCCCAACCACCCCCGGCCTTCTCCGAGTACGTACCCATCACGACCGCTGTGACGCTCCGTGAAGCACCCCCAGTCGACCGCAACAAGCCGTCCTCTGGGGCAGTTTCAAGCCAATCTAGCCTTTTCGCAAGAGTTCCGGAAGGAGGCCGCTCGCACCCCACGGACACCAGGAATCCCGGCAGGACAATGCTGGACATCCCCTTACGAGTGCGTGTACATGTGGAGACACTGCTAGCGGCGCAGAATGACATGGGGGTTTGCGATGCTTTTGAGCAGTAAGCGCCGGTCGGAAAGCCGGACACCATGAACGCCCCGCACCCTCCGAAAGTGGCCGGAATCGATTCAGTGGTCCCGTCCCCCGCACACACTGTCGCGCCCGCCGCCCCCGACGCCGCCCCGCCGGACACCTCGGACGCCGCTGCCGACGACGCCCCGGGCAAAGGCTCCGCCCCCGGCCTCCTCCTCCAGGACCGGCTGGCCGGCTGGGTCTCGGACCTCACGACCCTGCACGAACTGACCGAACGCCTGGTCCGTACGGACACCCTCTCCGACGGTCTCCAGGAGTTGCTGCGCGCCGGTGCCGCCCTGGTGGGCGCCCGGCGCGGTCTCGTCACCCTGGAGCCGGCCGACGGACTCGGCCCGGACACCACCATCGGCCTCGGGCTGGCCCGCGCCGACCTCGGCCACATCGAGACCGTGCCCCGGACCTCCCTGTCCTACGGGCGGATCCTGGACGGGCTGCCGGTCGACGAGGACGGGATCGCCGAGCCCGACCTGATGGCCGAGAAGGGCCTCGACCCGCGCCACCGGGAGGTCGCCGCCCGCCTCGGCTACGCCGCCAGCTACGCGCTCCCGCTCTCCGCCGAGGGCACCGGACGCCTCGGCGCCGCCGCGTGGCTCTACGACGAACCCGCAGAACCGGACGAGCACCAGCGGCACCTGGCCGGCCTCTACGTCCGGTACGCCGCGCCCCACCTGACCCGCCTCCTGGAGGTCGAGCGCACGCGCGCGTGCATGGCGACGATGGCCGAGGAACTGCTGCCCTCCCGCCTGCCGCGGGTGCCCGGCGTCCAGCTCGCCGCCCGGCACCGCACCGGCCCGCTCGGCGGCGGCGACTGGTACGACGCGCTGCCGCTGCCGGACGCCGCGCTCGGTCTCTCCGTCGGCTCCGTCACCGGGGCCGGGCCCAGCGCGGTCGCCGCGATGGGGCGGATGCGCGCCTCGCTGCGGGCGTACGCCGTGATGGAGGGCGAGGACCCGGTCGCCGTCCTGTCCGACCTGGAGCTGCTGCTGCGCCTGACCGAGCCCGCCCGTTCGGCCACCGCGCTGTTCGGCTACTGCGAGCCCGCGCTGCGCCGGATCACCCTGGCCGGCGCCGGGCACAGCCCGCCGCTGCTGATCGGGGAACGGCGCACGGAGTTCGTCGAGACCTCCGTCTCCGCGCCGCTCGGCATGCTCGCCTGCTGGGAGGCGCCCAGCGTGGAGCTGCAGGCCGAAGCGGGAGAGACGGTTCTGCTGTACACGGACGGGCTGCTGCACCGCACGGGGGACCGGGCCGACCGCGCCTTCGCCCGGCTGCACGCGGCCGCCGCCGGTGTACCGAGGGCAGCGCGCCACGATCCGGACGCGGTCGCCGACCACGTCCTGCGCACCGTGCTGCCGGACGGGAAGGCCGACGCGGACTCCGAGGAGGACGTCGCCCTGCTGGCCGTCCGGTTCGAATAACGGACACTGACCCATCGGAGATTGCGGATAACGGACAGTAGCGGCCCCCTCGTAACAGGCCCTTCGCCCCTGGGCCCCCTTCCGTACGACCGTACGATGGGGGTGGTCCAGTGCCGTATCGAGGAGGATGACCGTGGCGGAGGAGCTCACCCAGGAGAACCCGGAGATCCCGGAGACCCCGGAGGCCGTGCTTGAGGACGCCGCTGCCGAGGACGGCGACGAGCCGGTCAAGCAGCGCAAGAACGGCCTGTACCCGGGCGTGTCCGACGAACTGGCCGAGAACATGAAGTCCGGCTGGGCCGACACGGAGCTGTACGACCTGGAGCCCATCGCCCAGGCCGCCGAGACCGCCACCCGCCGCGCCGCGCTGTCCGCCCGCTTCCCGGGTGAGCGCCTGGTGATCCCCGCGGGCAACCTGAAGACCCGGTCGAACGACACGGAATACGCCTTCCGCGCCTCGGTCGAGTACGCGTACCTGACCGGCAACCAGACGGAGGACGGCGTCCTGGTCCTGGAGCCCAGGGGCGACGGCCACACCGCCACCATCTACCTCCTGCCCCGCTCCGACCGTGAGAACGGCGAGTTCTGGCTCAGCGGCCAGGGCGAGCTGTGGGTCGGCCGCCGCCACTCCCTCACCGAGGCCGGGAAGCTGTACGGCATCCCCGCCGCCGACGTCCGCGAGCTGCCGGACAGCCTCCGCGAGGCCACCGGCCCGGTGCGCGTCGTGCGCGGCCACGACGCCGGCATCGAGGCCGCCCTCACCGACAAGGTCACCGCCGAGCGCGACGAGGAACTGCGCGTCTTCCTCTCCGAGGCCCGCCTCGTCAAGGACGAGTTCGAGATCGGCGAGCTGCAGAAGGCCGTCGACTCCACCGTGCGCGGCTTCGAGGACGTCGTGAAGGTCCTCGACAAGGCGGAGGCGACCAGCGAGCGCTACATCGAGGGCACCTTCTTCCTCCGCGCGCGCGTGGAGGGCAACGACGTCGGCTACGGCTCGATCTGCGCCGCCGGCCCGCACGCCTGCACCCTGCACTGGGTCCGCAACGACGGCCCGGTCCGCTCCGGCGACCTGCTGCTGCTCGACGCGGGCGTGGAGACGCACACGTACTACACGGCGGACGTCACGCGCACGCTGCCGATCAACGGCCGCTACAGCGAGCTGCAGAAGAAAATCTACGACGCGGTGTACGACGCCCAGGAGGCCGGGATCGCGGCCGTGAAGCCGGGCGCCAAGTACCGCGACTTCCACGACGCGTCCCAGCGCGTGCTGGCCGAGCGGCTGGTCGAGTGGGGCCTGGTCGAGGGCCCGGTCGAGCGGGTGCTGGAGCTGGGCCTGCAGCGCCGCTGGACGCTGCACGGCACCGGCCACATGCTCGGCATGGACGTCCACGACTGCGCCGCCGCGCGGGTGGAGTCCTACGTCGACGGCACCCTGGAGCCCGGCATGGTGCTCACCGTCGAGCCGGGTCTGTACTTCCAGGCCGACGACCTGACCGTGCCCGAGGAGTACCGGGGCATCGGCGTCCGCATCGAGGACGACATCCTCGTCACCGCGGACGGCAACCGGAATCTGTCCGCCGGGCTGCCGCGCCGGTCGGACGAGGTCGAGGAGTGGATGGCGGCGCTGAAGGGCTGACGCACGAACGACGGCCGGGCACCTTCGCGGTGCCCGGCCGTCGTCGTACCGCCTGGTCGTGCCGTCGCCTCGTTGGGTCGTGCCGTCGAGTCAGACCGCCACCAGCGGCGCGTCCTCCCGCCACTTGAGGATCTTGTCGAAGCTCACCACGGCGCCGTTGCGCCCCGGCTCGTTGCCGATCTGGACGTGGTCCGCCAGTTCCCGGATGAGGCACAGGCCGCGACCGCTCTCGGCGTCCGCGGAGACCGGGCGGCCCACACTCCCCGGCCGGCCCGGCGCGGCGGCGGGGAATCCGGGGCCGGTGTCGGAGACCTCGATGTGGCAGCGCTCGCCGTCCAGGTAGGCCGTGACCCGGTAGGCCTCCGTGGGGCCACCCGCGCCGTCGTCCCCGCCGTGCTCGACGGCGTTGGCACAGGCCTCGCTCAGGGCTACGGAGAGATCGAAGGAGATGTCGGGGTCGACGCCCGCGCTCTCCATGGTGCCGATCAGCAGGCGGCGGGCCAGGGGCACGCTCGCAGCCTCGCGCCGCAAATGGAGTGACCACCAGATGCTCATGCTCCAGCCTCCCGGCCGCGGCTCGACATACCGTTACGTATTGCCCCTCACACCCCGGTGTAAGCACGCCCGGGCCGTGACACCGCTCATCTGGCGGATGTGGCCCCGTCGTGCGCCGGTGTATGCGGCACGGCTCCCACCAGAGAGTGATCTTCCGGTTCACTTCGGGGCGTACCGCATCTTGTGGACCTGCCGTACGGCGCCGGGGGCGGCAGTGCGATGATGAGCCCGCCATGACTGCCCCCCACCCGCCAACGGCGCGCTCCGGGAACGATCTCCGGATCCTGCGGGCCGCGGTGTTCGCCGCGGTCTGCGTCGTGCTGGCCGCGGCGGGGCACACCCTCGCCTCCTGCGCCACGGTTCCGCTGTGGTCGCTGGGGGCCGGATTCCTCGGGGTGGTCGTGGTCGCCGCGCCCCTCGCCGGCCGGCTGCGCTCGCTGCCCGGAATCGTGGCGCTGCTCACCGTCGGACAGACCGCGCTGCACGTCCTGTTCGGACTGGGCCAGCACGGCACCACCGCGGCCACCGCATCCGGTACGGCCGCCGGGGCGACCGGCGGGCTGTCCGACGCCTCTCTGGTCCAGCAGGCGGCGCGGCTGGTCTGCGGGACCACCGCCGCGGCGATCAGCCCGGCCCAGGCCCAGCGGATCCTCGACGACGCCCGGGTCGCGCCGGACGCCTCCGCCGGCGCCACGCACCATTCCGCCGACGCGCTGGCCGGCGCCGGCGACCCCGCCGCACTGCTGCCGTCCCTGCCGATGCTGCTCGGCCACGTTCTCGCGGCACTGGCCGCCGGCTGGCTGCTGCGCCGCGGGGACCTGGCACTGGCCCGGCTCGTCGAACTGTCGGCGCACTCGGCGCACTCGATGGCCGAGGAGGCGTTCGTTCGCGCGCTGCGCGCGGCGCTCTCCCTGGTGCGCGCCCTGCACGCCGGGCTCGCCGGCGCCCCCGGTACGGGCCCGCGCCCGCCGCGTCCCGCCCCGCCGGCGCCGCCGCGGCCCCGCACCACCGCACTCCAGCACACGGTGATCAGGCGCGGCCCGCCGAGCGACGTGTTCGCCCTCGCCGCCTGACACGACACGTCCACCACCCCGCTTCCGCCCAGGGAGTACGGAGGGGCCGTCGTCGTGCGGCACGCGCGCGTGCGCGCATCCCTCTCCTCACCCCGCACCGGTGCAGTACCGGTGCCCACTCGAAGCGGAGTGCTCCGTCCATGAAGGCTATGAAGGCTTCCCGTCTCGCCGCCGCCTGCGCCGTCTCCGGCATCGCCGTCCTCGCCCTGTCCGCCCCCGCCTTCGCGCACGTCAGCGTGCAGCCGGAGGGCACGGCCGCCAAGGGCGGTTACGCGACCGTCAACTTCAAGGTCCCCAACGAGCGCGACAACGCCTCCACCACCAAGCTGGAGATCAACCTCCCCACTGACCAGCCGCTGGCGTCCGTCATGCCGCAGCCGGTCCCCGGCTGGAAGGCCGAGGTCACCAAGTCCAAGCTGGACAAGCCGATCGAGTCGCACGGCAAGCAGCTCACCGAGGCCGTCTCCAAGGTGACCTGGACCGCCGAGGGCAAGGGCGTCGAGCCCGGGTACTTCCAGAAGTTCCCGCTCTCCATCGGCGCGCTGCCCGAGGACGCCGACCAGATGGTGTTCAAGGCCATCCAGACGTACTCCAACAAGGAGGTCGTGCGCTGGATCGAGGTGCCGCAGGAAGGCCAGGAGGAGCCCGAGAACCCGGCGCCCGTGCTGGAGCTGGCCGCCGCCGAGGACGACGCGCACGGCGCGGCGGACTCTTCGGACGCGAAGGCCGGGGACGACGCCGAGTCGGCCGCCAAGGACACGTCCACCGAGGCCTCCGCCGACGACGGCTCCGGCAACGGCGGCGACACCACCGCCCGGGTCCTCGGCGTCGTCGGCATCGTCGTCGGCGCCGCGGGCGTCGGCTACGGCGTGCTGGCGGGCCGCCGCCGCGACTCCGGCGCGTCGGCGTAACGACGCCCGCGCCGGTGCGCCGGCGCCACCCCGTCGGCGCATCCTCACGTCCGGTGCGCGCCGTTCCGTCGGTCCGACGGACCCCGGCGCGCACCGGTGCACCTCACATCTGGGACATTTTTCTATGCGCAAGAAGACGTTCGCCGCGGCGGTCCTGCTCGCCGCCGCCTCCCTGACCCTGTCCGCCTGCGGCAGCGGCGCCGACAGCGACAAGCCGGTCACCATGGTCTCCGAGGACACCGCCCAGCAGGCCGCCACCGTCCTCGACAAGCCCTTCGAGAAGCCCGATCTCGTCCTCACCGACACCCAGGGCAAGAAGTACGACCTCCGCGAGCAGACCGCCGGACGGCCCACGCTGGTCTACTTCGGCTACACACACTGCCCCGACGTCTGCCCCCTGACCATGAACAACATCGCCGTCGCCAAGAAGCAGCTGTCGCAGGCCGAACAGGACAAGCTCCGGGTCGTGTTCGTCAGCACCGACCCGGAACGGGACACACCGGCCGCGCTGGGCGAGTGGCTCAAGGGCATCGACCCGCAGATCGTCGGCCTGACCGGCGACTTCGACACCATCCAGGCCGGCGCCCGCACCCTCGGCATCTCGATCGACCCGCCGGCCAAGGACAAGAACGGCAAGATCGTCTCGACCCACGGCACCCAGGTCGTCGCCTTCTCCCCGAAGTCCGACGCGGGCTACGTCCTCTACGGCGAGGACGCCACGGTCGACGACTACACGAAGGACCTCCCCAAGCTCGTCAAGGGAGAGAACCCGTGAGGGGCCGCGGCACCCGCCCGGCCCTCGCCGCGCTCGCGGTGATCGGCACGCTGGCCCTCGCGGGCTGCGGCGGCGCGGACTCCGGGGCCTCCGGTGCCTCCGGGGCCGAACTCTCGGTCGGCGCCGCCTACATACCGCAGCCGGTCTCCGCCTCGATGGCCGCCGGGTTCCTCACCATCACCAACGAGGGCGACTCGGACGACGAACTGACCTCGGTCACCAGCGGGGCCGGCGACGTCACCGTGCACGAGACCGTCGACGGGACGATGAAGGAGGTGGACCGCCTCAAGATCCCCGCACACGGTCAACTCGTGTTCAGGAGCGGCGGAAACCACCTGATGTTCGAGAAGCTGAAGCAGCAGCCGAAGCAGGGCCAGACGGTCACCGTCGAACTGCACTTCGCCCAGTCCGACCCCGTCACGGTCAAGGTGCCCGTGAAGGCGGCCACCTACCAGCCCGCCGACGGACACTCCGCACACACCGGAAACTGACCGACACCGAGGGAGGGACCACCTTGACGCAGACCATCGCCCCACGCTTCCGGACCCTGGTGCTGCTGCTCCTGGCCGCGGCCTGCGCGCTGCTCGCCGGCGCCGGACCGGCCTCCGCGCACGCCGCCCTGACCGGCAGCGACCCCCAGCAGGGGGCGGTGGTCGACCGGGCTCCGGCCCAGGTGTCGCTCACCTTCTCCGAGTCGGTCTCCGTGGACGACGACTCGCTGCGCGTCCTGGATCCCAAGGGCAAGCGCGTCGACGACGGCAGCCCGTCCGGTACGGGCGGCACGACGTACTCCGTGAAGCTGCACACCGGGCTGCCCGACGGCACCTACACGGTGACCTACCAGGTGGTCTCCGCCGACAGCCACCCCGTCGCCGGCGCCTACACCTTCTCCGTCGGAGCCCCGTCCGACACGTCGGTCTCCGTCTCCGCCCAGGAGGCGGGGGGCGGGTTCGTCGGCGCCCTCTACGGCTTCGGCCGGTACGTGTCGTACGCCGGGTTCGCGGTGCTGGTGGGCGGCGCCGCCTTCGTGCTGGCCTGCTGGCCGCGCGGCTCCGGGGTCCGCGTCGTCCAGCGGGTCGTCGTCTCCGGGTGGCTCGCGCTGACCGCCGCCACCCTCATGCTCCTGCTGCTGCGCGGCTCCTACACCGGTTCCGGGAAGGCCGGTGACATCGTCGACCTGAACCTGCTCGGCGAGGTGCTGCAGACCAAGACCGGCGCCGCGCTCGTCTCCCGGCTGCTGCTGCTCGCGGCCGCCGCGCTGTTCGTCGCCGTGCTCTTCGGCGCCTACGACAAGCGGGAGGACGAGGAGAAGAGAGACCTCACCTTCGGGCTCGCGGTCGGCGGGGCCGTCGTCGCGGCGGGTCTCGCGGCGACCTGGGCGATGTCCGAGCACGCCTCCGTGGGCCTCCAGGCGGGCCTCGCCATGCCGGCCGACATCGTCCACCTGCTCGCCGTGGCCACCTGGTTCGGCGGACTCACCGCGCTGCTCGTCGCGCTGTACCGCGGCCCCGCGGACACACCGGTCCCGGCCGTCGCCGTACGCCGGTTCTCGCGCGTCGCCTTCGGCAGCGTGGTCGCGCTGGTGGTGACCGGTACGTACCAGTCCTGGCGCCAGCTGGGCTCCTGGACGGCCTTCACCGAGACGCGGTACGGACAGCTGCTCCTCGTCAAGATCGGGCTCGTCGCGGTGCTGGTCGGGATCGCCTACCTCTCGCGTCGGTGGACGGCGCAGCTGGCGGGGGCCGCGGCCACGGGCGTGGTCCGGCAGCGAGAGCAAGGGGAGAAGCACGAGAAAGGCCAGAAGGGCGAGAAGGCGGAAAAGGAGCGGGTGGGCGCGTCGTCCGGCCGGGGGAACGAGAAGGCGAAGGCTTCCGGGAGAGCGGCGGCCTCGGGCAAGACGGCGGCCTCCGGCGAGGCGGCCAGTGACTCGAAGGGCTCCGGGGACGGCAAGGGAGCCGGTACGGGCGCCAAGGGGGCCAGTGCGGGCGCCAAGGGAACCGGTAAGGGTGTCAAGGCGGGTGCCAAGGAGCCCGGAACCGGGAAGGGTTCCGGTGCCGCGAACGGCTCCGGCGGCTCCCAGCGTGCCGCTCAGCTCGCCCGGCAGCGTGCCGCCGTGGACGCCGCACGGCAGAAGCGGCAGCGGGACGCCGACCCGAACCGTTTCGGACTGCGCCGATCCGTGCTCGCCGAGGCGGGCGTCGCCGTCGTCCTGCTGGCCGTCACGACCGTGCTGACCCAGACCGAGCCGGGCCGCACGGAGCAGGAGGCCAAGGCCACCGGCGCCTCCTCCGCCACCACACCCGCACCGTCCACCGGCGCGGTGACCCTGGACATGCCCTTCGACACCGGCTCCCAGAACGGCAAGGGCGTCGTACGGGTCGAGCTCGACCCCGCCCGGGTCGGCGCCAACGACCTGCACCTCTACGTCGAGCGCCCGGACGGGACCGCCTTCGACCTGCCCGAGGTGAAGGTCGCCCTGACCCAGGAGGCCAAGGACATCGGTCCGCTGCCCGTCGCCCCGGACCACATCACCACCGGCCACTGGTCGGCGAGCGGAGTGCAGATCCCGATCGGCGGCGACTGGGAAGTCTCGGTGACCGTGCGGACCTCCGACATCGACCAGGTGACCGTCTCCAAGAACGCGCAGATCGGCTGAACCGCACCATGTCTGACCAGTCCACTCCGCAGGCCCCGAACGCCGAGTCCGCCGACCGCGAGGGCATCTCGCGTCGGCGGCTGCTCGGCACCGCCGGTGCCACGGGGCTCGTACTCGGCGCGGCCGGCGGCGCCACCGGCTACGCCGCCGCCCCCTCCACGGCGGCCGTCCCGCTCACCTCGCTGGGCAGCGGGCGTGCGATGTTTCACGGGAAACATCAGCCCGGCATCACCGACCCCATGCAGGCCTGCGGCCATCTCGTCGCCTTCGACCTTGCGGCCGGCGCCGGACGCAAGGAGGCCGCCGCGCTGCTGAGCCGCTGGTCCGACACGGCACGCCGGCTGATGGCGGGCGAACCGGCCGGCACCCGTGACACGGACGTGGCCCGGGACTCGGGGCCCTCCTCGCTGACCGTCACCTTCGGCTTCGGGTACAGCTTCTTCGGCCGGACCGGCCTGGAGGGACAACGCCCGGTCGCCCTCGACCCGCTTCCCGACTTCTCCTCCGACCACCTCGACAAGAACCGCAGCAACGGCGACCTGTGGGTGCAGATCGGGGCGAACGACTCCCTCGTCGCCTTCCACGCCCTGCGCGCCATCCAGCGGGACGCCGGATCCGCCGCCCGCGTCCGCTGGCAGATGAACGGCTTCAACCGGTCACCGGGCGCCACCGCCCGCCCCATGACGGCCCGCAACCTCATGGGACAGGTCGACGGCACCCGCAATCCGAAGCCCTCCGAGGCCGACTTCGACCGGCGCATCTTCGTCCCCGAACAGCCCGCGAAGAACGATCGGGCCTGGATGGCGAACGGCTCCTACGCCGTCGTACGCCGGATCCGCATGCTCCTCGACGACTGGGAGAAGCTCTCGCTCAAGGGCCAGGAGGACGTCATCGGCCGCCGCAAGTCGGACGGGGCGCCGCTGTCCGGGGGCGGTGAGACGACCGAGATGGACCTGGAGAAGACGGACGAGGCGGGGAACCTCGTCGTCCCGATCAACGCCCACGCCCGCATCACCCGGCCCGACCAGAACGGCGGCGCGGCCATGGTCCGCCGCCCCTTCTCGTACCACGACGGCTTCGACGCCGACGGAGTCCCGGACGCGGGCCTGCTCTTCATCTGCTGGCAGGCCGACCCACTGCGCGGCTTCGTACCCGTGCAGCGCAAGCTGGACCGGGGCGACGCCCTGTCGCAGTTCATCCGGCACGAGGCGAGCGGCCTGTTCGCGGTGCCGGGCGGGGCCGCGGAGGGTGAGTACGTGGGCCAGCGGCTGCTGGAGGGGTGACCCGGCGGCGCGGGAGCAACCGGGTCCCACCCGTGCGAGGGGCCGGAATGAGACACGTGAGCCGCGTCTCCCCGGGCCCATTAGGGTGAGGTCATGCCAGCCAGTTACGCGTATCTCGGCCCTGAAGGCACCTTCACCGAAGTCGCCCTGCGCACACTTCCGGAGACGGCGACCCGGGAGCTGGTCCCGTACGTTTCGGTCCAGTCCGCGCTCGACGCGGTGCGCACGGGCGAGGCCGAGGCCGCGTTCGTGCCGATCGAGAACTCCGTCGAGGGCGGCATCACCACCACCCTCGACGAGCTGGTCGCCGGCCAGCCGCTGATGATCTACCGCGAGGTGCTGCTCTCCATCACCTTCGCGCTGCTGGTCCGGCCCGGCACCAAGCTCTCGGACGTCAAGACGGTCACCGCCCACCCGGCCGCCCAGCCCCAAGTCCGCAACTGGCTCAAGGCGCACCTCCCGCACGTCGCCTGGGAGTCCGCCGCGTCGAACGCGGACGGCGCCCGCCTGGTCCAGGAGGGGCGGTACGACGCCGCCTTCGCCGGCGAGTTCGCCGCGGCCCGCTACGGCCTCGAGGTACTGGAGGCCGACATCCACGACGCGGAGAACGCGCAGACGCGCTTCGTGCTGGTGGGCCGTCCGGCCCGGCCCGCGGCCCCGACCGGCGCCGACAAGACGTCCGTGGTGCTCTGGCAGCGGGACGACCACCCCGGCGGCCTGCGTGATCTGCTGGGCGAGTTCGCCACCCGGGGCATCAACCTGATGCTGCTCCAGTCCCGGCCCACCGGCGCGGGCATCGGCAACTACTGCTTCTGCATCGACGCGGAGGGGCACATCTCCGACCGCCGGGTCGCCGACGCGCTGATGGGCCTGAAGCGGACCTGCCTCCAGGTGCGCTACCTGGGCTCGTACCCGCGCGCGGAGGTCGGGGTCGCGGACGTGGACGCACTGCTGCCGGGCACCTCGGACGAGGCGTTCGTCGCGGCCGCGGACTGGGTGGCGCGCTGCCAGGACGGCCGGTTCTGACGGCCCCGTCCGACCGGTCCTACCTGCTGATTTTCGTTATCCACAGGAGTTATCCACAGGTCTGCTTCTCGACCTGGGGACAAGTCGACAACGTAAGGGCATTCAGTCGACATATCCCCCTACAGCCCCCCACTTCGTCCACAGGGGCCCAAGCCACCCTTCGTCCACCTGTTTCTTGCACCCCATCCCCCGGAGTGACACCGGGTGTCCCGTTTCCACTCGAAAGTGCGGGCGTGGAGGGTTTGGACGGGCCGCCTCCAGGAATTGGGAATGATCACTTCCGTGAGTCCACAGATCTTTCGCACAGCCTGTGGATAACTTTTCCGGGCTGTGGATTCCTGTGGACAGTCACGCCTCAAGTCCCGTTCCCCACAAGGAAATCCGGTCAACCCGTCGTCGCCGAGGTGCCTCGTTCCAGGGATGCCGCAGCATTTCATTGACCGGTCGCACGGAACGTGAGACGCGCGTTCGGCAATAGTGGGTCGAGACCCGTCACTGCGCACCGGTAGCCTTGACCGCGTGATTGACCTTCGCCTGCTCCGTGAGGACCCCGACCGTGTGCGCGCCTCTCAGCGCGCCCGTGGAGAGGACGTCGCGCTCGTCGACTCCCTCCTGTCCGCCGACGAGCGACGCAGGTCGTCCGGCGTGCGCTTCGACGAGCTGCGCGCCGAGCAGAAGGGCCTCGGCAAGCTCATCGGCAAGGCCTCCGGGGACGAGAAGGCGGAGCTGCTGAAGCGCGCCGAACAGCTGAAGACCGACGTCAAGACCGCCGACGCCGAGCGCGACGCGGCCGACGCCGAGACCCAGCAGCTGCTCCAGCGGCTCGGCAACCTCGTCCACCCCGACGTCCCCGTCGGCGGCGAGGAGGACTTCGTCACGCTGGAGACCCACGGCACGCACCGCGACTTCGCCGCCGAGGGCTTCGAGCCCCGCGACCACCTGGAGCTGGGCCAGCTGCTCGGCGCCATCGACGTCGAACGCGGCGCCAAGGTCTCCGGCTCGCGCTTCTACTTCCTGACCGGCGTCGGCGCGCTCCTGGAGCTCGCCCTGGTCAACGCGGCGATCGCCCAGGCCACGGCCGCGGGCTTCACCCCGATGCTGACCCCGGCGCTGGTCCGTCCCCAGTCGATGGCCGGCACCGGCTTCCTCGGCCAGGCCGCCCAGGACGTCTACCACCTCGACAAGGACGACCTGTACCTGGTCGGCACCTCCGAGGTCCCCCTCGCCGCGTACCACATGGACGAGATCCTCGACGCCGACCGCCTGCCGCTGCGCTACGCCGGCTTCTCGCCCTGCTTCCGCCGCGAGGCGGGCTCGCACGGCAAGGACACCCGGGGCATCTTCCGCGTGCACCAGTTCGACAAGGTCGAGATGTTCTCCTACGTCCTCCCCGAGGACTCGCAGGCCGAGCACCAGCGCCTGCTGGAGTGGGAGAAGCAGTGGCTGACGTCGCTGGAGCTGCCGTTCCGCGTCATCGACGTGGCCTCGGCCGACCTGGGCTCCTCGGCGGCGCGCAAGTACGACTGCGAGGCGTGGATCCCGACCCAGGGCAAGTACCGCGAGCTGACCTCGACCTCGGACTGCACCGAGTTCCAGTCCCGCCGGCTGTCGATCCGGGTCCGCGAGGACAGGAAGGTGCGCCCGCTCGCCACGCTCAACGGCACGCTGTGCGCCGTCCCGCGCACGATCGTGGCGATCCTGGAGAACCACCAGCAGGCCGACGGCTCGGTGCGCGTGCCCGAGGTGCTGCGCCCGTACCTGGGTGGCCGGGAGGTCCTGGAGCCGGTGACCAAGTGAGTGACACCGCCTCCGCCACGGCCGCCGACGCCGGTGGAGCCGGGACTTTCCCGTACCGGCTGATCGCGACCGATCTCGACGGCACGCTGCTGCGCGGCGACGACACGATCTCGTCGCGCACCCGGGACGCGCTCGCCGCCGCCACCTCGGCGGGCGCCGCCCACATCGTGGTGACCGGTCGCGCGGTCCCGTGGACCCGGCACATCCTCGACGATCTCGGCTACGACGGACTCGCCGTCTGCGGCCAGGGCGCGCAGGTCTACCACGCCGGGGAGCACCGGCTGCTGACCTCGGTCACGCTGGACCGCCAGCTGGCCGGGGTGGCGCTGGCCAAGATCGAGGCAGAGACGGGTCCGCTGTACCTGGCGGCGAGCCGCGACGGCCTGGACGGCGACGTCCTGGTCGGCCCGGGGTACGAGGTCGGCGGCGATCTCCCCGCGGTGCCCTTCACCGACGCCTCGGACCTGTGGTCGGCGCCGCTGAACAAGATCTACATCCAGCATCCGACCCTGTCGGACGACGAACTGGCCGAGGCGGCCCGGCGCACCGCGGGCGGCTTCGTCACGGTCACCATGGCCGGCGCGGGCATCGTCGAACTGCTCCCCCTCGGCCTGTCCAAGGCGACCGGGCTGTCGCTCGCGGCCCGTCGCCTCGGCCTGAAGGCAGCGGACACCATCGCTTTCGGCGACATGCCCAACGACGTCCCGATGTTCGGCTGGGCCGCCCGCGGCGTGGCGATGGCCAACGCCCACGAGGAGCTGAAGGCGGTGGCCGACGAGGTCACGTCCTCGAACGACGAGGACGGCATCGCGGTGGTCCTGGAGCGCCTGTCGGGCTGACCCGCCCGGCACGGAGCCCACGAGCCGGACGGCGCCGACGTCCCCGTCGGTCGGCCCACGCGAGGCATCCCGCGTGCTCGAAGCGGCCGCCCGATGCGCCGGCGCCGTCCGGCCTCGTGCATCCACCACAATGCCGCCGCGGAAAGCCGGGCGCCACCGAATAAAGGCGGACATACGCCGCGTCAGCTCCGGCGCCACCAGCGGCGTCTGCCCTTGCTGAACAACCAGTCGGCGGGCGGCTCGTCGGAGCGCCACGGCTGCGGCTCCGGCTTCTCGCGGCGCCAGCGGGCGGCGAGCATCCGGGCGCGGGCCGAGGGCTCGGAGGTGCCGGCCTCGCGCACGAACTCCTCGTCCAGGACCTGGCCGCCCCAGCCGTCGTCACCGGCGCTGTGTCCCGCGCCGCCCCTGGTGGCTTCCTCGCCGCCGTCCCGCAGGCGGCCGTGGCCGTCCTGCCGAGGTGTCTGGCCCGCCATCCCGGTCCTCCCCGCTCCGTGTCCCCCGTGGGTTCCCCGTTCTCTTCCCGGCCCGGTGTGCCCGGGCCGGGGTGAAGGCCCGGTCAGGCCGGGGCCCCGTAGGCCCGGTGCCCGCTCACTCCTCTCCGGCGAGCGTCAGCGACCTCAGCTTCTGGCCCGCGTACCAGGTGGCGAGGACGGTCACGCCCACCAGCAGCACCGTCGCGGTCGGCAGGCCGACGTCGGAGACCACCAGGTTTCCGTCGGCGACCTTCTGGGCCACGGCCAGGGACCACTGCTGGACGCTCAGCGTGCGGGCGCCCGGCACCAGGGAGCCGAACAGGGCCTCCCAGACGAGGGCGTAGACGAGCCCGAAGACCACCGCGTGCCGGGACACCGTGCCCAGCAGCAGGAAGAGCGCGGCGTAGGCGATGGAGGCGACCAGCGCGGCGATCGTGTAGGCGACGGCGATCTGCTGGCCGTTGCCGTTCAGTATCAGGCCGGCGAGGAACGTGGGTACGGCGGAGAAGACCATCGTCACCGCTATGGCGACGATCAGCTTGGTGAAGATGATCGTCGGCCGTTTGATCGGCTTGGACAGCAGGTACACCACCGAGCCGTCGTCGATCTCCGGACCGATCGCGCCGGTGCCGGCGATGACGCCGATGATCGGCACCATGGTGGCCAGGGCGAACCCGCCCAGCACGTCCGCCGCGGTCTGGTCGTCGACTCCGGCGAGCGCGCGCACCGCGACGGCGATGACGAGCAGCAGCAGGGGCAGCACGCCGAGGATGAGGGCCCGGCGGCGGCCGAGCAGGGCTCGGTAGGTGAGCCGGGCGACTGTGGGGTCGTACATTCTTCGGCCTCCTACGCCGCGACGAGGTACGAGAAGACGGACTCGAGGGACTCGTCGGACGGCGAGACCGTGAGCAGCCGGATGCCGTGGTCGCGGGCGACCTTGGGCAACAGGGCCGTGAACCGTCCGAAGTCGACGGCCTGGACGCGCAGCGCGCCCTCGGCGACGTCGACCTCGATGCCGGACGTGGACGGGTCGGCGATCAGCGCGGCCGCGAGGGCACGGTCGTCGCTGGAGCGCACCAGGTAGCGGTGCGGCCGGTCGGTCATCAGGCGGCGGATCTTGCGGAAGTCGCCGCTGGCCGCGTGGCGTCCGGCGACGATCACCTCGATGTGCCAGGCGAGCTGTTCGACCTCTTCGAGGATGTGCGAGGAGAACAGCACGGTGCGGCCCTCGTCGCCCATGCGCCGCAGCAGGTCCATCAGCTGCATGCGCTGGCGCGGGTCCATGCCGTTGAACGGCTCGTCGAGCAGGAGCAGGGACGGCTGGTGGACGAGGGCGGAGGCCATCTTCACGCGCTGCCGCATGCCCTTGGAGTACGTGGCGATTTTGCGGTCCTGCGCGTATTCCATCTCCACGGTGGAGAGCGCCTCCTGGGCCGCCTTGGCGCCCAGGCCGTGCAGTTCGGCGTTGGCCAGGACGAACTCGCGGCCGGTGAGGAAGTCGTACATCGCCTCCCGCTCGGGGACGATGCCGATGTGCTTGTAGATGGCCTCGTTGCGCCAGACCGGCCGGCCGTCGAGGGTGACGCTGCCGGTGGAGGGGGCGAGGAAGCCACCCATCATGTTGATGAGGGTGGACTTTCCCGCGCCGTTGGGGCCGAGGAGGCCGGTGACGCCGGGGCCGATCGTCATGGTGATGTCGTTGACGGCGACCACGTTGCCGAACCAGCGGGAGACGTGGTCGATGCTGAGGGTGCTCACAGTCCCACCTTCTTGTAGCGGCGCATCAGCAGGCCGTAGGTGCCGGCGATCAGGCCCAGGGTGACGAGGACGAAGACCAGGCCCTCGCCGTTGCTCGGGCCGACCCCGCCCGGGAAGGCCGAGGTGGCGCCGAGGAAGGCGGACTGCACCCCGTCGATGAGGGTGATGGGCGAGAACAGGCCGATCCAGGAGACGGCCCCGGAGCTGCCCTGGACGTCGGCGATCGCCTGGAGCGTGGAGACCGCGCCGTAGGTGATGGTCAGGACGGCGATGACGGCCGCGATGCCGAAGCCGCGGCGCGGGGTGACCGAGGCGACGACCAGGCCGAGACCGGCGAAGAGCAGCGAGAGCAGTGCCACGGAGACGAGTCCCTGTGCGAACCCCTTGGTCTGGTCCGCGAAATCGAGTTTGGCGAGCAGCGCGCCCACGTAGAGCACCAGCAGGGGTGCGGCGGTGAGGATGAACAGGGCCGAGGACAGCGCCGCGTACTTCGCACGGACGTAGTCGGAGGTCTCGATCGGCCGGGAGAAGTACAGCGGCACGGTCTTGAAGCGCAGGTCGCGCGAGACGGACTGGGGGGCCTGCGAGGCGACGTACAGGCTGATGACGGCCTGGAGGACGATCGCGTAGCGGGTGTAGTCCACGGGCAGGTCGTTCGCCTTGGTCGCGACGGCGACGGCGACCATGATGGCCGCGGGCAGGCACATCACCACGAACAGCAGCATCGGCAGCACCTTGGACTTGGCCGAGCGGCCGAGGCCGTAGGCGCCGCGCAGGGACTGCGAGTAGAGCGAGCGGCGGGCGTAGGCGCGGCCGAGGCGGGGGCCGTCGTAGTTGCGGTAGCCGATGTTGTGGATACGGGTCTGGTCACCCGGGACCGTGGCTGTGGGCTGTTCAGCTGCCATGGCCGACCGCCTCCTTCCGTGCTTCGTCGCTGTCCTTGAAGACCTCCGAGATGTGGTGCCGGCGCTGTTCCATCCGGACCAGGCCGAGGCCGAGGTCGGCGATGACGTCCCGGACCAGGTCGTAGGTCTCCTCGCCGGAGGCGGTGAGCAGCAGCACGTGGCCGGCGCCGGGCAGGCCGCTGCCGTCCTGGACGGCCACGCCGCGCGCGTCGAGCGCGTCGCGCACCACGCGGGTGCCGTCGGGGTGTTCGTCGGTGTCGGTGACCTCGATGGCGAGGGTCGTCGTGTTCTGCGTGAAGTCCGTGGTGGAGCTGGAGCGCAGCAGCTTGCCGCCGTCCACGACGACGACGTGGTCGCAGGTGCGTTCCAACTCGCCCAGCAGGTGTGAGGTGACCAGGACGGAGATGCCGAAGTCGGTGTGGATGCGGCGGATGAGGCCGAGCATCTCGTCGCGGCCGACCGGGTCGAGGCCGTTGGTCGGCTCGTCGAGGAAGACCAGCTGGGGGTCGTGCACCAGGGCCTGGGCGAGCTTCACGCGCTGCTTCATGCCGGTCGAGTAGCCGCCTATGGGCCGGTAGCGCTCTTCGTAGAGGCCGACGTGGCGCAGGGTGTCGGCCGTACGCTCGCGCGCGGCGGTGGGCGGCAGGCCGGACATGCGCGCCATGTGGACGACGAACTCGGTGGCCGAGACGTCGGGCGGCAGGCAGTCGTGTTCCGGCATGTAGCCGACCCGCTCGCGGATGGTGGCGCCCTTGGTGGCGACATCGAGTCCGAGCACTTCGGCCCGGCCCTCGGTGGCGGGAGACAGACCCAGAAGGATCTTGATCAGAGTGGACTTGCCGGCGCCGTTGGCACCGACGAGTCCGGTCACACCGGGTCCGACATCCACGGAGAGCCGGTCAAGCGCGGTCACCCGGGGGAACCGCTTGCTCAGGCTTTCGGTCGCGATCACAGTCACATCCACGACAGTAGTGACGCGCGCCACTGAGGTCGTCAGACCGCAGAGCCGTCTTGGAGTCAGACTCGAGTAGTACGGGCCCGTAGGGGATGCCGTACTTGAGAGCCACGAAGAGGGGTTTGAGGGCCCGCGCCGGCCGTCCTATTGACGTTGGGTCTAACAACTGGGAGATTCGGCGGCGTCACGTTACGAGCGAGTAGCACCGTCGGCGCGGACCGCGTCGGGACGGCTGGGACGGGGTGGCATGGCGACGGCAGTGGCGGCGGAACTCCGTGCGGAGCTGCGGGGATTCCGGGAGGTGCAACGCCTCGCCTACGAGTGCGCCGAGGCGGTGGCGGCCCGGCTGGCGCCGGGGGTGACCGAGCGCGAGGCGGCCCGGATGCAGCGCGAGTGGCTGCGGGAGCGGGGCGTGCGGGACTGGTTCCACCTGCCCTTCGCCTGGTTCGGCGACCGCACGGCGTTCACGGACTTCCGCGTTCCGCTCCAGTTCTTCCCCACCGGCCGCCGACTGGAGCCGGGGATGCCCTTCATCCTGGACATGGCCCCGGTGTACCGGGGTTTCACCGCCGACATCGGCTACTCCGGATCACTCGGCCCCAACCCGGTCCAGCACCGGCTGGCGGCCGACCTGGCGGCCCACCGCGAGCTGATCCTGCGCGAGGTGCGCGAGCGCCGTTCGCTGCGGGAGATCTACGAGGACGTGGACCGGCTCATGGTCCGTCAGGGCTATGCCAACCGGCATCGCGCCTATCCCTTCGGCGTCATCGCCCACAAGGTGGACCGGGTGCGGGAACGGCGGCTGTCGCCACGCCTGTTCGGCTTCGGCACGCAGTCGCTCAAAGGTCTGGCGGGCGACGCGCTGCACGGCCACCGCGAGGGCTGGTCCCCGCTGTGGTCGCCCTACCGCTTCTCCGACCACCCGCCCCGCCCGGGGCTGTGGGCGGTCGAACCCCACCTCGGTTTCCGGGGTACCGGCGCGAAGTTCGAGGAGATCCTGGTCGTCACCGACTCCACGGATCCCGCGGAGAGCGCCTTCTGGCTGGACGACGATCTGCCGCACGTGCGGCGCTGGGCGGAGGCGAAATGACGGCGCTGGACGGAGCGCGGGAGCGCTGGGTGCGCACGGGCGGGGTCGAGCTGTGCGTGGCCGAGCTGGGCGATCCGCGGCAGCCCACGGTCGTGCTGGTGCACGGCTACCCGGACAGCAAGGAGGTCTGGTCCGAGGTCGCCGGCCGCCTCGCCGACCGCTTCCACGTGGTGCTCTACGACGTCCGGGGCCACGGCCGGTCCTCGGCGCCGAGCCCGCTGCGCGGCGGGTTCACCCTGGAGAGGCTGACGGACGACTTCATGGCGGTTGCGGACGCGGTCAGTCCGGACCGGCCCGTGCACCTGGTGGGCCACGACTGGGGCTCGGTGCAGTCCTGGGAGTTCGTCACGGCCGGACGCACCGAGGGGCGCATCGCCTCCTTCACCTCGATGTCCGGGCCGTCCCTCGACCACTTCGGGCACTGGATCAACAAGCGCCTCAGGCGTCCCACCCCGCGCCGGGTCGGCCAGCTCCTCGGCCAGGGCGCCAAGTCCTGGTACGTCTACCTGCTGCACACGCCCGTGCTGCCCGAACTGGCCTGGCGCGGCCCTCTCGGCAAGCGCTGGCCGCGGATCCTGGAGCGCGTCGAGCAGGTGCCCGGTGGCGACTACCCGACCTCGTCCCTGCCGACGGACGCGGCGCACGGGGCATGGCTGTACCGGGACAACGTCCGGCCCCGGCTGCGGCGCCCGCGCGACGACGCCTACGCGCACGCTCCCGTGCAGCTCATCACGCCCCTCGGCGACGCGTTCCTGTCGGAGCGGCTTTACGACGGGCTGGAGGAGTGGGCGCCCCGCCTGACCCGTCGCACGCTGCCCGCCAAGCACTGGGTGCCGCGCACCCGGCCGGACCGGCTGGCGGACTGGATCACGGAGTTCGTCACCGCCACGGAGGACGGACGGTCCGAGCCGGCGCCGAAGGGCAGGCACGCCGACCGGTTCGGCGGACAGCTGGTGCTGGTCACCGGAGCGGGCAACGGCATCGGGCGGGCGACGGCGTTCGCGTTCGCCGAGGCCGGAGCGCGCGTGGTGGCCGTCGACCGGGACACCGAGGCCGCCGCCCGCACCGCGGAGCTGTCCCGGCTGATCGGCGCGCCGGACGCCTGGGCCGAGACCGTCGACGTCTCCGACGAACAGGCGATGGAGATGCTGGCCGCCAAGGTCGCCGCCGAGTACGGCGTGCTGGACGTGCTCGTGAACAACGCCGGGATCGGACTGTCGGGCTCCTTCTTCGACACCACCGCGGAGGACTGGCGGAAGGTCCTCGACGTCAACCTGTGGGGCGTGATCCACGGCTGCCGCCTGTTCGGCCGTCAGATGGCCGAGCGCGGGCAGGGCGGCCACATCGTCAACACCGCGTCGGCGGCCGCCTTCCAGCCCTCCCGGGCCCTGCCCGCGTACAGCACGTCCAAGGCGGCCGTGCTGATGCTGAGCGAGTGCCTGCGGGCCGAACTGGCCGGGCAGGGGATCGGGGTCACGGCGATCTGCCCCGGCCTCGTCAACACCAACATCACCTCGACGGCGCGCTTCGCGGGTGTGGACGCCGACGAGGAGAGGCGGCGGCAGCAGCGAAGTGCGCGGTTGTACGGGATGCGCAACTACCCGCCGGAAAAGGTGGCCGACGCGGTCCTGGAAGCCGTCGTGCACAACAGGGCCGTCGTCCCCGTGACGCCGGAGGCACGCGGAGCACACCTCATGTCCCGCTTCGCCCCACGGGTGTTGCGGCGTCTCGCACGGGTGAAGCCGCCGCTCTAGTTTCCACAGAAGCCCTCAACCAGCCTGTGGATAACCATACTTGGCTGTGGATCAAACCTCGGAGGCAAAATCGATCGCGTGAAGCGTGTCTGTCTCGGCAGGGTGGTTTTATGCAACGCGAAAACAGATCCGAACGCAGAAGCGAACACATCGACGACAGACGCACCGTGAAGGTGTCCAAGTACCTGTCGAAGCATCTGCGTCACCAGCCGGAGCGCATCGGCCTCACCCTCGACGCGGCCGGCTGGACCGAGATCGACACGCTGATCGCCGCGGCGGCCGCACACGGCTTCCGGTTCACCCGCGAAGAGCTCGACCACGTGGTGGCCACGAACGACAAGCGGCGCTTCGCCGTCGAGGGCACCCGGATCCGCGCCAGCCAGGGGCACAGCGTCGACGTGGATCTCGGACTGCCCGCGGCGACCCCGCCGCCGTACCTCTACCACGGGACCGTGGCCCGCCACCTGGGCGCGATCCGGGCCGAGGGGCTGCGGCCGATGAACCGGCACGACGTACACCTCTCGCCGGACCGCGAGACCGCGACCCGGGTCGGCTCCCGCCGCGGCCGGCCGGTCGTCCTCTCGGTGGACACCGCCGCCATGCACCGCGACGGCCACGTCTTCCACGTCAGCGCGAACGGCGTCTGGCTGACGCGGACCGTTCCCCCGCAGTACCTGCGCTTCCCCTCCGGCACTGACCCCGCGTCGCGCGCGGTGACAGCGCGTGATGTTTCACGTGAAACGGGTCCGGCCGCTTAGGCTCGGGAGCATGAGTCTGCGCCTGAGCACCGTGATCCTTCCGTACCGCCGCTGGCACGAAGGCGGACGTTCGTCCTGGACGCGTGCCGAGCAGCTCGGCTTCCACACCGCGTACACCTACGACCACCTGTCCTGGCGGAGCTTCCGGGACGGCCCGTGGTTCGGCGCCGTGCCGACGCTCACCGCCGCCGCGGCGGTCACCGAGCGGCTGCGGCTGGGGACCCTGGTCACCTCCCCCAACTTTCGGCACCCGGTGACGCTCGCCAAGGAACTGATCTCCCTCGACGACATCTCCGGCGGCCGGATCACGCTCGGCATAGGAGCGGGCGGCACCGGCTTCGACGCCACCGCGCTCGGACAGGAGCCGTGGACGCCGCGTGAGCGGGCCGACCGGTTCGGCGAGTTCCTGCCCCTGCTCGACCGGCTGCTGACGGAGGACGCCGTCTCGTACGAGGGCGACTTCTACTCCGCCCACGAGGCGCGCAACATCCCCGGCTGTGTGCAGCGGCCCCGGCTTCCGTTCGCGGTGGCCGCCACCGGTCCGCGCGGGCTGCGGCTCGCGGCCCAGTACGGACAGGCGTGGGTGACCACCGGCGACCCGAAGCTCTACGAGAACGGCACTCCCGAGCAGTCCGACCGGGCCCTGCGGCAGCAGAGCGACAAGCTGGCCGACGCCTGCGCCGCGATCGGCCGCGACGTGGGCGAACTGGACCGGGTCCTGCTCACCGGCTTCACCCCGGACCGCAGCCGCCCGCTGGAGTCCGTCGACGCCTTCGTGGACTTCGCCGGCCGCCACCGCGATCTGGGCTTCACCGAGCTGGTCGTCCACTGGCCGATCGCCGACTCGGACTTCACCGCCGACGAGAAGATCTTCGAGCGGATCGCCATGGAGGCCCCGGCGCAGCTGAAGGACTGAGAGCCGTAGCTCACAGATGTGCGGACCGCCGCACGGGCGTGCACGCATGTGCGTGACAATGACCCGGTGACCTCAGCGACCCGACAGCCCGAGCCCCCGGACGCCGCCACCCGACCGCGGCTCATCGCCACCGACCTCGACGGCACACTGCTGCGCGACGACAAGTCGGTCTCCCCACGCACGGTCGCCGCACTGGCCGCCGCGGAGAAAGCGGGCATCGAGGTCTTCTTCGTCACCGGCCGCCCCGCCCGCTGGATGGACGTCGTCAGCGCCCACGTCCACGGTCACGGGCTCGCCATCTGCGGCAACGGCGCCGCCGTGGTCGACCTGCACGGCGGCCCCGGCGCCCACCGCTTCGTGAAGGTGCGGGAGCTGGCCCGGGAGAACGCGCTGGACGCCGTACGTCTGCTGCGCGAGGCCGCACCCGGCACGGTGTACGCGGTCGAGCAGACGTACGGCTTCCACCAGGAGCCCGCGTACCCGAAGCTGCACATGGAGGTGCCCGACGACCTCCTGCCCGCCGAGGAGATCCTGGCCCCCGGCGGCCGCGCCGCCGACGAGCCGGTCCTCAAGATCCTGGCCTTCCACCCCGATCTGGACCCCGACGGCTTCCTCACCGTGGCCCGCCTCGCCATCGGCGACCGTGCCAACGTCACCCGCTCCAGCCCCAGCGCCCTGCTGGAGATCAGCGGGCCGGAGGTGTCCAAGGCCAGCACGCTCGCCCTGTGCTGTGCCGAACGCGGCATCTCGCACGAAGAGGTCGTCGCCTTCGGCGACATGCCGAACGACGTGGAGATGCTGACCTGGGCGGGACAGTCGTACGCGATGGGCAACGCGCACCCGGACGTCATCGCCGCCGCGTCGGGACGGACGGTCGCCAACAACGAGGACGGCGTGGCGGTCGTCATCGAGCGGCTGCTCGCCGACCTGGACTGACGGCCGCGCCCGCGTCGCTCAGAGGGGCACTCCACGCTGCGACAGCCAGGGCACCGGGTCCAGCGCGGAGCCCATCTCCGGCGTCACCCGTACCTCGAAGTGCAGGTGCGGTCCGGTGGAGTTGCCGGTACTGCCCGACTGCCCGATCCACTGACCCGGACGGATCCGGTCGCCCTGGTCGACGGCGACCGAGGCGAGATGGGCGTACTGCGTGTAGTAGCCGCCCGCGTGCTGGACGACGACCTGGATGCCGAAGGCGCCGCCGCAGGACACCTGCACCACCCGGCCCGTACCGACCGACGCCACCGGCGTCCCGACCGGCACCGCGAAATCCTGGCCGGTGTGCCGGTGCGCCCACCGCGAGCCACCGCTGCCGAAGGACGCCGACAGCTCGTACGCCTCCACCGGCGCCACCCAGGGCCGGCCGACGGGCAGGTCCTGCTGGTCGAGGCGGACCGCTCCGGGGCACGAGCCGGCGGCGACGGAGGCGTCCGCCCGTCCCTCCAGCCGTGCACGCGCCGCCTCCAGCTTGCCCTCGATCCCGGTCTTCAGCGCCGCCAGATCGGCGTTGCGCTTCTCCAGCGCCTGCCAGGCCGCCTGCGCCTTCGCCTCGTCGGCGGCGAGCCGGGCCTCGGCCCGCAGGCTCTTGCCGATGGCCTTGTTGACCGCCAGGTCCGCGCGGGTGAAGGCCCGCTGACCGCGCATCAGCTCGTCCGGGTCGTCCGCAAGGAACATCCGCGCGGTCAGGGGGAGCCCACCGCCACCGCGGTACTGGGCGCGGGCGATACGGCCCAGGTCCGCGTGCATGGCGTCGATCTTCTGCCGCTGCTCGTCCAGCCGCTTCTCGTACGCCAGCGCCTTCGCCCTCTGGGCCTCGGCCGCGCGCCGCCCCTCCTCGTACCGCTGCGTCGCCTTGGCCGCGTCCTCGTACAGACGTGCCACCTCCGGGCCCGGGTCGGCACCCGATCCGGCGTCCGTGCCGTCGGCGGGGCGGGCCGCGAGCACGGCGAGCGCGCACAGCAACACCGGAACGAGCAGCGGATGTCGGCGGGATGAGCGCATGTCAGCGATCGTGGACCGTGCGGGGCCGCCGGGTCTCCTTCACGTCGTACGAGTGGGGGAACCGTTGCTGCACACGGCGCAGCGCGGCTGCTGCAACCGGGGCAACGGCGCCCCGGCGGCGTTCAGTACGGCGCCTCCCACCACACGGTTGTGCCGCCGCCGTCCGCCCCGATGCCCGGGCCGAGCCCGCTGGTGCCGCCGACCGTCTCGGCGCGGCGCTGCAGATTGTGCAGGCCGCTGCGCCGGCCGCCCTCGGGGATGCCGACACCGTCGTCCGCGACGGTCAGCCGCACGCCGGGCCGCCCGTCCGGCAGGGTCGCCGTCGCGTCCACGGCCACCTCGATCCGGGTGGCGTGGGCGTGCCGGAAGGCGTTGGACAGGGTCTCGCGCAGCGCGGCGATGAGGTTCTTGCCGGTCAGCTCGCCGACGGCGGTGTCGACCGGGCCGACGAAGCGGTGCGCGGGTGTGAAGCCCAGCGGTACGGCGGCCATGGTGATCTCGCGCAGCATGCGGGTCCGTAGCCCCGCGGGTGCCTCGGCGGGCTGCTGCAGGGCGAAGATCGCCGAGCGGATCTCCTGGATGGTGACGTCGAGTTCGTCGACGGCGCCGCCGACGCCGTCGCGCACCTCGGGCGACGCCGCCCTGCGCTGGGCGCTCTCCAGCATCATCCCCGTCGCGAACAGCCGCTGGATGACGAGGTCGTGCAGGTCCCGGGCGATGCGGTCCCGGTCCTCGTACACGGCGAGCCGCTCCCGGTCGCGCTGGGCGTCGGCCATCATCAGCGCCAGCGCGGCCTGCGCGGCGAACTGGTCGCCGAGCGCGCGCTCCGTGCGCGTGAACGGGCGCTCTCCCCGGGCGCGGGGCATGACGAGGCCACCGAGGATCCGCCCGTCCCGGCACAGCGGCAGCAGCATGATCGGCCCGTAGGCGCGCACCGGTCCGGCATCCAGACGCGGGTCGGTGGCGGCGTCGTCCACGAACACGGGACGGCCGGCGAGGAGTTCGGAGACGATGCCGTTCTCCGGGGGGATGACCTTGCCGAGGGCGTTCGTGCGGTGCGGTGCGGCTACCGCCACGATCTCCAGGCCGCCCCCGTCGGCGGGCAGCAGCACGATGCCGGCGGCCGCTCCGGAGAGCCGGCGGGCCTGCTCGGCGACGGTCTGGAGGGCGTCGTCGGTGTCACCGCCGGACAGCAGCGCCGTGGTGACGGCGACCGACCCGTCGATCCACCGCTCCCGCTGCTGTGCGGCCTCGTACAGTCGCGCGTTGCCGATGGCGATGCCGGCCTCGGTGGCCAGGACCCGGACCATGGCGAGGTCGTAGTCGTTGAACGGCTCGCCCGTGTACTTGTCGGTCAGGTAGAGGTTGCCGAAGACCTCCTCCTGTACCCGGATGGGGACCCCGAGGAAGCTCCGCATCGGAGGGTGGCCCTCGGGGAAGCCGCACGCGCGCGGATCCTCGGTCAGGTCGGTGAGCCGGACCGGCTCGGGTTCGACAATGAGGGCGCCGAGCAGCCCTTTGCGGCCGTCGGGGAGGCGGCCGACGCGCCGGACGGTCGCCTCGTCGAGGCCGTGGTGCACGAAGTCGGCGAGTCCGTGCCCGTCCTCGTCGACGACTCCGATGGCCGCGTACCGGGCGTTCGCCAGGTCGGCGGCCGTCTCGCAGATCCGGTTCAGCGTGGAGTGCAGCTCCAGTCCGCTGCCGACGGAGCGCATCGCATCCAGCAGTTTCGGCACCCGGGCCAGGAGCTCGGCGGAGGCACCCTCATAGGGCGGCGGGGGGCCGGGGGGCGGCGCTGGGTGCATGGCCCGAGCCTAGTGAGACCCTTTTGTTCAGGAAAGTCGGATTACCGAAAAATTTCCTGACCGTGCTCACACCCGTGCTCACACCCGTGCCCGTGCCCGCGCCGGTGTCCGCGCCTACGGCCGTGGCTGTGGCACCAGCAGTTCCGCTGCCGCCTCGTGCCCGGCCATCTCCCGCAGCGGACCCGGCACGGCCGCCAGCTCCGCGTACGTCCCCCGCTGCACGACCCGTCCCCGGTCCAGCACCAGCACCTCGTCCACGGCCTGCAAGCCAGCCAGCCGGTGCGTGATCAGCAGGGTCGTCCGGCCCTCGGTCGCGGCCAGCAGATCGGCGGTGAGCGCGTCCGCGGTCGGCAGGTCGAGGTGTTCGGCGGGCTCGTCGAGCACCAGGACCGGGAAGTCGGCGAGCAGCGCCCGGGCCAGGGCCAGCCGCTGCCGCTGGCCACCGGACAGCCTGGCCCCGTGCGCACCGACCAGGGTGTCCAGGCCGTCGGGCAGGCTGTCGGCCCACTCCAGCAGCCGGGCCCGGGCCAGCGCGTCCCGCAGTTCGCCCTCGGTGGCGTCCTTCCTGGCCAGCAGCAGGTTCTCGCGCACGGAGCTGTCGAAAAGGTGCGCGTCCTGGGCGCACAGCCCGACGAGGCGCCGCACGTCGTCGCCGGCCAGGGCGTACGCGTCCACACCGGCCAGCGTGTAGGAGCCGGCGTCCGCGTCGAGGAAGCGCAGCAGCGTCTGGGCGAGCGTGGTCTTGCCGGAGCCGGACGGGCCGACCACGGCGACGCGGCGGCCCTCGGCGAGCGTGAGGTCCAGGCCCGCCAGGGCGTCCCGGTCCTGCCCGGCATGCCGTGCGGCCAGTCCCCTCAGGACGACGGGGAACGGCGAGGAGGGAGCCTGCCGGGGTGTCTCCGGCTCCCGTACCGGCTCGGGGGCGTCGAGGACCTCGTACACGCGCTCGGCGCTCCTGCGCACCCGCTGCCGGTACTGCACGGCCAGCGGCAGCCCGAGTACGGCCTCGAAGGCGGCCAGCGGCGTGAGGACGACGACGGCCATGGCCACGCCGGCGAGCCGGCCGCCGGCCACCGCCTGGGCGCCGACGAGGGCGGCGCCCGCGACGGTCAGGCCGGAGATCAGCGCGGTGAGTCCGTCGCCCAGCGCGGTGGCGGTGGCGGCGCGGGAGGCGATCCGGGTGAGCGTGCCGTCGGCCCGGCGTGCCTCCGCGGCCCGGCCGGGCAGGGCTCCGGCAACGGTCAGCTCCGCGGTGCCGGTCAGCAGGTCGGTGACCCGGGTGGCGAGCACACCCCGCGCGGGGGCGAGCCTGCGCTCGGCCCGCCGGGCCACCGCCCCGGTCAACAGCGGGACGCCGACACCGGCCGCCAGCAGACCGGCCGCGAGGACCGCACCGGCCTCCGGCAGCAGCCAGGCCGTGAACCCGACCGAGGCGGCGGAGACGACGACAGCGCCGCCGGCGGGCAGCAGCCACCGCAGCCAGTAGTCCTGCAGGGCGTCGACGTCGGCGACGAGCCGGGACAGCAGGTCGCCCCGGCGGGTGCGGCGCAGCCCTGCGGGCGCCAGCCGCTCCAGCCGCCGGTACACGGCGACCCGGGTGTCGGCCAGCATCCGCAGCACGGCGTCGTGCGTCACGAGGCGCTCCGCGTAGCGGAACACGGCCCGCCCGATCCCGAAGGCGCGCGTCGCCGTGACGGCCACCATCAGGTACAGCACCGGCGGCTGCTCGGAGGCCCGGGAGATGAGGTACCCGGAGGTGGCCATCAGGCCCACGGCACTGCCCAGTGCCAGGCTGCCGAGCAGCAGCCCGAGGGCGAGCCGTCCGCGCCGGGCGGCGGACATGGCACGGACCCTGGCGAGGACACCGCCCCGGGCCTCCACCACGGGCGCCGGGACGTCCGGAGCGACGGGAACAGCGGATGCGGCGGGCTCCTCGGCACCGCGCCCGGCCGGTACGAGAAGGGTGCCGTCGGACAGGGCGGCGGTCGCCGGCTCCGCGAGCCGCACCACCCGGTCGGCCACCTCCAGCAGCGCCGGACGGTGCACCACCAGCAGCACCGTCCGCCCCTCCGCGAGCCTGCGCACGGCGGCCACGACCTCGGCCTCGGTCGCCCCGTCCAGGGCCGCCGTCGGCTCGTCAAGCAGCAGCACCGGCCGGTCCGCGAGGAACGCCCGGGCCAGCGCGAGCCGCTGCCGCTGCCCGGCGGACAGCCCCGTCCCGTCCTCGCCGAGGACGGTCGCCGTGCCGTCGGGCAGTGCGTCCACGAACTCCAGCGCGCCCGCGTCCCGCAACGCGCGGCATACGGCGAGGTCGTCGGCGTCGGGCCGGGCCAGGCGTACGTTCTCCGCGATGGTCCCGGCGTACAGGTGCGGGTGCTGCGGCACCCAGGCGACCTGGGCGTGCCACTGCGCCGGGTCGAGCGAGGAGAGGTCGGTCCCGCCGATCCGGATCCGTCCCGCGCTCGGGGGCACGAAGCCGAGGAGGGCGTTGAGCAGCGTCGACTTGCCCGCCCCGCTCGGGCCGACGAGCGCGACCGTCTCTCCGGGCTCGACGGTGAGGCTCACGTCCCTGACGGCGTCTACGGAGCGTCCGGGGTAGCGGACCGTGACGTCCTCGAAGGCGAGGGCGCCGTGGGCGGGAACCGGGGTGTTCCCGGATGCCGGTACGGGGCGTTCCAGGACCTCGAAGATCTCCTCGGCGGCGGCGAGCCCCTCGGCGGCCGCGTGGTACTGCGCCCCCACCTGCCGCAGCGGCAGGTAGGCCTCGGGCGCGAGGACGAGGACGACCAGGCCGTCGTACAGGGCCATGTCCCCGTGGACGAGCCGCATGCCGATGGTGACCGCCACTAGGGCCACGGACAGGGTGGCGAGCAGTTCCAGCGCGAAGGACGACAGGAAGGCGATCCGCAGCGTCCGCATGGTCGCCTGCCGGTACTCACCGGTGATGCGCTTGATCGACTCGGCCTGGGCCTTGGCCCGTCCGAAGACCTTCAGCGTGGGCAGCCCCGCGACCACGTCCAGGAAGTGCCCGGACAGCCGGGACAGCAGGCGCCACTGGCGGTCCATCCGGGACTGGGTGGCCCAGCCGATCAGCACCATGAAGACCGGGATGAGCGGCAGGGTCCCGACGATGATGGCCGCCGAGACCCAGTCCTCGGTGACGATGCGGGCCAGCACCGCCACGGGTACGACCACCGCGAGGCCCAACTGCGGCAGATAGCGCGAGAAGTAGTCGTCGAGGGCGTCGACGCCCCGGGTGGCCAGGGCGACCAGCGAGCCGGTCCGCTGTCCGCTCAGCCAGCCGGGGCCGAGCGCGGTGGCCCGCTCCAGCAGCCGTCCCCGCAGCTCCGACTTCACCGCCGCGCTCGCCCGGTGGGCGGCCAGTTCGGTGAGCCAGCCGACCAGCGCGCGGCCGCAGGCCACGGCGGCCAGCAGGAGCAGGGGAGTGCGGAGTTCGGCGGCGGTCATGGAGTGCTGGAAGGCGCCCACCACCACCTCGGCGATGAGCATCGCCTGCGCGACGAGCAGTCCCGCCCCGACGGCTCCCAGGACGACGACGGCCGTGAGGAAGAGCCGGGTGGCGCGGGCGTACCGCAGAAGACGTGGATCGATGGGTTTCACGTGAAACAGTCCTCCCCGGCACTCAGTGCTTGGCGTCGGCGAGGTGCTGGGTGCCGATGCGCTTGCGGAACACCCAGTACGTCCAGCCCTGGTAGAGCAGGACGACCGGTGTGGCGATCACGGCCAGCCAGGTCATGATCTTCAGCGTGTAGGCGCTCGAGGACGCGTTGGTGACGGTGAGGCTCCAGTCCGGGTTGAGCGTGGACGGCATGACGTTCGGGAAGAGCGTCAGGAAGAGCATCGCCACGGCGGCGACGATGGTGCCGCCGGAGAGTGCGAACGACCAGCCCTCACGCCCGGCCTGGTTCGCCACCAGGGCCGCGGCCAGGGCGGCGACGGCCACCACGAGGGCGACCAGGCTCTTGCCGTTCCCGCTGTGGGCCTGCGTCCAGACCAGGAAGACCAGGGCCAGCACGGCCGTGACCAGCCCGACCCGCAGCGCCAGGGCCCGCGCGCGCTCTCGGATCTCACCGACGGTCTTGAGGGCGGTGAACACCGTTCCGTGGAAGGTGAACAGCGTCAGCGTGACCAGTCCGCCCAGCAGCGCGTACGGGTTGAGCAGTTCCCAGACGGTGCCGACGTACTCCAGGTCCCGGTCGATCTTCACCCCGTGGACGATGTTGCCGAAGGCCACGCCCCACAGGAACGCCGGGATCAGCGAGGTCCAGAAGATCGCGGTCTCCCAGTTGCGCTGCCAGTTCTCCTCGGGCCGCTTCACGCGGTACTCGAAGGCGACACCCCGGACGATCAGGCAGACCAGGATGACCAGCAGCGGAAGGTAGAAGCCGGAGAAGAGCGTGGCGTACCACTCGGGAAAGGCGGCGAAGGTGGCGCCGCCGGCGGTGAGCAGCCACACCTCGTTGCCGTCCCACACGGGGCCGATGGTATTGATCAGCACCCGCTTCTCGGGCCGGTTCCGGGCGAGCAGTTTGGTGAGCACGCCGACCCCGAAGTCGAAGCCCTCCAGGAAGAAGTAGCCGGTCCACAGGACGGCGATCAGTACGAACCAGACGTCGTGCAGTTCCATGACTGTGCAGCTCCCTCGGCCTAGTACGAGAAGGCCATCGGCTTGTCGGCGTCACGGAGGTCGTCGCCGATCTTCTTGGGCGGGTTGAGGTCGGCCTCGGTCAGCTCGGGCGGACCCGCCTTGACGTACTTCGCCAGCAGCTTGACCTCGATGACGGCCAGGACGGCGTAGAGCAGGGTGAAGACGGACATCGAGATGATGACCTCGGTGGTGGAGACACCGGGGGAGACCGCGTCCCGGGTCTGCATCACGCCGTAGACCACCCAGGGCTGGCGGCCCATCTCGGTGAAGATCCAGCCCCAGGAGTTGGCGATCAGCGGGAAGGCCATCGTCCAGAGCGCCAGCAGCCAGTACACGCGGGTGAGCCTCGCCCCGAGCGGCTTCTTCAGCAGCACCAGTCGTGGCACTTCGTCCTCCCCAGTGCGCAGCGGGGCCGGCAGCAGGAACCTCTTCCGGGTCAGCCACAGGCCCAGCAGGCCGAGGGAGAAGGAGGCCATGCCGAAGCCGATCATCCACCGGAAGCCCCAGTAGGCGACGGGGACGATGGGCTTGTAGTCACCGGGACCGTACTTCTCCTGGAGGGCCTTGTTGGTGTCGTTGATCCCGGGCACGTAGGACTCGAAGTCGCTGTGCGCCAGGAAGGACAGCAGACCGGGGATCTCCAGGGCGACCTTGTTGTGCCCCTTGTCGACGTCCCCATAGGCGAACACCGAGAAGGGCGCCGGCTTCTCGCCGTCCCACAGGGCCTCGGCGGCGGCCATCTTCATCGGCTGCTGCTCGTACATGACCTTGCCGAGGGTGTCGCCGCTCACCGCGGTGAGCACGCCGCCGACCGCCAGGGTGACCAGGCCGAGCCGCAGCGAGGTCCGCATCACCGGGATGTGCTTCTTGCGCATCAGGTGGAAGGCGGCGATGCCGACCATGAAGGCACCGCCCGTCAGGAAGGCCGCCGAGAAGCTGTGGAAGACCTGGTTGAGGGTGGTGTTCTGGGTGAGGACCTGCCAGAAGTCGGTGAGCTCGGCGCGGCCCTTCTCCTCGTTGATCCGGTAGCCGACGGGGTGCTGCATCCAGGAGTTGGCCGCGAGGATGAAGTACGCCGACAGCAGGGTGCCGATCGAGACCATCCAGATGCAGGCCAGGTGGATCTTCTTGGGCAGCTTGTCCCAGCCGAAGATCCACAGACCGATGAAGGTGGACTCGAAGAAGAAGGCGATCAGCGCCTCGAAGGCGAGCGGGGCACCGAAGACGTCGCCGACGAAGCGCGAGTAGTCGGACCAGTTCATGCCGAACTGGAACTCCTGCACGATGCCGGTGACGACACCCATGGCGATGTTGATCAGGAAGAGCTTGCCCCAGAACTTGGTCGCCCTGAGGTACTTCTCCTTCTCCGTGCGGACCCATGCGGTCTGCAGCCCGGCCGTCAGAGCGGCCAGGGAGATCGTCAGCGGGACGAACAGGAAGTGGTAGACGGTCGTGATGCCGAACTGCCACCGCGCCAGGGTCTCCGGCGCCAGAGCCATGTCCACGTCGTCACTCTCCTTACCTCGCCACATCGCCGTGGTCAGCGGCGTTTTGAACGTGTTTGTCACACCCAACGCGGGCGCAACCGGGACACGCTTGTGAACGCGTTCACATTCACAAGCAATTATGACCTACCGCTTTTCGACATCGGAAGGGGGGTCCCCTGTGACGTCAACCCCTTGGCAGGGACTTCAACATATTGTTGAATCCGCCGCATGCAGATTCGGATCTCATGGCCTGCGGGACACCTCACCGCGACACTCGACGACACCCCGACAACGGAGGCGCTGCTCAAGGCCCTGCCACTCACCGCCTCCGCTCACACCTGGGGCGAGGAGGTGTACTTCGACACAGGTGTGTCGGTTTCACGTGAAACGGACGCCCGGGAGGTCGTCGAGCCGGGCACGGTCGCCTTCTGGACCGACGGGGACGCCCTGGCCCTCCCCTACGGGCCCACACCGATCTCGCGAGGCTGGGGGTCCCCCCGAACGGAGTTTGAGGGAGAGTGCCGCCTCGCGAGTCCGTGCAACGTCATGGGCCGACTGGACGGAGACCCGCGCCTGCTGGCGACGGTGCGTGACGGCGACCCGGTACGCGTCGAGCGCGTCGACACCTGACGGTCGCGTCCCGCTCCGCCGCCAGACAGGCGCCCCGGCCCGCCGCCTGACCTGCGGCTCCCTCTGAACTACAGCTCCTTGCGGAACGCTTCCGACACCTTCAGGAAGATGTCGTTCGCCTCGCTCTCTCCGACCGTGACCCGCACACCCTCGCCCGGGAACGGTCGGACGACCGCGCCGGCCTGCTCGCACGCGTTCGCGAAGGCCACTGTGTTCTCCCCCAGTCGCAGCCACACGAAGTTGGCCTGGGTCTCCGGCACCGTCCAGCCCTGTGCGCGCAGCGCGTCGACCACGCGTGTGCGCTCGCACACCAGCGACCCGACCCGGCCGATCAGCTCGTCCTCGGCGCGCAGCGAGGCGATCGCCGCCTCCTGCGCGATCTGGCTCACCCCGAAGGGCACCGCGGTCTTGCGCAGCGCCGCCGCCACCGGCTCGTGCGCGATCGCGAACCCGACCCGCAGCCCCGCGAGGCCGTACGCCTTGGAGAAGGTGCGCAGGACGCAGACGTTGGGCCGCTTCCGGTAGATCTCGACGCCGTCCGGCACCTCGGGGTCGCGGATGAACTCGCGGTAGGCCTCGTCCAGGACCACCAGCACATCGCCCGGCACCCGGTCGAGGAAGCGCTCCAGCTCGGCCCGCCGCACCACCGTGCCGGTCGGGTTGTTGGGGTTGCAGACGAAGATCAGCCGGGTCCGGTCCGTGATCGCGTCCGCCATCGCGTCCAGGTCGTGCACGTCGCCCGGGGTCAGCGGGACCTTCACGGAGGTCGCACCGCTGATCTGGGTGATGATCGGGTACGCCTCGAAGGAGCGCCAGGCGTAGATCACTTCATCGCCCGGGCCCGAGGTCGCCTGGATCAGCTGCTGCGCCACGCCGACCGACCCGGTGCCGGTGGCCAGGTGGGCGAGGGGCACGCCGAAGCGGTCCGACAGCTCGCTCATCAGGGACGTACAGGCCATGTCCGGGTACCGGTTGAAGGACGCGGCGGCGGCCGTCACCGACTCCATGACGCCCGGCAGGGGCGGATAGGGGTTCTCGTTGGAGGACAGCTTGTAGGCCACCGGGCCGTCGGCCGCGGCGGGCTTGCCCGGCTTGTAGGTGGGAATTCCCTCCAGCTCGGCGCGCAGCTTGGGGCTCGTCTCGCTCACCGCAGTCCTCCTCGTGACCACCACCGGCATCGAATACTTCTCACCTTATGAGGATTCGCCGCCGCTGCGTATAGGGGAGGCCGGACCTCCTCCGTCACACTGGCAACAGGGGCATCAGGGTACGAAGGCGCACGATTCGGGGGGCGCGCCGCACATATATCTACGCGCCGGTGGCTCGCGCCGTGGCGCGCATCCCCCGTGCAGGTGAGTTGAGACCTCTTCGCAACATCCGCCCCATGGCAGGCCCTCACTGGTCGACACGCCACGTAACGGCATAACTGAGGCCAACTAGCTTGCATTCCAAGGCTGTTCTGCGTTAATGATCATGCAGAAACGTGACTGTCAACGCGTGCATATGCGTCCGCCCTACCCCACCCCATGAGCCCTACTATCGGCTCGCCATGACAGCAGCAGGGAAGCACCAGGTGAGCCGCGCGGAAACCTCACGTCGAGGCAGCCGGCCGGGCCGGGCGGGCATCAGGGACGTGGCCGCCGCCGCCGGAGTATCCATCACTACCGTCTCCGACGCACTCAACGGCAAGGGCAGACTCCCGGACGCCACCCGGCGCCATGTGCGCGAGGTCGCCGACCGTCTGGGCTACCGGCCCTCGGCCGCCGCCCGCACGCTCCGCACCGGCAAGTCCGGACTCATCGGCCTGACCGTGACGACGTACGGGGATGAACCTTTCACCTTCACCGAGTTCGCGTACTTCGCGGAGATGGCGCGCGCCGCCACCTCCGCCGCACTCGCCCGCGGCTACGCCCTCGTGATCCTCCCGGCGACCTCCCGCCACGACGTGTGGTCCAACGTCGCACTCGACGGGACGGTCGTCATCGACCCCTCGGACCACGACCCGGTCGTCACCGAGCTGGTCCGCCAGGGCTTACCGGTCGTCTCCGACGGCCGCCCGGCCGGCACGCTCCCCGTCACGGCGTGGGTGGACAACGACCACGAGGCGGCCGTTCTCGGCATCCTCGACCACCTCGCCGACGCCGGCGCCCGCAGGATCGGCCTGCTCACCGGCACCACGACGGACACGTACACCCATCTGTCGACCACCGCCTACCTGCGCTGGTGCGAGCGCGTCGGGCAGGACCCGGTCTACGAGGCCTACCCCGCCCACGACCCGTGCGCCGGCGCGGTCGCCGCCGACCGGCTGCTGGCCCGTCCCGACCGGCCCGACGCCGTCTACGGCCTGTTCGACCCGAACGGGACCGACCTCCTCGCCGCCGCCCGCCGCTACGGACTGCGTGTCCCCGAGGACCTGCTGCTGGTCTGCTGCAGCGAGTCCACCGTGTACGCCAGCACCGAGCCGCCCATCACCACCCTCTCGCTCAAACCCCGCCGCATCGGTACGGCCGTGATCCAGGTGCTGATCGACGCGATCGAGGGGATGCACTCGGACCAGCCGGTCGAGCAGGTCATACCGACCGAACTGATCGTGCGCACGTCCTCGCAGCGCCGTCCGCCCCGGACGACGGTCAGCCCGCCGCGATCGCCGGAGAGCGACTAGCCAGGAGCGCGCCGGGCCACGAGCCCGGCGCGTACCGCGGCGCGCCCCGGCCCGAAACGGGGCGCAAAAGGGCGGCGCACGGGGCGCGCGAAAGGCGGCGAACGCCACACGGGGCACGCTCGCAACACGGCCGGACGGCATTCACGGACGGGCGAAGACCGGCCCAATCGGGGCGAAAGCCGCGGTGAACCGGAGTCCTGTTCTGATTCACCACCCCTGGGTCATCACACAGCGCGATCCGCATTCCTATGATGGGCCCACACACCGCGGGCCGCTGCGACCAGGCAGTCCGAAGCGGTGCAGATGCGGCGCGATGGTGGAGGGGTCAATGACTCAGGGGGCCGGTCAGGGACCCGAGGTGGAGCGGACCGCGACGGTGCGCGACTTCCGGGTGCCCGCTTACGTCCACGAGACCGCTCCCTATGCCGGCCCCGGCACTCAGGCGGGCGAGCCCGCGCCGCCCTCCGAGGAGGGGCCCGAGGAGCCCTACCCGGAGGGGTACACGCCCACGCAGCGGGATCTGCCCGTCATCCGTCGGGGTGACACGGTTCAGGTGCCCGTCGACCCCGAGTCGATCCAGGTGGGGCAGCCCGTCACCGGCCAGGGTCCCCTGTTCGTCGTGGGCGACGTGCACGGTTACCTCGACGAGCTGCTCGCCGCGTTGCGCGAGAAGGACCTCGTCGACGCCGACGGCCAGTGGTGCGCGGGCACCTCACGCCTGTGGTTCCTCGGCGACTTCACCGACCGCGGCCCGGACGGCATCGGCGTCATCGACCTGGTGATGCGGCTGTCCGCCGAGGCCGCCGCGGCCGGCGGCTACTGCAAGGCGCTGATGGGCAACCACGAGCTGCTGCTGCTCGGCGCCAAGCGGTTCGGCGACACGCCGGTCAACTCCGGCGCCGGCACCGCCACCTTCCAGGCGGCCTGGCTGCTGAACGGCGGCCAGAAGACCGACATGGACCGCCTCCAGGACCACCACCTGCAGTGGATGGCCCGCCTCGACGCCCTCGAAGAGGTCGACGACCACCTCCTGGTCCACTCCGACACCACCACCTACCTCGACTACGGCCGCTCCATCGAAGAGGTCAACGACACCGTCCGCGAGACCCTCACCCGTAACGACGCGGAAGAGGTCTGGGACCTGTTCCGCAAGTTCACCAAGCGCTTCTCCTTCCGCGACGAGGGCGGCGCCGAGGCGGTGCGCTCACTGCTGGATACGTACGGCGGCACCCGGATCGTTCACGGACACAGCCCCATCCCCTACCTGCTGGGCGAGGTCGGCTCCGAGGACGGCGAGGACGACACCCGTACGGCGGTCGAGGGACCCCACGTCTACGCGGACGGGCTGGCCATCGCGATGGACGGCGGCGTGACCATGGCCGGAAAGCTGCTGGTCCAGCAACTTCCGCTGGACGTCTGACCGTTCGGCTGACGCGCCTTTCGACGGCGGGACCCGTACGGGACGGCACCCAATTTCTGGAAACCCCCTGTCACCCTCCACCGTCACCGCTCTACCATCGGCTTATCCGTAGCAGGCTCCCCTCCGTTTCTGCCCGACGGCTCGTTGGCATGCGAGCCCCAAGCCCTACGGAGCATCGGGGGATGCACATGAACAGCGTTCCGCAGCACCTGTCCAACGAGGACCGCCAAGAGTACGAGCGGATCCTCGACGAGGCGCTGCGCTCCGCACCACACCGCCCGGAACTGGCCGCTGTCGGACAGCGGCTCAACTCCGAACAACTGCGCACCATGGCACTCAACGCGACCGCCCTCATCACGGCGGCGGCCACCACCGAGTACCAGCACTACGTGAAGGCCCGCGAGGAACTGCGCCACCCCGCGCCGTCCGCCACGTCGCCCGCCACGCGCGAGTCCGGCTCCGAGGAGCAGGGCGGCAACGCGGTGGGACTCGCCGCCACCATGGGGGAGGTGGCCGAGGCGACCGGTGCGGGGGCCGTCGCCGTCGTCGCCGTCCTGGCACCCGTCCTGGCCGGCACCGCTGCGGCGATCTTCCTGCTCGTCGGCTACATCCTGAAGATGCTGGATCCGGGGCAGGCCTTCGCGCAGACCATGCTCACCACGGGATGGATGTTCGGCGCCGTGACCGCGGTGGCGATCCTCGTCGCCGCGGTGGGGCTGCTGATCACCGCGCTGCGCAACCGGCCGTCCGCCGAGTCCGGCTCCTACGGCGTACTCGACGACGAAGTGGCCCGGGCCAGGGACGCCTGGCACGACGCCCTGCTGGAACGCGGCATCCTGCCCTTCCTGCAGGATGCGCTGGGCAATCCGGGCCCTGCGGCACTGCACCGCACGGGACCGAAGGCCCCGAGCAGCCGCATGCCGCACCTCGGATACGGCCGGCCCGGGTTCACCAGCCCCGACGGCGGACCCGAGACCGGTCACCGTCCGAGCTACTCCAGCCCGGACTACAGCAGCCCGGACTTCGGGGGCCCGGAACACCGGCCCGAGTAGCCACCGGTCCGGGCGGGCGGCGCGTCAGAGGATGCCCGCCCGGCCGGCGGCTGTGATCCAGGACGGAAACTCGGACAGCAGGCGGTCGTAGAGCTCCGGGTCCGGCACGGTGGCGATGTCGTCCACGGCGAAGAAGCCGACGTTGTCGACGCGGCGGCCCGTCAGGGTGTCGAAACGCTCCAGCACGCCGTACTTGGCCCGGCCGAGCCCCACGAACTGCCAGAAGACCGGCTCCTCCACCGCCTCCCGCAGTTCCCGCTCGATCTCGGCGTCGCGGTACACACCGCCGTCGGAGAAGAACAGGACCAGGGTCGGAACCGGTGCCGGATTCTCCCGGACGAAGGCACGGACCTGGGCGATCACCTTCTGCTCCTCGTTCTGGATCCCGACCGCCCGCATGTCGGCCTGCCGGGGGTCCAGGCCCTTCTTCCGGCCGCGGCGGAAGAGGCTGATCTCCCCCACGCGAACGTGCAGCCGCAGCCACTCGGGCAGCTCGCCCAGGCGCAGGTCGGGCAGGCGTGCCGGGTTCGAGGCGAAGGTCCATGCCTGCATCTCGCCGTCGTCGTCCAACTGCGCGGCGACGGCGGCCATCCGCTCCACGACGTCCGCCACGACGCCCTTGGAGTAGAGGAAGGACATGGAACCGGAGGCGTCCAGTACGAGGATGACGCGCGCGGTGACGCCGTCCGCGCCGTGCTTGCGCAGGCTGACGGCGACCTGCTCCTTGCGCAGGGAGAGCCGCTTGCGCATGTCCACGGGCAGCTGTTCCTCGCCCTTGGTGAGGCGGGTCGGTCCGGCGGATGCGGTCGGCGGTGGGGACAGGGGCTGAGGGGGTGGCGTCGGCGTCGGGGGAGCGTCGTCGTCCACGGTGATGCCGAAGTCGGTGGCGAGACCCGCGAGTCCGGCGGCGTACCCCTGCCCGACCGCGCGGAACTTCCACTTCCCCTGCCGCCGGTACAGTTCACCGCCGACCAGGGCGGTCTCCGTCCCGGCGGTCATGTCGAACCGGGCCAGCTCCGCGCCGGAGGCGGCGTCCAGCAACCGCAGCGACAGCCCCGGCACGTTGCCGAACGTCCCGCCGTCCGCCGAGGCGCACAGCGCGATGCGGTCGACGGCCGGCTCCACCGAAACCAGGTCCACCTCCACCGCGTCGACGGTGGTCCCGGGCTGCGCGCCGGTCCGCTTACTCAGGTGCCCCACCGCGCCGGAGGCGTGCCGGGGCTGGTTGTAGAAGACCAGGTCACCGTCGTCCCGCACCCGCCCGGCCGAGGTGAGCAGCAGCGCGGAGACGTCGATGTCGGGCACGCCGGGCCCGGCGGTCCACACGAGTTCGACCCGCACTGCGGGGGAGTCGACGGCGAGGTTGGCACCCTTGCTCAGGGAGGTGGATGTCATGCCCCCAGTCTGCCGAGACGGACCCCTCGGCGGGGAGAGGACGGACCGACCGTCCGCCCTCCCCACCGTACGGTGACGCGCTCGGCCGGTCAGTCCGCGAGTGGCAGGTACACGCGGTTGCCGGCGGCCGCGAACTCCTTCGACTTCTGGGCCATGCCCTCCTCGATCTCGGCCGCGCTTCCCCCGTGTTCGCGGCGGATGTCGTGCGAGATCTTCATCGAGCAGAACTTCGGCCCGCACATCGAGCAGAAGTGGGCTGTCTTGGCGGGCTCGGCCGGCAGGGTCTCGTCGTGGAACTCCCGTGCCGTGTCCGGGTCGAGGGCCAGGTTGAACTGGTCCTCCCACCGGAACTCGAAACGGGCGTCGGACAGCGCGTCGTCCCACTCCTGCGCACCCGGGTGGCCCTTGGCGAGGTCGGCGGCATGGGCGGCGATCTTGTAGGTGATGACGCCGGTCTTGACGTCGTCACGGTTGGGCAGGCCCAGGTGCTCCTTGGGCGTGACGTAGCAGAGCATGGCCGTGCCCCACCAGGCGATCATCGCGGCACCGATGCCGGAGGTGATGTGGTCGTACGCCGGCGCGACGTCCGTGGTCAGCGGGCCGAGCGTATAGAACGGAGCTTCATCGCAGATCTCCTGCTGAAGGTCGATGTTCTCCTTGATCTTGTGCATCGGGACGTGTCCCGGGCCCTCGATCATGGTCTGAACGTTCAAACGCTTGGCGGTCCGGTTGAGTTCCCCGAGCGTGCGCAACTCGGCGAACTGCGCCTCGTCGTTGGCGTCCGCGATGGAGCCCGGCCGCAGGCCGTCGCCGAGGGAGTACGTGACGTCGTACGCGGCGAGGATCTCGCAGAGTTCCTCGAAGTTCTCGTACAGGAACGACTCCCGATGGTGCGCCAAGCACCACGCCGCCATGATCGACCCGCCGCGCGAGACGATGCCGGTCTTGCGGTTCGCGGTCAGCGGCACGTACGCCAGGCGCACGCCCGCGTGGACCGTCATATAGTCCACGCCCTGCTCGGCCTGTTCGATCACGGTGTCCTTGTAGACCTCCCAAGTCAGCTCCTCGGCCCGGCCGTCGACCTTCTCCAGGGCCTGGTAGAGCGGCACGGTCCCGATGGGGACGGGGGAGTTGCGCAGCACCCACTCGCGAGTGGTGTGGATGTTGCGGCCGGTGGAGAGGTCCATGACCGTGTCGGCGCCCCACCGGGTCGCCCAGGTCATCTTGTCGACCTCCTCCTCGATGGAGGACGTCACCGCCGAATTGCCGATGTTGGCGTTGACCTTCACCAGGAACCGCTTGCCGATGATCATCGGCTCGATCTCGGGGTGGTTGACGTTGGCCGGCAGTACGGCCCGGCCCGCCGCGATCTCCTCGCGGACGACCTCCGGCGAGACGTTCTCCCGGACGGCCACGTACTCCATCTCCGGCGTGATCTCGCCACGGCGGGCGTACGCGAGCTGCGTGACGGCGGTGCCGTCCCGGCCCCGGCGGGGCTGCCGCGGCCGGCCGGGGAAGACGGCGTCGAGGTTGCGCAGCCCGCCCCGCGGCGAGGTGTGCTTGATGCCGTCGTCCTCGGGACGGACGGGACGGCCCGCATACTCCTCGGTGTCGCCGCGGGCGATGATCCAGTTCTCCCGCAGTGGCGCCAGTCCCCTGCGGACGTCGGTGTCGACGAGCGGATCGGTGTACGGGCCGGAGGTGTCGTACAGCGTGACCGACTGCCCGTTGGTGAGGTGCACCTGACGGACCGGCACCCGCAGGTCGGGGCGCGAGCCCTCGACGTACGCCTTGTGCCAGCCGATGGACTTCCCGGCCTCCGCGGTCCCCTCCGGGGAGGAGTTCTGCGTGGAGGCAGGCGTGCGTGCGTCCTTGATGGTCATGAGACCTACTCCCTACGCCGGCATTACCCGGTAACAGGTTCAGCGGTCGACGCAGCGGATTCCGTCCGCCGACGCTTCGTGGGATACATCACTCGACTTCGGTGATGTTTCCCGTGAAACGTCGCTGGGACGGAGGTCAGCGCCCTCTCAGCCCGGTGCTCCGAGCTCCCGCGTGTACAAAGGTGCCTCCACGCTAACGCCCATTCGGGCGCGGTGAACAGAGGGCCCCCCTTGTTCTTGCGATGATCGGTCGGTGACCACACCGCAGCATCCCCCCTTTCCGCCGCACGATCCCGGCCGCGGACCGCACGCAGAAGAGGGCGCCGCCCGTGGAGCCGGCGACCACGGACACGGCCACGGCGGCGGCGGCCACGGCGGCGGCCACGGCCCCGGAGCGGGAGGAGGCCACGGGCACTCGCACAGTCACGGTCCCGCGGCGCCCGTCTCCCGGCATCTACGGAAGATCATCGCCGCGATCCTGATCCCGTTCACCGCGGCGGTCCTGGTCGGGCTGGCCGTCCTGTGGCCGGGCGGGGCGCCGCCGCACGAGCGCACCGGCGTCGGCTTCGACCGGCAGACGCAGCAGGCCACCGTGACCAAGGTGGTGGAACTGAGCTGCCAGTCCGTCAACGCCTCGGGCTCCACCCCCACCGGCGACACCTCCACCGCCGAGGGCTCCTCCGCGGTGCAGCAGGCGAACGGCGAGTGCAAGCGGGCGACGATCCGCGTGGACAGCGGCAAGGACAAGGGCCGCACATTCGAGGAGGTCGTGCAGCCGGACCAGTCACGGCAGTTGCACGAGGGCCAGGAGGTCGTGGTCGCCTACGAGCCCTCCGCACCGCGCGACCTGCAGTACTCGGTGACCGACATCAACCGCCGGCTCCCCCTCGCCCTGCTCGCCGGCATCTTCGCGCTGGCCGTGGTGGTCGTCGGAAGACTGCGGGGCCTGATGGCGCTGATCTCCCTGGCGATCAGCTTCCTGCTGCTGAACTTCTTCATCCTCCCCGCGATCCTCCAGGGTTCGAACCCGTTGCTCGTGGCGGTGATCGGGTCCAGCGCCATCATGCTGATCGCGCTGTATCTGTGCCATGGCTTCTCCGCGCGCACGTCCGTGGCGGTGCTCGGCACGCTGATCTCCCTGTTGCTGATCGGTGTTCTCGGGTCGCTGTTCATCGACTGGGCGGCGCTGACCGGCAACACGGACGACAACACCGGCCTCATCCACGGCCTGTATCCGTCGATCGACATGAGCGGTCTGCTGCTCGCCGGCGTGATCATCGGTTCGCTCGGTGTCCTCGACGACGTGACGGTCACCCAGACGTCGGCGGTCTGGGAGTTGCACGAGGCCAACCCGACGATGGGCTGGCGCGGGCTGTACCGCGCGGGCATCCGCATCGGCCGCGACCACATCGCCTCGGTCGTCAACACGCTCGTGCTCGCCTACGCAGGCGCCGCGCTGCCCCTGCTCCTGCTGTTCTCGATCGCGCAGAGCGGGGTGGGAACGGTCGCCAACAGTGAGTTGGTCGCGGAGGAGATCGTGCGCACCCTGGTCGGCTCGATCGGCCTGGTGGCGTCCGTACCGGTCACCACGGCCCTCGCCGCGCTCGTCGTCTCGGCCGACCGGACGGCCACGCAGTCCGCCGGAGCGACGCCGGGCGGGGACGCGGCCCCCGTACGCGGTGGCCGCGGCCGGCGCCGCAAGCGCTGACGCACCCCGGGCGAAGAGTTACGCCCGCACCGCGCCTGCCGTAACGGTTCAGCCCGCGCTCTGTTCCTCCGCCAGGATGCGGTCCAGCGCCTCGTCGAGGTGGGTGTCGAAGTCCGCGAGCGCGCCCTCCTGACCCAGGGGCACCAGCTTGTCGGTGCGATCGAGGAACGCCACCAGGGGCGCCGCGGAGGAACGGAACAGTGCCTGGTCGCAGCCGACCTGGAGGCGGATCAGCACCTCGGCCAGCGGCTCCGGCTCGACCGGTGCGATGCGCACGTCCCCGTCACCGCAAGGCCGGCCCACCCCGTCGACCAGCAGCTCCCGGCCGAAGGCCCAGGTCACCGGGGCGTCCCCGGGGAGATGGAAGGTCAACCGCACGGCATAGGGATCACAGGTCGCGTAGCGCAGCTCCACCGGAATGCGGAACGAGAGCTCCTCGGACACGAGAAAGCTCATCATGACCTCTGCCTGTACGGACTCGCCCATCGCACACCCGTCATTCGCCGTCGACTGTCCGGGAATCAAACCTCTAACACTGGTGGCATCTTGCTCAACGTACACACCAGATCACAAGGAGTGAGTTTTCAGATACTGATAGAGATCGCGAGTGACCCCAGGAGCCGCCCCACCTCGTCCTGCAGCCGCTCCGCGGCCGACAGCAGCCGGTCGGCCTGGTGAAGGGGCAGGGAGACGGCCATCGTGGCCACCGTGGTGCCGACGGTGATGGGGATCGCGGCGCACACCGTCCCCAGGGCGTACGCCTGGCGTTCGGTCACCGGAGACGTCCGCCGCATGCGTTCCAGGCGTCTCAGCAGGGCATTGCCATCACGGACCGTGTACGGCGTGAGCGACTGCACCGAGTAGCGGTTCAGGTGGTCCCGGCGGGCGTCCTCGTCCAGTTGCGACAGCAGACACTGCCCGACGGCGTGCGCGTGCCCGGTCTCGCGGAAGTCCGCCCACTCCTCGACGGCCGGGTTGCCCGGGGTGTCGGAGACGCACATGACCTCGATCTCGCCGTCGCGGTACATGGCGTAGTACACGGGGGCGCCGATCGCGTCGCGCACCTGCGCGAGCGCGTCCACCACCGTGCTGCGACGTTTCTGCGCGGCCCCGCTGCTGCCCAGCCGCTCGGCGGCGTCGCCGAGGAAGAACAGCCCCTTCTCCCGGCGCAGGTAGCCCTCGTGCACCAGGGTGCGCAGCAGGTGGTACGCCGTGGGGAGCGCCAGCCGGGTCTCCCGGGCCAGCTGCTTGGCGGGGGCTCCGTACTCGTGTTCCGCGACGCACTCCAGGAGACGCATCGCCCGCTGTACGGAGCCGATGAGGGTCGCCGAGGGCGGGTCGGCGGACGGGGTCGGGGG
>NZ_QHJH01000388.1 GCF_003947455.1 Streptomyces sp. WAC 04229 | reverse complement strand
CGGCGGCGCGTGTGGGGGGCGGGAGAGTGGGATAAAAGAGCAGGACGCGGGGCGCCGCCGGGCCGCTGCCGGTCGGGGCCGGGGGCGCCCCTGCCGCCCCGGTCGCGGGACCAGCGGGCCAGCTGGGCGATGCGCTTGACGACGAACTGGGTGTCCAGGATGCCGAGCATGCCGGCGAGCTGGACCGCGACCTCGTGCTGGGCGCCGCTGTTCTTGATGCGGGCGACGACCGGAGCGGCCTCGTCCAGCGCGGACGCGCGGCCGGCCGGGGTGTCCAGGTCGTAGCGGCCGACGATCTGGCGGAGGGCGAACTCGAAGAGCGGGGTGCGCGGCTCGACGAGGTCGGCGACGGCGTCGTCGCCCTTGGCGAGGCGCAGGTCGCAGGGGTCCATGCCGTCGGGGGCGATGGCGATGTAGGTCTCGGCGGCGAACTTCTGGTCGTCCTCGAAGGCGCGCAGGGCGGCCTTCTGGCCGGCCGCGTCGCCGTCGAAGGTGAAGATCACGCGGGCCGAGCCGTTGTCCATGAGGAGGCGGCGGAGGATCTTGATGTGGTCGCCGCCGAAGGCCGTGCCGCAGGTCGCGATGGCGGTGGTCACGCCGGCGAGGTGGCAGGCCATGACGTCCGTGTAGCCCTCGACGACGACCGCCCGGGACGCCTTCGCGATGTCCTTCTTCGCCAGGTCGATGCCGTAGAGGACCTGGGACTTCTTGTAGATCGCGGTCTCGGGGGTGTTCAGGTACTTCGGCCCGTTGTCCGCCTCGTAGAGCTTGCGGGCGCCGAACCCGACGACGTCGCCGCCGATGTCGCGGATGGGCCACATCAGCCGGCCGCGGAACCGGTCGATGGGCCCGCGCCGGCCCTCCTGGGAGATGCCGGAGAGGACCAGCTCCTTGTCGCTGAAGCCCTTGCCCCGCAGGAAGCGGGTGAGGTGGTCCCAGCCCTGGGGGCTGTAGCCGACGCCGAAGTGCTGGGCGGCCGCCTGGTCGAAGCCGCGCTCGGCGAGGAAGGCGCGGCCGGTGTCCGCCTCGGGGCTGGCCGCCAGCTGCTCCGCGTACCACTGCGCGGCGATCTTGTGGGCCTCGACCAGGCGGATGCGCTCGCCGCGCTGGTGGGTGGGGTTGTACCCGCCCTCCTCGTAGCGCAGGGTGATGCCGGCCTGGCCGGCCAGGCGCTCGACCGCCTCGGAGAAGGTGAGGTGGTCGATCTTCATCACGAACGTGATGGTGTCGCCGCCCTCCTGGCAGCCGAAGCAGTGGAAGAACCCCTTGCTCGGACTGACCTGGAAGGACGGGGACTTCTCGTCGTGGAAGGGGCACAGGCCCTTCAGATTGCCGCCGCCCGCGTTGCGCAGCTGGAGGTACTCCGAGACGACGGCGTCGATCGGGACCGCGTCCCGTACCGCCTTCACGTCCTCGTCGTTGATCCGTCCTGCCACGCGTGAAGTCTACGGGGCGGCACCGACATGCTCCGGCACGGCGACCGGCTCCGGCTGAGGCCACGGCCGCCGCGAAGCGGCCGTCGGACGCGAGGGCGGCGGCCGTGGCCTCAGCCGGAGC
>NZ_QHJH01000387.1 GCF_003947455.1 Streptomyces sp. WAC 04229 | reverse complement strand
CGTCGAGACCGAGGGAGCCCCAGCGTGCGGCCAGCCGGGCGGCGTCCCGCTCCTCGTAGGCGAGGGGCAGCTCGGTGACGGTGGCGTCGGTGCCGCGCACGGCACGGCGGGCGCCGTCGAGGCGGGGGGAGCGGCCCCCCCGCCACCCGGGGGCCCGGGCCGCCACGCGGGGCCGTCTCGGCGCCGCCGTCTCGCGGCGGCCGCGGTTGCGCACGGCTACGACTGCCCGCCGCGTTTGCCGCCGCCCGCCGGGAGTTCCCGGTCTTCGACGGTGCTACGCGGCCGGGGGGCTCGGCAAACCGGTCCCCTGTCCTTTGGCCGGATCCGCGCCCGACGTCGAGGCCGCGGCCGGGTCGGAGCCCCGGCTCCCCTCCGGGCCGGACCCCACGCTCCGGCGCGGCAGCAGCAAAGGCGTCGCCAGGAGCAGCACGCCCGCCAGGGCGACCGCCGTGCGCAGGCCGGTCAGCGCCGCCAGGAGGCCCCACAGGGCGGTCAGGGACGCGGTCGTCAGCTTGCCGCTGATCGTCCAGGCGGTCAGGGTGCGCGCGACACGGTCCGGCGGGGTCAGTTCCAGCCGGCGCGTGGCGAACACCGGGTTGTACACCCCCACCGACGTGATCAGCGCCAGCTCGACGGCCATCACCAGGACCAGACCCTGCACACCCGGGCCGACGAAGGCCAGCCCCACCGGCCAGCACACGCGCAGCGCCCCGCTGGTGACCAGCACCCGGTGCTCCCCGAAGCGCGCCACGAGCGGTCCGGCCAGCCGGGAGCCGATCAGGCCACCGACGCACGGCACCGCGAAGGCGAGCCCGTACTGCCAGGGAGCGAAGCCCAGATCGCCCAGCATGAGGACGGCCATCAGCGGCGCGGTCGCCATGATGAGGCCGTTGACCAGGAGCGTGTTGAAGAACAGCGGACGCAGCGCGGGCGAGGTGAGGACGTACCGCCACCCCTCCAGCAGGTCACCGGACCGCGGCCGGGAAGTCCGGGCAGGGCCCGCGTGCTCGGGGAGCGGTTCGCCGCGGCCGATCGCACGGATGCCCAGCGCCGACAGCAGGTAGCTGGCCGCGTCGACCGCCACCGTCGCCACGGGCCCGAAGAGACCCACGGCGGCCCCACCGACCGGCGGCCCGAGCATCGTCGCGGTCCAACTCGTCGCCTCGAAGCGGCCGTTGGCGGCCAGCAGGTTCTCCCGCCGCACCAGCGACTTGAGACAGGAACCGGCGGCGGCCCGGAACGTGATATCCGCCGTGGCGACGATCACCGACACGACCAGCAACTGGGCGAAGCCGAGCCGCCCGAACGCGAACGCGACCGGCACGGTCAGCAGCACCGCGCAGCGGACCAGATCCGTCGCGATCATGACCGGTCGTTTGCGCCGGAACTCCACCCACGGACCCAGCGGCACCGCCACCACCGCACCCACCGCGAGACCGGCCGCCGCCAGCGCCGACACCTGCGCCGGACCCGCGTTCAGTGCCAGGACCGCGATCAGCGGGAAGGCGTCGAAGGCGAGCCGCGTGCCGAAGGTGCTGACGGCGTACGAGGCCCACAGCCACCCGAACCCCCGCCCCAGCGACCCGCCGCC
>NZ_QHJH01000386.1 GCF_003947455.1 Streptomyces sp. WAC 04229 | reverse complement strand
GTCCCGACCCCGGCCGAACTGGCCCGGCTCTCCCTCCACCCGGACGACGACCTCGCCCCCAACCGGCCCGGCGAGGCGCTGCTGGTCGCCCTGGAACGCGACCCCGGCCCCGCGCACCGGCTGCGCCCCGACCCGCGCCGCCGGGCCCTGGCGGCCGAGCACGCGACGGGGACGGCCCTCGACCGCCTCGACGGCGCCGGCTGGCGCACCCTGCACTCCGTGCCGCTGCCCGGCGGCGACCGCGTCCACCACCTGCTGATCGGCCCCGGCGGGCTCTTCGCGCTGCACGTGCTGCCCGCCCGCGGTCGGCGGGTGCACGTCGGCGATCCCCTGGTCGCGCTGGGCCGCCGGGAACCACGCCCGCTGCTGCGCAGGGTCCGCGCCGACGCCGAACGGGCCTCCCACGCGCTGACGGCCGAAGTCCGCGCCGTCCTCGTCCTCGTCGACCCGGCCCAGGTGACCGTCACGGCGCCACCGCGCGCGGCCCGCGTCCTCACCGACCGGGAGCTGCCCGACCTGGCCCGCCGGGGCGGGGTGCTCAAACCGGCGGACGTGGAGGCCCTGCACTCCCTGGCCCGCGACCGCGCCACCTGGGCGCGCCTCTGAGGACGCCGTCCGGATCCTGCCGGGTCCCGGTGGCCTACGGCAGGGCCGCCGCCCGGCGCCGGTCGAGCAGCGGCGCCAGCAGGTCGCCGTGGTCCCGTACCCGCGGCCCGAGGTCCTCCGCACGGAACACCAACTCCGCCGCCCGCCGGCAGCCCGCCACCTCGTCCCACGTCACCGGCGTGGAGACCGCCGGCTCGGGGCGGGCCCGCACCGTGTACGGGGCGGCCGTGGTCTTGCGGGCGGCGTTCTGGCTCCAGTCCACGAACACCTTCCCCGGCCGCAGGCTGCGCGTCATCCGGTGCACCACCAGCCGGGGCAGCGCCCGCTCGGCCTCCACGGCGAGCGCCTTCGCGTACTCCGACACCCGCTCCGAGGGCGCCCCCCGCCCCCCCGCCAGCAGGTGCAGCCCCTTGGCCCCCGACGTCTTGGCGAACGCCTCGATCCCGTCCGCCGCCAGCCGCTCCCGCAGCCACCGGGCCACCTCGCAGCACTGCACCACCGTCGCGGGCGGACCGGGGTCGAGGTCGAACACCAGCCGGTCGGCCTCGCCGGGGTCGTCGGCGGTCCACTGGTGCGTGTGGAACTCGGTCACCAGGTTCGCCGCCCACATCAGGCTCGGCAGATCCTGCACCAGCACCATCCGGGCGGGCCCCTCCGAGCGGGGGACCTCGGCCGTGGTGACCCAGTCGGGCGTACCCGGCGGCACGTTCTTGGTGAAGAACAGCTGGCCGTCCGGACCGTCGGGGTACCGCAGGAAGGAGACCGCGCGGTCCCGCAGATGCGGCAGCAGCACCCCGGCGGTCGTCGCGTAGTAGTGCAGCAGCTCGCCCTTGGTGAAGCCGGACGCGGGATACAGCACCTTCTCCAGATCTGCCTCTTACACACATCCGACCCTGCCGACGACCTACTCCGTGCAGACCTCGGGGGCCGTTGGAGCGTTAAAAAACATACCGTGCTTCAGGCACAGGCACGTGGCGCAAGCGCGCCCGACA
>NZ_QHJH01000385.1 GCF_003947455.1 Streptomyces sp. WAC 04229 | reverse complement strand
TTTTTTTTTATATGGATGCGACGACCAGCGAGATCTACAAAGAGTGGTTGTTCGGCAGCGTAGGTGGTGTATAGGGGCCGGGGTGGGGGGTGGCGGTGAGGTCGTTTCGCTGAGCGTTGCGGGACCGCTGGGCAGTTCGAGGTACTCGATACGACTGTGGCCGACCGCCCCTGTCACGGCTCGCGCCGCGGTCGCCGCCCTTGGTGCGGTCGCAGTGGCTCGCCATGCGATGGAGAACAAGGAGAGCAGGGGACGAGACCCACGACCGATGTCGTCGCGGTGCATGCCGACGGAACAGTGAACGGTTCCGAACTCACACAATGCGGCAAGCATCTGCTGGCCCGAGGCGACCAGCGCGATGAACTGCTGCCGAGCCGCTTCGCTGGGTGCCGTCGCAAGCAGCGGTGCCATGGCCTTACGCATGCCTTCGGCAGCTTGAGCGCCCGGTTCGGCAAGCAGAGAGTCCAGCGGCAGAGCCGTGAAGCCAGCCGGCTCCGCGAACCAGAGTTCCGCGTGCGGATCCCAGACGGATTCGTGGGCCATGATCGTTACGGAACTCATCACGCACCACCTCAGGGATTGACGGGATGGACGCCGACCCGGCGCCCGCGCTCGATGTCATCGTGTGTGGCACCCCAGTCGGCGAAGCGCCAACCGCTCCGTGCGTCGATCCGCTGCTCGACGACGTGCATGCGGCGAGGAGCCGTGCCTTTGCGGCCGGGTGCGGCAAGGACCCCGATGAACCGTGGATCGCCAGCAAACCAAACGGTCTCGATGTCCGCCTTCAAACGGGCGTCTGCTCGCGGAGCCATACGGCGGGCCCACCACGCCACCCGGAGATGTCGAGGGAAGACGAGCGGCAAATTCTGATCCCTCTTGGCCGGATTGGCGAACTCGAACCAGCCATACTGCCTACCCGTCACTTCGGGACGCTTCGTCAGCCCATGCGGGGCACCCTGCACCACCTGCCACGGATACGTGCGGAGGATGCGCAGCATCAGAAACGCTGCCGGAAAATACTTCAGCTGCGTGACGACTCGATAGGGCCCATAGATGAAGTACGGCATGAACACCCACACCACCCAGTTCGGCGTGTAAGTCGAAATCCCCAGCAGGGCGACCCAGCCACCAGCCCAGCACACAAGCCCGAGAACGTTCACCACCATGTGCGAGAACCATGACCACCGCGTGGGCGCATGAGCCCACGCCCTACTGCACGACACAGGATCCACGATGCGCAACCTTCTGTGCGACGCCGATGTCAGAAGACATGCCGAACGAGACCAATGATCCCCCCGTTGTCGATAATCAAGCGAGAACCGTCGATGGCTGCCACCGCCCCGTCCTTGATGCCGTCGGATTCCACGTCAAAGGCTTTTTCATAGAGCCCGTACCCGCCAGTGGCGGTCCCCGTGAGGCCGGATACCGCTGCCGCCACCCTCGCAGCTTTCTCTGGATTACCGAAGCCGCGCACTGCCCTAGCCACCAGACCGTTCTCCAGCCTCGAGATACGGCCGGCTTCCTCGAGTGATCCCGAACCACAGGTGGCCGCCTTCTGCCAGAAGCTGAGCGACGAGGCACTTGTCCGAGTAGCGTGCAACGCCTCGAGGCTTCCCTTGGCGACAGCCCCCACCCCCGGTAGCACACCCGCAAGGTC
>NZ_QHJH01000384.1 GCF_003947455.1 Streptomyces sp. WAC 04229 | reverse complement strand
ATGACGAGCTCGGGCTGGAACGGGACGGTGGCGGCGGCGATGTCGCGGCGCTGCGGAACTGCCGACTCGACGACATGGTGCCGGTGGGCGGGGGCCGTGGCGACGATTGCGCCATGGGGGACGGCGTGCGGCCGCGGGTGGCGTGCGTGCGGTTCGGGGCGCAGGCTCGGGGCGAGCAGGGTTCGGTGCGGGCTCGGCCGGTTGTACGGAGATCCGGCCCGTGGTTGTACGGAGAGGGGGCCGCGGGACGTGTGCCGAGTGGGAGAGCGGTGGGCGTGCGTGCGTGCGGGATCCGGGGTGCGGGCCGGGCCCGGGGAGGGCGGGCTCGGAGTGCTGCCGCACGGCAGTGAGCTGGGGCACACCTGACGTAAAGTTGTGGCCGGTCGATATCTGACCGCGGCAGATCGGAAGGGCAGCAGGCTTGAGCGTCGACGACACGGGCTCCGGCGCGGACGGGGACGGCCGGGTGGACCCCGAGCCCGCCCCGGACTCCGCCGACTCCGGCGAGGACCCGCTCGCGCTGCGCCTCGAAGGGCTCATCCTGGGCGCCGAGCGCCGCTACACCCCCTTCCAGGCCGCCCGCAGCGCGGGCGTCTCCATGGAACTGGCGTCCCGTTTCTGGCGGGCCATGGGCTTCGCCGACATCGGCCAGGCCAGGGCGCTCACCGAGGCCGACGTCCTCGCCCTGCGGCGGCTGGCCGGTCTGGTGGAGGCGGGGCTGCTCAGCGAGGCGATGGCCGTGCAGGTGGCCCGGTCCACCGGGCAGACCACCGCCCGGTTGGCCGAGTGGCAGATCGACTCCTTCCTGGAGGGCCTGACCGAGCCCCCCGAGCCCGGGATGACGCGCACCGAGGTGACGTACCCGATCGTCGAGCTGCTCCTGCCCGAGCTGCAGGAGTTCCTCGTCTACGTCTGGCGCCGCCAGCTCGCCGCCTCGGCGGGCCGGGTCGTGCAGGCCGCCGACGACGAGGAGATGGTGGACCGGCGGCTCGCGGTCGGCTTCGCCGACCTGGTCGGCTTCACCCGGCTGACCCGCCGGATGGAGGAGGAGGAACTCGGCGAGCTGGTCGAGGCCTTCGAGACCACCGCCGCCGACCTGGTCGCCGCGCGCGGCGGACGGCTGATCAAGACCCTGGGCGACGAGGTGCTCTACGCCGCCGACGACGCGGGAACGGCCGCGGAGATCGCGCTGCTCCTCGTCGAGACGATGGCGAACGACGAGACGATGCCGGAACTGCGCGTCGGCATCGCCTTCGGCACGGTCACCACCCGGATGGGCGACGTCTTCGGTTCGACCGTGAACCTGGCCTCCCGGCTGACCTCGATAGCTCCCCGTGACGCCGTCCTCGTCGACGCCGCGCTCGCGGAGGAGCTGATCCGGACCCAGGACGCGCCGGCCTCGGAGGCGGTCGCGGCCGAGGAGGCCGCCGCCGCGGAGAAGGCGGGCGAGGACCCGCCCTCGTACCGTTTCGCGCTCCAGCCGATGTGGCAGCGCCCGGTACGCGGTCTCGGCGTGGTCGAGCCCTGGCTGCTCACCCGGCGGGGCGACGGCGACGAGGGTTAGGGGCCGGGGTGTCCCGGCGGCCGTCAGTCGTCGCCGGGCAGGTCCACGCAGAGGCCGATGACCGGCACGCACAGCCCCGGATCGTGGGGTTCCGGGGCGGGTGCCCGCGGTGTGCCGCGGGCCGGGGG
>NZ_QHJH01000383.1 GCF_003947455.1 Streptomyces sp. WAC 04229 | reverse complement strand
GTCTTTCACGCCGCCCCCGTGGCAGGCGCCCGACGACACCCCCACCGCCTCGTACACCGCCCGCAACCCACAGGTCCCGGCGCAGCACCGGGCGACGCGACGGCGGCGCCGACCAGGTCCTCCGGCGGCGGTGGCGGTGCCCGTGCTGCTCCTGGCGCTGGCCTGCTACGCGGTGGGGTTCTGGGCGCTGACCCGGCTCTGAACCGGGCCGCTCCTCACCTCGCCCTGCGCCTGGCCGCCGCGGTCCACACCGTCAGGCCCGCCAGCAGCAGGCTGCCGGTGCCGATGCCGCCCACGGCGACCGCCTTCATGGCGAGGTCGTCGTCGGCCGGGGAGTCGCTGTCCGGCGCCGCCGCCCGGTCCTGGGCCGAGACGGCGAAGAGCCCCTCGGGCCGCGACTCCCCCGCGTAGTCGGGCCCGCTCCGCGCGGATCCCCTCAGCCCGACGCGGAGCGTCAGTCCGAAGGGCCCCTCGCCGAAGTCCTCCGCCACCTGCGCCGCCAGGTGCACGACGACGTAGTAGTCACCGGCGAAGCGCACCGCGCCGACCTGCCCGCTCGTGGCGTACCGGTTGGAATGGGCGACCGGCGGCAGGGCGGCGAGCCCGACGGTGACGGGGCGGCCGGTGTAGCCCTTGGCGGCGTCGTCGACCTCGCCGCGCACCGGGTTGTGCAGCGCCAGGCGCAGGGCACCGGTCGCGTAGCCGGAGGGCTCCCGGGCGCCGTCGAGTTCGGCGGTCGCGGAGATCTGGCGGCCCCAGTCCACCGGCACCTTGTAGTAGAGGGTCTGTCCGGGCCGGATGCCGTCGCGCCAGGCGCCCGGTCCGAGGGGCGTGGCGTGGGCGAAGCCGCTGCCGCCCGTGCGGGGTTCCGGTTCACCGGGTACGGCCTCGGGCGAGGCGGAGTCCCAGGCTTCGGGGGCCTGGGTCGCACCCGTTCGGGCGGGGCGGGGTTCGGTGGCGACGGTGAGTTCCAGGTCCCAGTCCTCGGGCGGGGAGTCCTGGGGCCTGGCCCGCTCGACGGTGACGTAGTAGGTGCCGGGCTCCTGGCACCGGTTGCCGCCGGGCGCGATCTCCCGCATGCCCCACGCGGTGACCGGGCGGGGGCTGTGCGCCGCGCCGAAGGTCGCGCTGTCGGAGGAGCAGGAGCCGCCCTCGGCGTCCTGTACCGAGACGCGGATGCCGTCGACGGCGGTGACCTCACCGGCGGAGCCGGGTACGGCGGTCACGGAGACGTAGGCGTCGGACGCGGCGTCGAGGTCGAGGCGGTAATAGAGGGTGCCGTTGCGCGGCAGTGAGGAGCGGTACGTGGCCCCGGCCGCCAGCGCCGCGGCGTCCGAGGCGGCGTTCGTCCCGTCGATCCGCGGGGCGCCGTCGGCGAAGGCGTACCCCGGCGCGTCACCGGCCGCGAAGGCGGCACCGCCGGGCGGAGCCAGGACCGTGGCGGTGGCGCCGGCGATGGCCAGTACGGCGGTCACGACCGCCGGCCGCCACGCGGACGCCGCACGGCTCGCCGCCGCCGTACGGTTCGCGGGCCCCGTAGGCGGTGCGGGCGCCGTACGGTTCGCGGGCCCCGTAGGCGGTGCGGGCGCCGTACGCCGACGGGGCGCCTTCCGCCGTCCGGGCGCCGGCGCCGACGCGGGCGCGGCCGACTGCGGCCCCGCGCCCCCGGACCCGGCATGCCGCCAGGCCGTACACCACCGTCCCATGACC
>NZ_QHJH01000382.1 GCF_003947455.1 Streptomyces sp. WAC 04229 | reverse complement strand
CCACACGACACCTCGCCGCACGAGCCCCCGCCCACCATCGACGACGCCCCGGTCCACCTGCTGCGACGCCGGGTCATGCAGGCCGTTTCCGGAGGGCGGCGCGTGCTGGCGTTCCCCGGCGACCGGGCCGCCGACGTCGCACGGTTGCGGCGGTACGGCCTGGGCACCGCGGGTGAGTTGCTCGCCGAGCTGCACACCACCGCGGCGGACCGCGCACGTGACCCCTTCGGCAGGCTGCTCCCGGCCGACACCGGCCGCTTCGTCCGCGCCTGGCTCGGCGCCGCCGTCTACACGGAGTCGCTCGACCACGCCCTGTGCGCCGCCGCGTGGGGCGCGGACCCCACCACGGAGCCCACCGCGGACCCCAGCGGGGCCCCACCGCAGACCTCACAGCGGACCGCACCGGGCCGGGCGAACCCGCACTCCGGGCCGCCGTGAGGTAGAGCCGAGCGGCACCACCCACACGATCCGCACGCTGAGAGGCGCGGGTCGCCGTAGTATCGGACGATCTCGTGGGGGAAGGCGGGCGGACATGGGCAGACAGCGTCCCGGTACGCCGACGCTGGAGGAGGTGGCCGCCCTCGCCGGCGTGGGGCGGGGCACCGTCTCAAGGGTCATCAACAACGCGGCCGGCGTGCGGGACTCGACACGCCGCGCCGTGCAGCGGGCCATCGCGGAGCTGGGCTACGTCCCGAATCTCGCGGCGCGCTCGCTGGCGGGGCACCGTGCGGACGCCGTCGCGCTGGTGATGACAGAGCCGGACTGGCGGCTGTTCGGGGAGCCGTTCTTCACGGAGATCGTGCATGCCGTCGGCGACGCCCTGACCGACACACCGGTGCAGTTGCTGCTCACGCTGGTCCGTACGGACACCGAACGCAGGCGGTTCGTGGAGTACGCGCGAGGCGGGCGGGTCGACGGTGTGCTGCTGATGTCCGTGCACGCCGCGGATCCGCTGCCGGACATGCTGGCCAAGGCCGGGCTGCCCACCGTGATGCTCGGGCGGCGTTCCGGCGACGAGAGTGTCACCTACGTCGACGCCGACAACGCCGGGGGTGCGCGCGGCGCGGTCACGTACCTGCTGGACGGGGGCCGGAGCGCGATCGGGGCCATCAGCGGGCCGCTGGACATGTACGTCGCCCAGTGCAGGCTGCGCGGATACCGGGAGGCTCTGGAGCTGGCCGGGGTGACGCCGGACCCCTCGCTGGTCGTCGAGGGCGCCGACTTCACGGAGGAGAGCGGGCGCCGGGCGATGACCAGCCTGATCGGCCGTCACCCGGAGCTGGACGCGGTCTTCGCCGCCTCGGACACCCTGGCCGCCGGGGCACTCGGCGCGCTGCGTGCCGCGGGGCGCCGGGTGCCCCAGGACGTGGCGGTGATCGGCTTCGACGACTTCCAGCCGGCCCGGCCCACGGACCCGCCGCTGACGACGGTCCGGCAGCCGCTGGAGGAGATCGGCCGCACCATGGTGCGGCTGCTGCTGGAGGAGATGGAGGAGTCGCCCGTCGCCTGGCGGCACGTCATCCTCCGTACCGAGCTGGTACTCAGGGACTCCGCCTGACCGAAGCCGTCGTCGGGAGCGCTCCCGTCAAGGGCCCGGCTCCCACCTGGGGCTTCGAGATTCGTGCGACGGCTCCGTTGCGCACAGTCTTGTCAGGAACATGAACGGCTCCTACAGTCCCCAGTCAACCGGTAGTTGGGAGCGCTCCCATCAGTGGGGAGTTGGGAGCGCTCCCAACTACCGGTTGACTGGGGAC
>NZ_QHJH01000381.1 GCF_003947455.1 Streptomyces sp. WAC 04229 | reverse complement strand
GGCCCAGAACCCGCCGGGCAGACGCGAACCCGGTACGTCGGGTGAACGCAACGGAGCCCCGCGCCCCTACGCGGGTGCTGGGCACCCTTGCGCTCACCCCACGTACCGGGTCCGCGTCTGCCCGCCGGGCTCTCTTCGGGTGCGGGCCGGTGGGGGTTGCCCGCGCAGTTCCCCGCGCCCCTTCGGGGCGCTCACTCCGAGGCGCTCATGCCGCGGCGGGCTTTGGCTTTCCGGCCGGTAGCCAGGCCCACATCAGGAGGGCCGCGGCGGTCAGGACCGCCGTTCCCGTGCGGAAGACCAGGGCGTAGCCGTCCGTGAGCGCCACCGGGCCGGCGTGCTCTCCGCCGGACCTCGCCGCCGCGATCGTGGACATCACCGCGAGGCCCAGCGAACCGCCCATCGTCCGGGAGGTGTTGACCAGCCCGGAGACCAGCCCCGCGTCGCCGGGTGCCGCGCCGGAGATGGCCAGTGAGGCCAACGGCGTCGCCGCCATGCCCGCGCCCAGCATCATCAGCACGCCGGGGATCATGATCGCCGTCAGGAAGCCCCCGTCCGCGGTCATCGTCGATTGCCAGCCGAAGCCCGCCGCCGCCACGAGCGTGCCCAGCACGGCCACGTTCCGCGCCCCGAGCACCGGCATGAAGCGCGGCGCCGCCTTGGACCCGAGGATCACCGCCAGGGAGCTGGGCACCAGCGCGAGACCGGCCTCCAGCGGGGTGTAGCCCAGCACGTTCTGCGCGTACAGGGTCATGAAGAACCACATCGAGAACATCGACGAGCCGGACACCAGCATCGCCACGTTCGCCGACGCCACCGACCGCAGCCGCAGCAGCCCGAGCGGCATCAGCGGCGCCGCCGTCCGCGCTTCGACGAGGAGGAACAGCCCGAGCAGCGCGAGGCCGGCGAACAGCGGCACCAGCGTCGCCGTCGCCGTCCAGCCCTCGGACTCGGTCTGCGAGATGCCGTAGGCGAGCGTGGCCAGGCCGACGGTCACCAGCAGCGCACCCGGCAGGTCGAGGCGCCGCCGCGCCGCGCCCCGGCTCTCGGTCAGCCACAGCACGGCGCCGGCCAGCACGACCGCACCCACCGGCACGTTGATCAGCAGCACCCAGCGCCAGGACAGCCCGTCCACCAGGGCGCCGCCCACCAGTCCGCCCGCGGCACCGCCCCCGGCGCCCACGGCGGTCCAGGTCGCGATCGCCCGGGCCCGCGCGGCCCCCTCCGGCACCGCCGCCGTCAGGATCGTCAGCGTCGAGGGCGCGAGTACCGCCGCGCCCAGGCCCTGCACGGCCCGCGCGGCCAGCAGCTGCCAGCCCTCCTGGGCCAGACCGCCGCCCAGCGAGGCCAGGGTGAACAGCCCGAGCCCGACCAGGAACATCCGCTTGCGCCCGTACAGGTCGCCGGCCCGTCCACCGAGCAGCATGAACCCGGCGAAGGCGATGGCGTAGGCGTTGACCACCCACTGGAGCCCCTGCGCGCTCAGCCCGAGGTCGGTGCGCATGGACGGCAGGGCGACGTTGACGACGGACACGTCGAGCACGACGAGGAACTGTCCGGCACAGGCCAGGGCGACCACCAGCCAGGTCGGCGGCGTGCGGCGGGTGGACGTCCGGGCGGTGGCGGAGACGGGGGAACTGGTTGCTTCGGGCATGGGTGTCATGCTCTCAACGGCAGCGCGGCCCGTACATCGGAATTTGGTCCCGGACCGGTCGGGGTGCCGGGCCTAGGTGTATTGATCACGAGCGTTGTTGACACTGGTGGGTCTTGAACATGGCGAAGACCTCCGATGTGGTGGAGCTGTCTAGGAACGCACCGCACGGAGGTCTTCGTGTCCCACCGTAATGCCC
>NZ_QHJH01000380.1 GCF_003947455.1 Streptomyces sp. WAC 04229 | reverse complement strand
GGTGCCGTTGGCGTCCAGCCCGAAGAGCATGGCCACCTCGCTCGGCGACTCGTCCTCGACCTCGGTGTGCCACAGCACGGCCTGCCACCGCTCCGGCAGCGACCGGAAGGCCCGCATCGCCATCGACTGCTCGGCCTGGTGCATGGCCCGGACGTCGGCGCCCAGCTCCAGGGTGTCGTCGTCCGGGCCCTCGGTGGTCCGAGCGGACTGCGCGGCGAACACGGCGAAGTCGTCGACCAACTGCTCCCGTCCGGCCGAGCGCGTCCAGCCCGCGGCCACCCGCCGGACCGCCGTGAGCAGGTAGGCGCGCACGGCGTGCTCGGGACCCGAACCCCCGCGCACCGCCTGGAGCATGCGGGCGAAGACCTCGGCGGTGAGGTCGTCCGCGGTGTGGGCGTCGCGGCAGCAGGTGCGCGCGTATCGGCGTACCGCGTCCGAGTGGCGCCGGAACAGCTCCTCGTAGGCCGTGTCGTCGCCCGCGCGCATGCCCTCGATCAGCTGGGCGTCGGACGACGGGACCTCGCGCGGCGGCGGCAGGACGCTGTCCTCGTGCAGCTCGCGCTGGGCCGGGACACCGGACCCCGCCGGGGGGCCGGCCTCGGCCGTACCCCCACCCGGGCCGGGCCGACTCGCGTCCGTCGGACCGCCGCCCCACGGCGACCTGGCCCGTCCGCCCTGGCCCGGCACCTGTGGTGAGTCGGCGGGTCCCGTGTCACCGGGCCCGCCTTCGCCGTCACCGAGTGACCCGCCCCGCCCGTCAACGCTCATCGCGGAAAGCCCCCGCCGCCTGCCCAGCCAGTCCGAACACGGCGCCAGAGTGCCATATTGGCTTTTGTTCAGGACTTCCGCGTGCCGATCACCACTCGTCCGTGGGGACTTGCCGTGCGGCGGTAATGACGCTCAGCCGTTCGGGGAAGGAGAAGTACCTTGCCCCCGACGGCCGCCGCGGTTCAGGAGGGACGCGACCTCAATCCCTCCAGCAGGATGTCCAGCAGCCGGGCCGAGGCCGCCGCCTGCTGCGCCGGGTCCGGCAGCGAGGGCGCTGCCGTGGCTATCACCAGCAGCACGTCCGACACCGAGACGCCCGGCCGCAGTTCGCCCGCCGCACGGGCCCGCTCCACGAGCCGGCCCACGACCTCCAGCAGCGCCGCCGCACCGTGATCGACCTCCGCGGACGCCGCGGCATCGGCCGCAGCACCGGCAGGACCGTGCTCCTCCGACACCAGCCGCAGCTCGCCCGAGCCCGGCTGTATCCGCTGCTGCGGCACCCGTGGCTCACCGGCCGGAACGGCGGCGCCGTCACCGCCCGCGCCGTCGCCGGCGGATTCCGACACCCCGACCCGCAGCACCTGCGGCGGCAGCAGCCGGCCGGCGCCCGAGGCCACCGACGTACGCAGGAAGCGGGACAGCGCCGACCACGGTTCGTCCTCCTGCCCGAGCGCCGCCCGGGCCTGGTCGGTCAGCCGCGCCGTCTCCTCCTCGGCTATCCGCCGGACCAGCACGTCCTTGCTCGGAAAGCGCCGGTACACGGTGCCGACACCGACCCGGGCGCGCCGCGCCACGTCCTCCATGGGCGCGCCGTAACCCAGCTCGCCGAAGACCTCGCGGGCCGCGCGCAGGACGTGCTCCAGATTGCGCTGGGCGTCCACGCGCAACGGAGCGTTCCGTGCCGCGTCCCCGCGTGCGCCACCCGCCGCCGCACTCATCGCGCCACCGGGCGCGACAGCCGACGCGGACGACCAATGAGAGTCCTGAACATGCATAGACAATCCCCCGGTAATGACGTCTCCCCCCGGAGACTCTCCCCGCCATCGAAAGCCGGAGTGTGCGGAACTGGCCCCTTCCGCGGTCCGCCCGTCGCGGACCGGTGAGCGCATCCCCCCGCACTCCGTCGGAAAGAACATAGTTGAGCGAGGGTCAATTCAGAAGGGGCACGTTCCGCACACTCCGGCTTTCGATGGCGGGGAGAGTCTCCGGGGGGAGACGTCATTAC
>NZ_QHJH01000379.1 GCF_003947455.1 Streptomyces sp. WAC 04229 | reverse complement strand
GGCCCCTTCCGACACGAGAACATTAGCACGCTGCCAGGGGTGGATTCACATCCCTTCACGGCCGGGAGCGGGGCGGGCGCCCTGCTCCCGGCCGTGAAGGGATGTGAATCCACCCCTGGCAGCGTGCTAATGTTCTCGTGTCGGAAGGGGCCGGGCCGCCGCCCTGCTGGCTGCTGGAGGAGGCGAGCGTACGGCTGCGCACCCGGTACAGGCCGGTGTCGAGGTCGTCCGCCTTCTCCAGGTGGACCTTGATCGGTCCCATGAAGGTGTAGCGCTGCTGCTTGGCGTAGTCGCGGACCATGCCGGCCAGCTCGTCGCCGAGCTGGCCCGAGTAGGGGCTGAGCCGCTCGAAGTCGGGCGTGCTCAGCTCCACGATGAAGTCATTGGGTACGACGGTGCGGTCGCGGTTCCAGATGGTCGCGTTGTTGTCGCATTCGCGCTGGAGCGCTCCCGCGATCTCCACGGGCTGCACCTCGGACTTGAAGACCTTCGCGAAGGTGCCGTTGACCAGACCTTCGAGACGCTGCTCGAACTTCTTCAGGACTCCCATGGGGCACCTCCTCCGTCGCTGCCGTCCTGTCCACTGCCTTGCGTACTGCTGCCTTGCGCAGTGCCGGTGTGCGCACCGCTCGTCCGTGCACTGTCCACCTGGTACTGCTTACTGATCGTATCCACGCGCCGCTCGATCGGCTGGTTCCCCCTGTCGGCCCGGTCGACGGGTGTCGACGCCTCTCGGAGTTCCCGCTGGAGCCGTCCTTCGAACTCCCGGGGACCTTCGGGATGCGCTCCCTCGGGTACTCATGCCCAGGATCGTAGAGGCGGCCGCCGACCAGTGTCCCGCACCTGACTGTGGACCCCTACCGGCTCCTGGGGAGACGGGCCGTACCGGTACGAGGTTGATACGTGAACGGCTACGGGTCGAGACGAGTGCCCGGGAGCGGGGCGGGCGCCCTGCTCCCGGCCGTGAAGGGATGTGAATCCACCCCTGGCAGCGTGCTAATGTTCTCGTGTCGGAAGGGGCCGGGCCGCAAGCCAAGGCACGGCAGGGCACCAGAGGACACACCCAATGCGCGGGTGGCGGAATAGGCAGACGCGCTGGATTCAGGTTCCAGTGCCCGCAAGGGCGTGGGGGTTCAACTCCCCCCTCGCGCACCAGCCGGAAGCCCCCCAGGTCTCGGACCTGGGGGGCTTCCGCATGCCCGGACGCGGGTACGCGGGGACGCGGGGAGTGGTCCGCGAGCGGCCTGCTGTGAGGAAGGTCTCAGGACTCGGGGCGCCACAGGGCCGGCACGTTGGGCGGCTCCCAGCCCGTCGTCGCGGTGTGCCCCTGGAGGCAGCGGTAGGCGCGGCCGCCGTACGTCACGCGGTCGCCCGAGGTGTAGGAGCGGCCGGGTGCCCAGGTGCCGTTCGGCGGGTCGGTGGGGTCGGGGCCGGGGCCGCCGTCCACGTCCAGGACGAAGTCGAAGGTGGCCTCCCTGCCGCCGCCCCCGGCACGGACGTTCATCAGCAGCGCCGGGTCGAAGAGCGCGTCCGTGGCGTTGCGGGGTTCGCCGGGGAAGTAGAGCTGGGTGGTCAGCACGGGTTGGCCGGGTGCCTGCGCCTTGACGTGGAGGTGCCGGGTGCGGCCCGGGTAGAGGCCCGGGACGATCGTGCGCAGGGTGAAGGCGCCGGTGGCGTCGGTGAACTGGTGGCCGCGGAAGGCGTATCCGGCCATGTCGTAGGCGCCGGCGTTGTCCGCCTGCCAGAAGTCGAGGAGCACGCCGGGCAGCGGGGCGCAGTTCCGTCCGAAGACGTAGCCGGCGACGGTCAGCGGGGTGCCGACGGTGCCGGGTGTCACCAGGCTGGTGCGCCGCGGGGAGTTCGGCCTGAAGTACGGGCCCTCCATCTGGTCCGGCGTCGGGTCGTCGCCGTCGTCGCAGTAGGGGGTCGGCGTCAGCGTGCGGCCGGTGGAGGAGCGGGCGGCGTCCCGGGCGAGCGCGATGGAGCCGGTGGCGAGCAGCGGGACGGCGGCGCCGGCGGCGACCGCGGCCCTGAGGAGTGCCTTGCGGCTGAGGGCGCGGCCGGTGCCGGCGCCGGTGCCGGCAGGGCCCTCAGCCGAAAGGCAC